>CAIWHP010000082.1 GCA_903912445.1 uncultured Lentisphaerota bacterium
CATAAGTCGCGCCGTTCACGGTCAGGCCGCCCGCCCCGGAGAGCGCGCCGCCGACCAGCAGCGCGCCGCTGCCGCTGCCGCCGAAGGTGGTGGTGTTGGAGAGGCTGAGGTTGTTGGCGATGAAGACGCTGCTGTCGCTGTTCTGGGTCACAGCCGGCGCCGCGCCGCCCACGCCCGCCATGAAGACCAGGTTGCTGCCGTACAAGTTTACGCCCAAGCTGTCGGCGGCAAAGGCCAGCTGGTTCAGCCGGAAGCCGTTGGTGCTGCCGCCGACGCCGAGGGTGTTGGTGCTGCTGACCGCTCCGGTGTAGTTCGAGAAGACGATGCTGTAGTTGGTGCTGCCGCCGGCGACGGGTGGCGTGGCGTTGGTCCAGGTGGCTGCGCTCCACGCATTGTCAGCTCCGTTGGTCCACACGAAATTGGTGACTGTCTGCGCCGGGGCCGGCAACCCCCCGAAAGCCAGCGACGCAAAAACGCAGAAGATAAAAGAAAAAATATTTTTCTTTTTCATATCGCACCCAACCTTTTTATGCCGACACCCACTACACCCAAAATAACTGGGCGGTTTATTACCCGTAAGACTTTGCGTGGTCAATAAAAAAGAGCGGAAAACGGGCTTATTAGCCACCCCCCGGAGGATGCAAAAGGACGGGAAACGAGGCAGGGAAAGGGTGAGCCGGACACACCCCTCGATTGGGCGGCGCCCCCTGGACGGGACGCCCGGGACGGCCATTTCGCGGCTGTCTAGCCGGCTGCATGGCACGGTTGTGATACCGCTTATGTAAACGCGTAACTTTCTATAATTAAACTTATTATACTAAAATACATCCCGCTTTCCGGACGGACGCACCCGGGGCCATCCTGACGGAACCTAGCGCGACAGCGCCCCCGCCGGTCACGGCAGCGGCGCGTCCCGCGGGCGGGGTTGAACCCCCACGCCGGACGATCAAGACATCCCCCGCCCGGCGCAGGTTTATTTTTTAGCAATCTCTATTTCCAGACTTGGGAAAGCCGCCCGGCGCCGCTTCCAAACCTTGGACCGGGCACCGCATGACTGGTCGTCACCGGCTCGCGGGCATCGGCTCGGTGGTGACGAGGACGGACTTTTGCTTGCCGTCGCGGTGCACCTCGACGCGCAGCGCCTCGCCCGAGCCGCGGCGCCAGACGACCTTCTGCACGTCGTGGACGCTGGCCACGGCCTGGCCATCCACGCTGGTGATCACATCGCCGGCGTGCAGCCCGCCTTTATCGGCCGGCCCCTGGGCAACGATCTCGGCGATGAGCACGCCCTTGATGGCGGGGGTGGCCGCGGTTTCGGCCGCCGCCCGCGCGCTGCGCCCGCGCCGCGCGACCGGCGCGCCCTCGCCGCGCTCCTCCGCCTCGCGCATCTGGATGCCGATCCACGGGCGCAGGACGCGGCCGTGCTCGATCAGGTCCTTCGCCACGCGCACCGCGAGGTTCACCGGCACCGCAAAGCCGATGCCGATGTTGCCCTGGGCATAGGGGCTGGCGGTCTGGATGACGGCGTTGATGCCGATGAGCTTGCCTTCGACATCCACCAGCGGCCCCCCGCTGTTGCCGGGGTTGATCGAGGCATCGGTCTGGATGAAATCCTCGTAGGGCAGCATGCCCACGGCGCGGCCCTTCTGGCTGACGATGCCCAGCGTCACCGAGCTGTTGAGCGTGAACGGCGAGCCGATGGCGATGGCAAACTCGCCGACGCGCACCTTGTCGGAGTCGCCGGGCTCGACGGCCGTGAAAACCCGGCTGCCGGCCTTTTCGATCTGCAGCACCGCGAGGTCGGTCATCGCATCGCGGCCGACCACGCGCGCCGGGAACTGCGTGCCGTCCGGCAGCGCCACCTGGATGTGCTGCGCGTCCTCGACCACGTGGTTGCTCGTCAGCACGAAGCCTTCCTTGCGGATGATCACGCCGGAGCCCTGGCCGGCGAGCCGCTCGGGAATCTTATACCACCGGCCATAGAACGGGTCGCGGCCGAGGTGGTATTCCACCGCCTCGGTGCGCACGACCACGACCGAGGGCATCACGCGCTCCACCATGTCGGCGATCTCGCGCCCAAACTGCTTGAGCGCTCCCGTGCCGCCGGTAAACCCCGGCGGCGACGCCGCGGGCGCGGCCCACGCCCCGCCGGCCGCCAGCAAACCGGCCGCCACGACCACTGCCAAATTTTTCTTCATCGGTCCCTCGCTGTTGGTGGTTTGACACACACTAAGTTTATTTCGTTCAACGTAACACCACACGGCCGGCCGGCAACGTCCACGGCGCTATGTCCGGCGATGCGCTTGTCGAACCCGCAGCGGACTGCTAGAGTGCCGCGCATGAACATCATTTGCTCCCTCGGACGGGGCGCCGTGGCGGCCGCCCTGGTGTTGTTGCTGGCGGGTGTGGCTTCCGGCGCCGACACCGTGAAAAAACCGGCGCGCGTCAAGCCGCCCAACCCGGCCCTGCAACCGGTGGCCGATGTGCCCGGCCTGCCGCGCGTGCTGCTGATCGGCGATTCCATCTCCATGGGTTACACCCTGCCCGTGAGGGAGTTGCTCAAAGGGAAAGCCAACGTCCACCGCGCCCTCGGTAATAGCGGCGACACAACCCGCGGGCTCCAGCAGCTCGACACCTGGCTGGGCACCGGCAAGTGGGACGTGGTCCACTTCAACTTCGGCCTGCACGACCTGAAATGGCTCGACGTCCAGGGCAAGTATGTCCCGCCGGACCAGGGCAAGCAGGTCAGTCCGCTGTCGGTCTACGAGGACAATCTGCGGAAATTCGTCGCGCGCCTCAAGGCAACGGGCGCCAAGCTGGTCTGGTGCAGCACCACGCCCGTGCCCGAGGGTAGCGCCGGCCGCGTGAAGGATGCCGAGCTCGCCTACAACAGCGCCGCGGCCAAGATCATGAAGGACAGTGGCGTGGCCATCGACGACCTGCACGCCCTCGCCACCGCGCATCTGGCGCAATGGCAGACGCCGCACAACGTGCATTTCACGCCCGAGGGCTACGCCGGGCTGGCCACGCAGGTCGCCGCCACCATCCGCGCCCAGCTGGGCAAGTAGCCCAAACCGCAGGGACAAGCAGGCTTTCCTCCGCGTTGTCCCTGCTCCGGGCGGCGAATCGTTCCAAGGTCTGGAAAAAATGCCTTTTTCTTTTCCAACCCTTGGAAACCTTCCGTCCCCTTCCCGTCTTCCATCCACCATGCGCCATCCACCATTCTTCGTCTACCATCCACCAGCCTCCAGCCTTCTGCTTTGTATTGCGCCACCCGCGGGACGTGGTGTAAGTTCCCGCCCGCCATGAAACAAACGCTTTACGACAAAATCTGGAGCCGGCACGTCGTCACCGAGCTGGCGGACGGCTGGACGCTGCTCTTCATCGACCGCCAGCTCGTCCACGAGGTCACCAGCCCGCAGGCGTTCGACGGCCTGCGGCTCGCCGGCCGCAAGGTCCGCCACCCGGAGCTGACCTTCGCGACGCTGGACCACAACGTCCCGACCGACGACCAGACCGTGATCCGCGACCCGGTCTCGAAGGCGCAGGTCGAGGCGCTGCGCAAGAACTGCAAGGAATTCGGCATCCGGCTCTTCGACATCGGCACGCCGGAGATCGGCGTCGTGCACATCGTCGGCCCGGAGCTCGGCATCACGCTGCCGGGGACGACGATCGTCTGCGGCGACTCGCACACCGCCACGCACGGCGCGTTCGGCGCGCTCGCGCACGGCATCGGCACGAGCGAGGTCGAGCACGTCCTCGCGACGCAGACGCTGCGCCAGAAAAAGTTCAAAACCTTCCGCGTCGAGTACGCCGGCCGCCTCCAGCCGCACGTGACCTCGAAAGACATGGTGCTCAAGCTCATCGGCGAGATCGGCACCGCGGGCGGCACGGGCTGCGTGCTGGAGTTCACCGGCGCCGCGGTCCGCGCGCTCTCGATGGAAGCGCGCATGACGATCTGCAACATGGCCATCGAGGCCGGCGCGCGCGCGGGCCTGATCGGGCCCGACGAGACCACGTTCAACTACATCGCCGCCGGCGACCGGCCGTACGCGCCCCGCGGCGCCGCGCTGGAGCAGGCGATCGCCGGCTGGAAGACGCTCGCGACCGATCCGGACGCGACGTTCGACCGCACGCTGACCATTGATTGCGAGCAGCTTGCGCCGCAGGTCACCTGGGGCACCAGCCCGGGCATGGTGACGGACGTCACCGGCGTCGTGCCGCAGCTCGACCAGGTCAAGGGCTATGGCCGCGCCGATGTCGAGGCTGCGCTCGCCTACATGGGCCTGCGGCCCGGCATGAAGATCACCGACATCAAGCTCGACACCGTGTTCATCGGCAGCTGCACCAACGGCCGCATCGAGGACCTGCGCGAAGCCGCCGCCGTGTTCCGGGGCCGCCAGGTCGCCGCCGGCCTCCGCGCGCTGATCGTCCCGGGCTCCGCGCGCGTCAAGGCGCAGGCCGAGGCCGAGGGGCTCGACAAGGTGTTCACCGCCGCCGGCTGCGAGTGGCGCTACGCCGGCTGCAGCATGTGCCTGGCGATGAACCCCGACCAGCTCCGGCCGGGCGAACGCTGCGCCGCGACGACGAACCGCAATTTCGAAGGCCGCCAGGGCAAGGGCGGCCGCACGCACCTCGTCGGCCCCGCGATGGCCGCCGCCGCCGCGATCGCCGGCCACTTCGTGGACATCAGGACATGGTGAATGGTGCATGGTTGATGGAGGATGGAGAATGGCGGAAGCGGAGAGTAGTCGGATAGTGGATGTGACAGCCATGCCCGTTTATCAGTTGTTCTATCAACTGGCGCTGGATGTAGAGAAAAACTCCCGCAGCTTCGGGCAGGATTTTCGCTGGTTGCGCAACCAGATACTGCGCTCGTCGGAATCGGTTTGCGCGAACATGACCGAAGGTTTCTATGCTCAGTACAGCACCGAGTATGTGCAGTCGCTGCATCGCAGCCGGCGCGAGGCGCGGGAAACGATGACGCACCTGTCTTATGCTCGCGACGTACAACAGCTGGCGCCCACAGTGTTCGATGATTTGGACGGCCGTTATCGCGAGGCGTTGCGACAACTGAATTTAGTGATTGGAAGTATCGAAAGGAAAATCGAGTTGCGAGGCAAAAGCAAACCCGGCGCGATGCTGCGCGAGGACGAGGCGGAATATGTCACCGCCCCGGTTTCTTCTGCTGCCATCCACCCTCAACCATGAACCATCAACCATGAATCCCTTCACCATCCATACCGGCACGGTCGTCGCGGTGGACCGCGCGAACATCGACACCGACGCGCTCATCCCGAAGCAGTTCCTCAAGCTGATCGGGCGGACGGGCTTCGGCCAGTTCCTGTTCAACGACTGGCGCTACCTCGAAAACGGCCAGCCGAACGGGGAGTTCGACCTGAACAAGCCGGCGTTCAAGGGCGCGACGATCCTCGTCGCGCGCAACAACTTCGGCTGCGGCTCCAGCCGCGAGCACGCCGTATGGGCCGTGGCCCAATACGGCCTGCGCGTCGTCATCGCGCCGTGGCGCGCGGAGGCCGGCGGCGAGCGCACGCCCGGGTTTGCCGACATTTTCCGCAACAACTGCGTCAAGAACGGCGTGCTCACGCTCGAGCTGTCCGAGCCCGAGGTGGACAAGATTTTCGGCGTCATCAAGGCGCAGCCCGGCGTCACCGCCACCGTGGATCTGCCCAAGCAGACGCTGACGCTGCACGGCCAGCCGGAGCAGAGCTTCCAGTTCGAGATCGATCCCGGCGTGAAGGATTACCTCCTGCGCGGCCTCGACGACATCGCGCTCACGCTCGAAAAAGAAGCGGCGATCACCGCGTTCGAGCAGCAACACGACGTACAGCTCGCACCCGCATGAAAATTGTCGTGCTCGATGGACGGACGTTGAACCCCGGCGATTTGAGCTGGGACGGCTTCCGTGCCCTCGGCAAATGCACCGTCTATGACCGCACCACGGTGGACGAGGTGCCCCAGCGCGCCGGCGATGCCGAGATCGTGCTGACCAACAAGACGCTGCTCAACCGCGAGACGATCCGCAAGCTGACGCACCTGCAATACATCGGCGTGCTCGCCACCGGCCACAACGTGGTCAACGTGGCCGCCGCCGCCAAGCGCGGCATCGTGGTCACCAACGTCCCGGCCTATGCGACGGACGCCGTCGCCGAACACATCTTCGCCTTCCTGCTCGAGGAGACGCGCCGCATCAGCTTCCACGCACACACGGTCCGCAAGGGCCGCTGGTGCGACTCGCCGGACTTCTGCTACTGGCTGCACCCGCTGACCGAGCTCGCCGGCCGCACCCTGGGCCTCGTCGGCTTCGGCCACATCGGCCGGGCCGTCGCGCGCCGCGCGGTCGCCTTCGGGATGCAGGTGCTCTGCCACACGCGCACGCCGCCGGTGCCGCCGCCGGAGGGCGTCCGCTGCTGCGACCTCGACACGCTCTTCCGCGAGAGCGACATCGTCAGCCTGCACTGCCCGCTGACGCCGGAGACGGAAAAGCTCGTCAATGCCGCGCGGCTCGCGCTGATGAAAAAGACCGCCTACCTCGTCAACACCGCGCGCGGCGGCCTGGTGGACGACCTCGCGCTCGCCGCTGCGCTGAACTCTTCGAAAATCGCCGGCGCGATGCTGGACGTGCTCACCGAGGAGCCGCCGCTGCCCGAGCAACCGCTGCTGCGCGCGCGCAACTGCCAGATCACGCCGCACCACGCCTGGGCCACGCGCGAGGCGCGGACGCGGCTGATGAACGTGGCGCTGGACAACCTCAAGGCCTTCCTCGCCAAGCAGCCGCAAAACGTCGTCCCGAATCCCGAAGCGCACCTCGCGCCGTAGCTGCGGCCGCGGCGCGGCCGGCTTCGCCCCAACACGTCCGCCTTTTCCCGCGACGGGAAAAGGCGTAGGCTCGCGGCATGCACAAAATTTTCCTGCTGTTGACGGGTGGCTTATGCCTGCTGGCCGGGGCGGGTGGCGGCCGGAGCGCGCTCGCCGCTGCGCCCGCGACCAACGCCAACTTCCGCGGGCTGCCGGGGCGGCTGTTCGAGGCCGAGGACTGGAGCACGCCGCGCGCCTGGCTGACCAACACGGTCACCGCGAACCAGTGGCGGCTGTGGACCACCGAGGGCGCGGGCAAGCGCTCGCGCGACGCCGCGCTGACCACGCCCAAGGTGGCGCGCGACCGCGCCACGGCGGAGGAGGGCGCGCCGCCGCTGCACACGCGCATCACCGGCCTCCCGCCCGGCCTCTACCGCGCCTGGCTCGGCCCCACGACGCGCCCGCTCGCCTACTCGCTCGACGCCGGCCGCACGTGGCTGAAATCCGGCGGCGGCGAGACCGAGCTCGGCATCCACAGCCTTCAGGACGGCGTCTTCGAGCTGCTGGTGGACGACCGCTTCGCCAACCCCGCCAGCATCGGCTCGGCCTACTACGATTACCTCCGGCTGGAGCCGCTGGTGCCACCGCAGCTCAGTGCGGCCGCCGCCTTCACGCGGCCGGATGGCGCGACGGAAATTTCGTGGGTCAGCGATGTGCCCACGCCGCCGGCCACGGTCGAGTGCGCCGGACAAAATTTTAAGGAGACGGTCGGCGACTCTCGCAACCATCGCGTCATGCTGGCCGGCTTGCCTGTGGGTCAAGCCTGCGCGGCGGCCATCCGGTCGCTCGGCGCCACGGCCGTCGTAAAGTTTACCGCCGGTGCCCAGCCACGGCGGGTGGCATCGAAGGCGCAGCGCATCGCGCTGACCATCGGCGAGCCGACGGAATTTCCGCGCCGGAACTGGCCGGTGACGAGCGGCATCCCGTTTGCGCAGGGCGCGCTCGCCGCAGCCGGCGATGCCGCGCTGTGCGACAGCGCCGGCACCATGTTGCCGGCACAATGCGAGGCCACCGCCTTTTGGCCCGACGCCTCCGTCAAGTGGCTGCAAGTGAGTTTCCTTGCCGATACCGCGCTGACACCAACAAACTATTGTCTGTGCATCGGCATGCCGGCTGCCACGCCACAGTCGATCGCGCCCGTCACCGTTCAACAAACCGCGGATGGAGTGACGATCTGCAATGGCCCACTGAGGTTGCCGATCGGCCGGAAGCAGTTTGCGTTGTTCGCGAGTGTGACGGCGGGCGGCAAGGCGCAGATTACGGATGGCGCCGGCAAGAAATTTTTCGCCGGCGCGCCGGATTCCGTGACCGTTGAGGAAGGTGGCCCGCTGCGCGCAGAGGTGCGTGCGGAAGGCGACTTCGTTGCCGCCGACGGGGCCAGGTTGTTCCGGTGGCGTGCGCGTTTCTTTGTCTATGCCGGCCAGGACTGGGTGCGCTTACAATGGACGATCGGCAACAACCAGACCAACACCGTGCTGACCAACCTGCGCGAAGCGAGCCTTGCGCTTCCGCTGGCCGCACGCGGCGCCGCACGCGGCGCGTTCGATGGCGCCGAGGCCATGGCCCTCACGACGCCAGCGACCTTGTTGCAGGCTAAGGACGATCACTTCACGGCCACACTCGGCGGACAATCTCGAAGCGGCCAGCATGCCACCGGCAGCGCGTTCATCACCGATGGCACGCACGGCCTCGCGGTGGCGGTGCCAAACTTCTGGCAGCTTTATCCGAAGGGCTTCGAGCTGCGACCCGATGGCCTTACCGTGAATATTTTGCCGGCGCTAGCCACCGACGCGTTCGCGAAGGAGTCGAAGCTTTCCGAGGACCTGATTCGCCTCTACTACTGCTACGACCACGGCCAGTATCGCATCAAGCGCGGGCTGGAATTCAGCACCGACCTCTACATCCGCTGCGCCGCGACGAATGACGCGCGCTTTGCGGCATGGGCGCACCAGCCGCTCTACGCGGTCGCCCCGCCGCAGCACTACTGCGCGAGCGGCGTCTTCGGCATCGTCGAGCCGCAGCAGGCCGGGCTGTTCGAGGCCTACGAGAAAATGGCCGCCGAGGGCCTCGCGCAGCTGGAGAAAAACCGGCAGAAAAAACACGAATACGGCTGGATGAATTTTGGCGACTGGCACGGCGAGCGGCATTTCAACTGGGGCAACCACGAATACGACATGATGGGCGCGCTCGCGCTCCAGTTCATCCGCACCGGCGACCCGCTGTGGCTCCGCTGGGCCAACGACTGCGCACGTCACAGCACGACGATAGATACGGTCCACTATCCGTGGCAGGAGCGGATGTCGGGCCGCGTCTACGCGCACTCGGTCGGCCACGTCGGCGGCTTTTTCGAGCAAGGCGCTCCGCAGTTCCGTACGCTCAGCAACGTGTTCGGCCTCGCCGATCTGCTGCGCCCAAACCAATTTATCGCCGGCGCAATCGATCCCGGTGGACACATCTTCCAGCCGGGCAATTTCCGCGTCGGCTTCCTCACCGGCGAGCGCCGCTACCGCGAAGTCGCGGAGATGGTCTGCACGGCGCAAGCCACCTACATGACGCGCAACTTCGACTTCGGCATCGAGCGCGCCGCCGGCTGGCCGCTGATGAACGCCGTCGCCGCGTTTGAAGCGACGGGCGCACCCTTTTTCCTCAACGCCGCCCGGCTGTATGTCGAGAAAATCACCGGCAAGCAGACCGAACGCGGCGACTGGGGCCTGCGGCACGGCCCGCCCGAGTGCCTGCACCAGCCGTCGCATCCCGGCGGCAAGGCCTTCGCCGCCGGCGTACTGCTCAACGGCCTGATGCTGTTCGACGCCGTCGCGCCTTCGGACGCCGTAAAGCAGTGCATCACGCGCAACGCGCACTGGCTGGAAAAATATGCATGGAACCACGAGACCCACAGCTTCCGCTACCTCGACACCTGCCCCACCTTCGAAAAAGGACGCGGCAACGGCGGCACCGACCTGCTCGTCGCCAGCGGCCTGGCCTACGCCTGCACGCTCGACCGCGACCCGGCCCTGCGCGCGCTGCTGCTCGACTCTCTGAGCCGCGCGCTCCAGACCCACAGCAAGGCCGGCAAGGACTTTATCCAGGACATCCGCCAGACTCCGCACGCGCTCGCGATCCTGCACCAGCGCCTCGGCGTGAGCGCATTGCCGGCCGTAGAGCAGATGAAGAAATAGACGCCGCTGTTTTTTCCAAGCCTTGGGAAATAACGGCCTTGGTTTTCCAATAATTGGAAAAGCTGCGCGTTTGAGGAACGGCGTTTGGCAGCAGGGAACAAGCCTATGAAATATTTTGCGATCGGGTTGGTGTGCGGCGCACTGGCGGCGGCGGCGGGCGCGGCGGAGAAACCGGTGACGCTCGGCGTCGAGTGCGAGGATTTCCAGTTCCTTGGCGACTGGAACAGCGGCTACAGCCCGGCGCACTTTTCCGGCAAGGGCATGCTATCCAACGGCGAGCTGGGCGCGAAGCTGCCGGCGGTCACAGGCGTCACCCTGCCGCGCGCGGGCCGCTACGCGCTCTGGGCGCGCGCCGCGGATTATCCCAACGACCGACCGGGCACCCGGCTGTTCAAGGTTTCGGCCGGCGGCAAGCTGACGCAGGAGACTTTTGGGGATTCCGGCCGGCCGAGTTTTTCGTGGGAACCCGGCGGCGTTTTCGAGCTGCCCGCCGGGCCGGTGCTGCTCGGCATCCACGATATCGGGAAAAAATTTGCGCGCGCCGATGCCCTCCTGCTGACGACCGATCTGAACTTCAAACCGACCGCCGCACTCGGCACGCTGCACCATCCGCGCGTGAAACCACTTGCCTTACCGATGCCGGGCGCAGCCGATCCGTTTGCCGCCGCGCCGGTCACGACGAGCGGCGAGCTTGGCTCCGCCGCGCTGGAGAATGAACATCTGCGCCTTGAATTCCTGCCGGCGCAGCGTGACGGCCGGCCGACCGTGGCGCCGCGCGTCGCTTTCAAGCAGGACGGCCGCTGGGTGGATGTGGGCGCCGACGCCGACGCGGAAACCTACGCGGTGGTAGCGAGTGGCAAGACCGAGTTGAAGTTCACGGGTTTCTATCCCTCGTGGCAGGGCGGTGTGGTCCATCCGTTCAAGGTCAGGGCGGGCGGTGTGGAACTGGAGACGCGCACCGGCAGCGGGATGGCGGTCTGGGACGCAGGCGAGGCGTTGCGTTTTGTGCCGCGCTCCGCGACGCGCGCGGGCAACACGGTGCGGCTGGATTTTCATCCGCAGCCCGCTGGAAAATTGGCGGCGACGTGGGAGCTGAAGCCCGGCGAGCGCACGGCGCGCGTGGCATTGGAATTCGTCCCGGCGCAGGCGGGCGCCTACGCGCTCGGCTACCATCTCTTCTGCCGCAAGCCGCTCGCCGAGGTCGAGGAGGTGCTGCTGCCGATGATGTGGCACGGCAAGCGGTTCCCGTCGCAGCCGGTGACGCTGCTGCAGACGCACACGCCGACGCCGGTCGCGCTGATGCAGCTGCCCGGCGCGCGCGTGCTCGGCGTCAGCGGCTCGCCGGAGGAAATCCCCTTCGCGTGGCCCGACCGGCAGCATCCGTTGTTCGGGCTGCTGTTGCGCAGCGCCTCGGGTGCGGTGCAGCCGGCGATCTACGGTCCCATCCCCGGCACCGCACGCGCGCGTTGCGCCGCCGGCGCGTCCCTGCGTTTTGCGTTCCGCGTGCTCGCGCAGGACGGCGACTGGTACGCGGGCTATCGCACCGCGGCCGACGAAATCTTCGGCTGGCGCGATTACCGCTCGAACGTGGGCACCTCGCTGACCGATGCGGCGCTGAACATGATTGACCTGTTCATGGACGACAACTTTGGCGGTTGGTGGAAACGCGGAAAAGGCCCGTACCAGATCGAGACGCTCAACGGCGTGACGCATTCCTCGCCGCTGACGGCGTTGGAACTCTATCGCCTGACCGGCAACGAGGAGCTCTATCGCCGTCGCACGCTGCCGACGTTGGAGTACGCGCTCTCGCGCAGCAATCCGCACTTCTCGCCGGAGCCGGCGCACACAGGCGTGATGTATCCCGCCGGCAGCCTGGGCGGGCCGATCAGCATTTACGGCACGACGGCCTACGGCGGGCTGTGGGAGCTGACGCACCGCCGCACGCCCGCGTTCGGCGCGGTCGCCCTGCCGACCAACGGCGTGAAGCCCACCGCCGGCTACGGCCACGGTCAGGAATTCGAGGAGTGGCTGGCCCGCCACCTGCTGACCGGCGACGCCGCCGCGCTCGCCAAGGCGCGCGAACTGGCCGACCTCTATCTGGAGAAGAACATTCGCACGCCCCCCGCGGGCGAGCTGACGCCGCAGCCGTTCTTCAACGTCTCGTTCGTGCCCGACTGGGAGGGCCTGCTGCGGATGTGGGAGGTGACCGGCGAGAAAAAATATCTTGAGGGCGCCGCGCTCGGCGCGCGCCGGCTGATGACCAGCGTGTGGACACAGCCCGTCGTGCCGGCGGGCGAAATGACCGTGCATCCCGGAGGCGCGCATACCGCCAGTTCGCCGAAAACTTCGTGGTGGAAAGGCCCGGACCAATTCCGCCTCGGCTTCCCGCGCAAGCCCGGCGACGCACCCGAGCACCGCGCGCCGTCGTGGATCCCCTCGAACGTCGGCCTCGGCTTCGAGCAGCCGTGCACCTACAGCCGCATGGATAGCGGCGGCGCGATGATCTACCAATCCGCGTGGGCGCCGAATTTCCTGCGCCTCGCCGCCGCCACCGGCGACAAACAATTCGAAACCTACGCGCGCAACGCCACGCTTGGCCGCTGGGGAAACTATCCCGGCTACTACGTCGTCGGCTTCACCGACCTCCCGCTCGACCCGCGCTATCCCTATCAGGGCCCAGATGTCTCATGCATCTACTATCACCACATCCTGCCGCACCTGGCGTGGACGATTGACTGGCTCGTCGCCGAGGCCGCGCTGCGCTCGGGTGGAAAAATTTCCTTCCCCAGCCAGCGGCAGCACGGCTACGTCTGGTTCGACAGCCGCGAATACGGCGCCGCGCCCGGCAAAGTGCTCGCGGTGAAGGACGCCTGGCTCTGGTTCGACCGCGGCGTTGCCAGGCTCGACAACCCGGCGATCAACCATCTGCTCGCGCACACCGCCGACCAGCTGTGCGTCGTCTTGATGAACGAAAACTCCACCCCAGAAAAAGTCGGCGTCGAATTTCTGCCCGCCAAGCTCGGCCTCGCCGCCGGCACGGAGCCGCAGCTGACCGCAACCACCGCCGCGGGCACTGCCGTGCCGGTGCAGTTCGACAAGTTGCACGCCGCGCTCGAAGTGCCCGCGCGGGGCTTGGTGGTGCTGACACTCGCCGGCGTGAACGTGAAAATCGCCGCGCACGAAACCGCGCCGCCGCTGGAAAAGACCGCGCCACCTGCGATCGTCGCCGTGCCAACCTCGCTGAAGGATATCGAGGTCCGCGCCGCCGCCGTGCAGATCCGCCCCGGCCCGTGGGACGCCTACGTCTGGTGCACCGCCAAACCCGACCGCGTGAAAAAGGTGGTGTTCCACTATCAGCTGGGCGGCGCGTGGAAGCAGGTCGAGGACGCCGAGTATCCGTTCGAGCTTTCCATCCCCGTGCCCGACCCGGCGCAAGACCTCCGCTTCCGCGCCGAGATCACCGGCGCCGACGGACAAACCAGCTCCACACCGGAAGCCACGCTCGCCGCGCCGCGCTGAAGCCGCCCGGCTCCACCGTTGAGCCCATCGTCGCGCAGCCAACCAGACAAACTGTCCCCCAGCGCACAGTTGTACAAGTGTGCGCCGAGGGCCTGTCTGGAACGGTCACGGCAGGCGCTCACGCAGCGGGCGCTGGCTGTCGGCTAGGCCGCCGGGCCGGTTGCGCGCGAGCCAGACGCGGCGGTGTTCGGCAAGGAGGGCGCGCAGGTCGTCCGCGTTTTCTACGCCTGTCGCCCCACGCCGGAGGCCGTGGCGCAGCAGTTGCGCGACGAGCGCGAATTCGTCGCGCACCAGTGCGGCCTCAGCGCCGCGCATGTGAGCGCGGGCCAGGGACGCCATGATTTCGTCCAGCCGCTGTGCCGTTTTTTCCAGCGCGCCGGCGGGCAGCTTGGCGAGCCACGGTGCGAGGTCGAGCTTGTGCAGCAGGTGGAACAGCACGCTCGCGTTCGCCAGCTCGACGCCTGTCGTGCGCTGAAGGTCGCCCAGGTCGAGCGCGAGCCGGCCCATCACGCCGGCGGCATCCTCGAAGGCGTGCCGGTCGAGCAACTTTGCCAGCGGCATTTCGGTTGCGGCCGATGCGTTCCACGCGTACGCGGCGGCGGTGGCGAAGCCGGCGTAGCTGACCGGCAGCGGCTGCCAGTGGCCGTTATCGCCCCAGTCGGTGACGAGCAGGCCTTCCGCGCCGTGGTGCAATCCGGCTTCCGCGGCGGCGCGGATGTTGCCGAGCATGTTCGACGTGCGCCCCGCGAGGCTGTTCCACGCCGAGGTGCCGGGGCACACCCAGAACGGCAGGCCCGCGCCGGCAAACGTCGCGGCCTCGCGCTCGAACGGATGCGCGGCCTCATAACCCCAATGCAAAGCAATCATGTCGCGCGGCAGCTCGCCGACGAGTTCGGGATGCTGGAGGATGATATCGCCCCAGAACTGCATCGTGTGGCCGCGCCGGCCCACTTCCTCGCGCAGCTTCAGCAGAAAATCCAGATAGATGCGGCCCTTGCCGTGCGCGGCGCAGGCGGCGGCGCTGCGCCCCTGGCCAAGGTCCCAGGTCTCGTCGCAGCCGACATTGAAGAAGCGGCTGGAAAAATTCGGCAGCAGTTCGTCGAACAGTTCGCGCAACAGGGCGAGGCCGGCGGGATTGGTCGGGTCCAAGCTCAGCGGCTCGGTGCGCCGCTCGCCCCAGGGCGTCACGTAACCGTCAGGGGACTCGGCGAGCGCGCTGTAGCGTGGCAGTTTGAGCCAGCGAGCCAGGTGGCCGAACGAATTCTGGTTCGGCACGAGTTCCACGCCGCGCTCGCGGCAGAACACGTCCAGCGTGCGCACGTCCTCCGGCGTCAGCGGGTCGGCGTCCGCCCAGACGTCGCGGTGGTTGCGGTAGGCAAACGTGTGCTCGGTATAGAGCTGGAGGTGATTGAATTTCCACTCGGCGAGCCGGTCCACCAGCGCGCAGAGCGTGGCGAGGGTCGGGACCTTGTCGCGGCTGATATCCAGCATGGCGCCGCGCACGGCGTAGTCGGGCCAGTCGGTGATGACGCACGCCGGCAGTGCCGCGGGAAACTGGCGGAGCAGCTGCCGCAGCGTCATCAGCGCATGGAGCAACCCCGCGCGGTCCGGCGCGGTCAGCCGCAGGCCGTCCGCCGCCACCTCCAGCCGATAGCCCTGCGGCGGCAGACCGCCGTGGTGCTCCAGGACGAGGTGGATGGCGGGGTGGGCGGCAGGGTCGGCTTCCGAAATTTCCCACCCGCTGCGACCGGCGTGCGCCAGCTCGTCCTGCAAGCGCAGCAGCAGCGGCGCCAGCAACCCCGGTCCGCCGGCCGCCGTCAGCACGCCGGCCGGCGCGAGCGCAAACGCGCCCGCGCGGCGCTCGACGCGGCGCGGCGGCGGCAGCAACAGGAGTTCGGATTCAGCCATGCGGGCTTTCTACCCCGGCCAGCGCAGCGCCCCGGCGCAGGGCCTCGTGCTGCCGCTCAGTGCCGGAAATGACGCATGTGGGTGAAGGCCATCGCCACACCGAGCTTGTCGCAAACCGCGATGCTTTCCGGGTCCTTCTTCGAGCCGCTGGGCTGGACGATGTACCGGACGCCGGCCTCGGCGGCGACCTCGACGTTGTCGGGGAACGGGAAGAACGCGTCGGAGACCAGCACGCACTCGCCGAGGATCGCCTTCTCGAATTCCGCCAGCGGACGCTGCTCCCCGGTGGCGGCGTGCAGCGCGGCGATGTTCTCGCGCGCCTTGGCCAACGCCAGCTTGCGCGTCGAGTCGATGCGGTTCGGCTGGCCCGCGCCCATGCCGAGCTGGGAGAATTTCCCCGGGGCATATTCGCGGACGAGCACGATGGCGTTGGACTTGACGTGTTTGCAGACCTTGACGCCGAACAACGCCAGCGCGCGCTTGTTCTCGGCGAACGGCAGCTTGGTGGGCACCTCCCACTTTTCGATCAGCAACGCGTCGCGGTCCTGCGTGAGCAGGCCACCGTTGATCTGGCGCAGCGTGCGGCCCGGCGTCGGCGGCGTCAGCGCGCGGTGCAGCTGGAGCAGGCGGATGTCCTTGCTCTTGCTCCGCAAAAATTCCAGCGCGTCCGGCGTGAAGTCCGGCGCGATCAGCGCCTCGACGAACCGGCCCTTGAGCACCTGCGCCGCGGCGAGGTCCACCGGCACGGTAACGGCGATGACGCTGCCGAACGCGGAAACCGTGTCACCGGCCCACGCGGCCTCGAGCGCCTCGGCCAGCGTCGCGCCCGTCGCGTAGCCGCACGGGTTCGTGTGCTTGATGATCGCGGCGCCCGGCACGCCGCACAGCTCGCGCGCGGCCTCGAGCGCGGCGTCGCCATCCACGTAGTTGTTGTAGCTCATCTCCTTGCCGTGCAGCACCGCGGTGTGCGCGATGCAGGCCTCGGTGACGACCGGATCCTTGTAGAACAGTGCGCTCTGGTGCGGGTTCTCGCCGTAGCGCAGCTTCTCGCCGCCGGCATAGGCGAGCACCAGCGGACGGTTCGCATCCTTGTTGGCCAGCTGACCCGCGAGATAGTTGGCGATCGCCGCGTCGTATTGCCCGGTGCGCGCATAAACCTTCTGCGCCAGCTCGCCGCGGAACGCCTCGGTCGTGTTGCCGCCGTGCGCCTCCATCTCCGCCAGCACGCGCGCGTAGTCGGCCGGATCGGTGACGACCGTGACCGAGCGGTGGTTCTTGGCCGCGCTGCGCAGCATCGAGGGCCCGCCGATGTCGATGTTCTCGATGGCCTCCTCGAAGCTGACGGTCGGCTTCGCGACGGTCGCCTCGAAGGGGTAGAGGTTGACGCAGACGAGGTCGATCGGCTGCAGCTGGTGCGCCTGCATCGTGGCCAGATGCTCGGGATTGTCGCGCACGTGCAGCAGGCCCGCGTGGACCTTCGGGTGCAGCGTCTTCACGCGGCCGTCGAGCATCTCCGGGAAGCCGGTGAATTCCGACACATCCTTGACCGCCACGCCCGCCGCGCGCAGCGCCTTCGCCGTGCCGCCGGTCGAGAGCAGCTCCACGCCGCGTCCCGCCAGCGCCTTCGCGAAGTCCACCACGCCTGCCTTGTCCGAAACACTGATCAATGCCCGCTGAATTTTCATGTTTAATTCCTGTAATATGGAAAGCCGCGCGGAGCATATTTTCCAAGCTTGGGAAAAACAACCCCCAACTTTTTCCAAACCTTGGAAAAAACACCTGTTTCGGTTTCCAATCCTTGGAAGAGTTAAACGCAAAGGCGCGCAGTAAAGCGGAGGGCGCAGAGCCGGGAAGCTTCCTTTGCGACTTCTGCTTGCCTTGGCGGCTTGGCGTTAGGTTCTCATCCGCACGCCGCAGCGGTCAAGCGGCGCAAGGCCCACGCGGCGTGGTCGCGGATGAGCTCGTCGGGGTCGGTGGCCGCGCGTTCGAGCGCGGGGCGGGCGGCGGCCGCGCCGCTGTTGCCGAGCGCGACCGCCGCGTTGCGCAGCAGCCCGCGGCGCTTGGCGCGCAGCAGCGGCGTCCCCGCAAAGCGCTCGCGGAACCCGCGCTCGTCCAGCGCCAGCAGCTCCTCCAGGCGCGGCGTGGCGAGCTCCGGTTGAAAACGGAAGGCGGCGTGCAGCGGGGTGCCCTCCACCGCGGACCCGCAGACCACCGGCCACTGACAGCTGGTCTGGCATTCGTCGCAGCCGAAGATCCAGCGCCCGAGGTTCGGCCGCAGGACCTCCGGGATGGCGCCTTTGTTCTCGATGGTCAGCCACGAGATGCAGCGGCGGGCGTCGAGCTGGTAGGGCTCCGGCAGGGCGCCGGTCGGGCAGGCGGCGGTACAGCAGCTGGCGGCGCAGCACGCTTGCGGCAAGGGTTCGTCATAGCGATCCAGCGCCACATCCAGCAGCAGTTCGCCGAGCAACAGCAGCGGACCGAAGACCGGCGAGACCAGCATGTTGCTTTTGCCGATGAAGCCCAGCCCGGCGCGCGCCGCATGGTCGCGCTCAAGGAGCGGCGCGAAATCCACGGCCACTTTCCACGCGAGCGGCCGGCCAAGGTCGCGCTCGATGTAGCGCGCGAGTTCCTCCAGCCGCGGGGCGATCAGGTCGTGATAGTCCGGCCCCCAGGCGAAGCGGGCGACGCGGCCGCGCAGGGGATCGTCCCAGCACTGCGCCGGCGGAATTTCTGCGCCATAGGCGAGCGCCACGCACACGATGGACTTGGCGCCGGCGAGCAGCCGCGCGGGGTCGGCGCGGGTTTCCGGGTCGCGCGCCAGCCAGCCCATGCCGGCGTGGCGCCCGCCGGCCAGCCAAGGGGCCAGCGCGTCAGCGTGTGCCGCGCGCCGCGCCGGCGCCAGGCCGACGAGGTCAAAACCCAGCGCCAGCGCCTGCCGGCGGATTTTATCGCTGTCGGCGGAGGTGTACATGGCGCCGATTGTAAACCCGCCGACCGGGGGAGGGAAAGCGCGCCGACGCGAACCGCACGCCGCGCGCGGCAACTTCCAGCTTGCGGCCACGGAGGACATTGGGATAGACACGTACTGTTGGGTGGCAGCGAAAATTGGGGAGCTTACCGATGCACCTGCTGAACGCGAAGTGGACACAGCCGGCTGCCCTCGCCGTGCTGGGCCTCGCAGGCTGCGGTTTGCTGCTGCAAACCATGCGCGCCGCCTACGACGAGGGCGGCTATGATTTGTCGGGCTATCTGGTGGCCGCGCAGGCGCTGCTGCAGGGCCACGATCCGTACAAGGGGCATGAAGCGGCCCACGTCATCGCGGGCGTGCAAATCACGCCGCATGCGTTTATCTACCCGCTGTTCGCCGCCTTGCTGTTTGTGCCCCTGAGCCTGCTGCCCTACGGGCTGTCCAACATCCTCTGGTATGGGCTCAGCGTGGCCAGCCTGCTGCTCATCTGGCGCCTGCTGGTGGGGTTTGGTGGAGGGTCTGCCCAAGGTCGGCGGCGGCGTGCCGTTTGCCTTGCCCGCCCTGCTCCTGATGGGCGTGCTGTTCTCGCCGCTGCAGAATAACTTCGTGAACGGCCAGATCAACCTGATGGTCGTGGCCTGCTGCGTCTTGTTCCTGCATTACTTCGTCAAAAACCGGCCGGTGCTTAGCGCGTTCTGGCTGGCGACCGCGATCATGATCAAGCTGCTGCCCATCATGCTGGTGCTGTTCCTGCTGATCCGGAAGCGGTATCGCATGATCATCTATACCGGCGTCTTCTCGTTGCTCTTCCTCCTCCTCCCGGTCCTCGTGGTGGGCGACAAGCTGCTCGATTTCAACCTGTCCTACGTGCACTCCTTCCTCTCGGCCAAGTTGCTGGGGACACACGTGGACCACGCCCGTCCGCTCTTGAGCTTGCAAGGGGTGGTGGCGTGCTTCAGTCCTGCGCTGGGCCTGGCCGCGGGGACGAAAATCATCAGCATGCTGTTTGCGCTGGCTGCGATCATCGGTGTGGAGGTGGCGCTCGCCCGGATGGCATCACCCGCGCGCGAAGGCCGGGCTTTTTGCGCGTATCTGATCGGGGCTTTGCTGATCTCGCCGATGCCGGAGAAACATCACCTGGTGTTGCTCCTGCCAGCCTGCGCGCTCATCGGCCTGAAGCTGTGCTTTGATCAGCAGTGGAGATCGAAAACCATGCTGGCGCTGGCGGCCGCTTTTCTGGTGTGCTTCGCCGTGCTGCCGCGCTTTCTGCAGCACTCGCCGTCGGAGTTCATCGCGCTCCTGATTCTGCTGGTCATCCTGGGGCTGGCCGCCCGGCAGGGCACGAACAGCGCCGCACTCCCGCCACCTGAGACCAGCCTGGCCTGAGTCTGCACGGCTTGCTTCTGGTGGACGGGAGCCCCCCCCCGTCCAACAGGCGACGCGACAGCGAGCGGCTAGCCGACCAGCCGCACGGGCTCGGCGCCTTGCTCGACAAAGCCGACCGCGACGGGCTTTTCGCCGGCGGCACGCAGCCGTTTCACGGTCTTCTCGGCATCGGCGCGGCCGACGAAGAGGACGAGGCCGATGCCCATGTTGAAGACCTTGTACATCTCGTCGCGCTCCACCTGCCCGGCCTCCTGGATGAACTGGAAGATCGGCAGCGGCGTCCACGTGGAGCGGTCCACGACGGCGCACAGACCCTTGGGCAGGAAGCGGTCGATGTTGTCCACGAAGCCGCCGCCGGTGATGTGCGCGATGGCGTGCACCTTCACCACGTCCAGCAGCTTGCGCACAGGCTTGAGGTAGCTGCGGTGCACCGCCAGCAGCGCCTCGCCGAACGTCTTTTTTGTGCCGGGCAGGAGGTCGCCGACCTTCCGGCCGGCCGTCTCGAAGATCGCGCGGCGGGCGAGCGAGTAGCCGTTGGTGTGCAGGCCGGAGGAGGGCAGGCCGATGAGGACGTCGCCGGTCTTCACGCCCGTGCCGGTGATCAGCCGCTGCTTCGGCACCGCCCCGACGATGGTGCCGACGAGGTCGTATTCGCCCGCCGGGTAGAGGCCGGGCATCTCGGCGGTCTCGCCGCCGACCAGCGCGCAGTTGTTCTCGCGGCACGCCTTGCACAGGCCCTCGATCACCTCCGCGAAGATGCCCGGGTCGAGTTTCTGCGCGCCGATGTAGTCGAGGAAGAACAGCGGCTCGGCGCCCTGCGCGAGGATGTCGTTGACGCAGTGGTTGACGATGTCCTGCCCGACCGTGTCGTGGCGGCCGACCATCTGCGCCACCTTGAGCTTGGTGCCCACGCCATCGGTGCTGCTGACCAGCAGGTGGTCCTTGCCCGGCGACTGGAACAGCCCGCCGAACAGGCCCCATTCACCGGCGGAACCGGCGGTGCGGGTGCCCGCTATTTTTTTCTTCGCACGGCGCAGCAGTTCCATTTTGGCATCAATATCAACACCAGAGCTGGCGTAGGCTGAATTGGTCGCTTTTTTCATGGCTGGTTTTCTTTTCGGTTAAAGTCCGACGGCTTTGAAGGTCCGGTTCACGTCTTTGAAATGCGGTTTGAGGTCGAAGGCCGCGTCGAGGTCGGCTTTCTTGAGCTGGGCGGCGCGCGGGTCGGCTTCGATCAGGCCGCGCAGATCCTGCTGCGTTTCCCACGCGAGCATGGCGTTGTCCTGGACGGTCTTGTAGGCGACTTCGCGGGTGATGCCGCCCTTGATCAGCGCGAGCAGCACCTGCTGCGAATGGATCAGGCCGTGGGTCTTCTGGAGGTTTTGCGCCATGTTCTTCGGCAGCACGCGCAGCGTCCGCACGAGCCACTCGAGCTTGTCGAGCATGTAGTCGAGCGCGATGGTCGCATCGGGCATCACGACGCGCTCGGCGCTGGAGTGCGAGATGTCGCGCTCGTGCCAGAGCGGGACGTTTTCCATGCCGACCAGCGCGTAGCCGCGCAGCAGGCGCGCCATCCCGCAGAGCCGCTCGCCGACGATCGGGTTGCGCTTGTGCGGCATCGCGGAGGAGCCCTTCTGGCCCTCGGCAAAAAATTCTTCCACCTCGCGCACCTCGGTGCGTTGCAGGTGGCGGAACTCCGTCGCCCAGCGATCCACCGAGCAGCCGACGAGCGCAATCGCCGTCAGAAATTCAGCGTGGCGGTCGCGCTGCAACACCTGCGTCGAGATCGCCGCGGGTTGGAGCTTGAGTTGCTGGCAGACGATTTTTTCGATCAGCGGATCGCAGTGCGCGTGTGTGCCGACGGCGCCGGAGAGCTGGCCGACGCGGACGATTTCGCGCGCCGCCTCGAGCCGCTTGAGCGCGCGGCCGAACTCGTCGTACATCAGCGCCATCTTCAAGCCGAACGTGATCGGTTCCGCGTGGACGCCGTGCGAGCGGCCCATCATCGGCGTGAACTTGTGCCGGCGCGCCTGTTTCGCCGCGGCTGTGCGCACCTTCTTGACGCCTTCAATCAGGATGTCCGCCGCCTGCACCATCTGGATCGCGAGCGCCGTGTCGAGGATGTCGGAGCTGGTCAGCCCCATGTGGATGAAGCGCGACGACGGCCCGACGTAGCTCGCCACGTTCGTCAGAAAGGCGATCACATCGTGGTTGATCTTCGCTTCGAGCCGGTCGATTTTTTTGACGTTGAAGTCGGCCTTGCTCAAAATCGTTTTGAGGTCCTTGGTCGGAAGCTTGCCCAGCTTGTGCTGCGCCCGGCAGGCGGCCAGCTCGATATCCAGCCAGATACGGTACTTGTTTTCGTCTTTCCAGATGGCGGCCATCGTGGGCCGGGTATAGCGCGGAATCATCGTCGTTTCCCTTCGGTTGACCGGCGCGGACGGTAGCAAAGGCCGCGGCATTTTCCAAGGACGGGAAACGCCGCCCACCTGTTTTCCCGGGCCCGGGCACCGGGCGCAGTTTCAGTTGCAAAGCATCTGGAACTTAGTAAAGTCCGCGCGCCCGGATGTCTGGCGGGACCTGCTGCGGCGGGCGGGGTGTAACAAGTATAACCAGCTTGGATAAACGCACGGGCTGTGCTTGGCACGAGGGTTTTGCCTTGGCGGGCACATAGCCTGCTGTGGTAGTTGGAAATAGCAATGAAGAAGTGGATTCTGTTTATTTTCGCCGGCCTCTTGTTGGGCGGCGGGTGGGAACTGGGCTGGCACATGCGCAGTTCGCGCGGCATCGTGCCGCTCAGCCATTCGGTGCAGATGCAGAAGCGTTCCGAACCCGGACCGTGGGGCCGCATCGTCTATGACTATTCGATGATCGAAATGGCGCCCACGCTCTGGCAGCACGTCCAGCAGGCCTCCGGGGCGACGGAGTGGAAGCTGCACGTCACCAATCCGGAGGCGGTGCGCCAGCAACTGCTGGCCAGCGGCTTCACCCAGGAACAGACCCAGACGCTGATGTCCACGCTCACGCCGGTCGCCGGCGGCTACAGCGTGCATCCCCGCGATGAATTTATCCTCGCCATGGATCCGAATGTGCGCCGCAGCTGGTATGCGGTGCTGGCCATCGAAACCGAAAACTCCGATTACGACTATCCGTTGCGTTTTTGGCAGAAAACCGCGGTGGGCTGGCTCCAGGACGCCGAGGTGGATGCGCAAGCCCTCGACATGGCCCAGCGGCTGATTTTCAAATCCGGCGACTTGCAGCTGATGGCCGATATGCCGCTGTTGCAGCGTAACGTTCGCGACCCGGACATCATGCGGCGCCTGGCCTGCGTGCTCTCGCGGGAAACCACGGTGATCGCCTACCTGCTGGTGGGCCCCGATGACAACATTGAGCAGCTGGCCAACTACTGGGGTTATCCCGACCGGCAGGATGCCGTGCGCACCCTGCTGCGCGCCACGCAACGCAGCGGCTTCGACCGGCCGATCCCCCTCTCCATGTTGCTGCCCCGGTTCGCGCGCGACCGCGTGCACCGCTATTGGCGCGCCGGCGACCCGGCATGGCCGCATTGCCACTTCACCTCGCTGAACTTCTTCAACGACAACCCCGACGAAGGCTGCACCAACGACACCTACGCCGCCAGCATGATTCAGCGGAATTACATCACCGTGGTCACCCCGCCGCGCCTGGGCGATCTCATCCTGTTCAAGCGCGGCGAAAATGAAATCATCCACACCTGTAACTACATCGCCGACGGCATCGTCTTTACCAAGAACGGCGGCTCGCTCGGCCATCCGTGGATGTTTGCCCGGCTTGACGACATAATGGATTTCTACAGCTACCCGACGCCGGTCCGGATCTCCTTCATGCGCCGCCGCGACCTGCCCAATCAATAGCCGTCCGGTTTCCAGTCCCGGGCCTGCTCCGGACTTGGCCCAAAGACTTGGATAACCCGACCGGCGGCGGTGCCCAGCCGCGGAAAAGAAACCCACACACTTGCGCGGCGGCCATTCTGGTGCGATAGGTTGAGCGGTTGCGATCAACCAGAGGAGAACACATGAAACGTCGCGAGTTCCTGACGGTGGCTGCGGGTTATGCGGGCTTGGTGGTGGCGCGGGCGCAGGTCGCTCCGCCGCCGCATCCGGCGGTGGCCGCCGCGGCCGGCCCGTTCGCGCTGCCCCCGCTGCCGTATGCCGACCATCAGTTGGAGCCGTACATCTCCGCGCGCACGCTCAGCTTTCATTACGGCAAGCATCACAAGACCTACGTGGACAACCTCAACAAGTTCACCGCCGGCACCGACCTGGCCGCGCTGCCGCTGGAAGACGTCGTCCAAAAAACGGCCGGGGTGGTGGAAAAGGCCGCCGTGTTCAACAATGCGGCGCAGGTCTGGAACCACACGTTTTTCTGGAAGAGCATGAAGCCCGGCGGCGGCGGCCAGCCGCAGGGGAAACTGCTG
Organism: uncultured Lentisphaerota bacterium; assembly: GCA_903912445.1. Taxonomy (GTDB): domain Bacteria; phylum Verrucomicrobiota; class Kiritimatiellia; order CAIQIC01; family CAIQIC01; genus DP16D-bin41. Next base: position 24,296 of record CAIWHP010000082.1, read on the forward strand.
GCGCAGCTCGAAAAGGACTTCGGCGGCTTCGACGCCTTCCGGAAAACGTTCATCGAGACCGGGCTGGCGCAGTTCGGCAGCGGCTGGGTCTGGCTCGTCACCGAGGGCGGGGCCCTCAAAGTGGTGAAGACCGCCAACGCCGACACGCCGCTGGTCCACGGCCAGAAGCCGCTGCTGACCTGCGACGTGTGGGAGCACGCCTACTACCTCGACTACCAGAACCGCCGCAAGGATTTCGTCGAGGCGTTCATGGATAACCTGGCCAACTGGACGTTCGCCGCCGCGCAGCTGTGACCGCACGCTAACCGGCAGGCCGACGCCTCTGGCGGAGCCGCCACAGCGCGTCTCGGCGGGACGCATCGCCCCACCTTCCTGCCGAAGAACTCTTGCTTACAGGTCGAACTCCGCCCACACCGGCGTGTGGTCGGAGGCCTTCGGCTGCTGGCGCGGGCCGAGATCAATGTCGGCAGCCGTCGCGCGGGCGGCCAGCGCCGGGCTCGCCAGCAGGTAATCCAGCCGCCAGCCGATGTTCCGCTTCACGGCGTTGATCGTGCGGTAATCGAAGAAACTGTAGCGGCCCGGCTCGGGGTGGAACTTGCGGAAGACATCCGTGAGACCCCACTCGCAGGTCGCGGCGAATCCGCGGCGGACATCGGGGTGAAAGCAGACGTGGTCCTCGTACAGCTCCGGCGAGTGCACGTCCTGCGGCGTCGCCGCCACGTTCAGGTCGCCGCACCAGAGCACCTTTCCCGTCGGCTTGAAATGCCGGTCAAAATAGCGGCGCAGCCGGCGGAACCACTCCAGCTTGTAGGCAAACATCGGGTGCGTCAGCTCGCGGCCCTGCGGCACATAGGTGTTGATGATCGTCACGCCGCCGACCTGCGCGCAGACCAGCCGCGTGGGGTCGGCCTGCGCGCCATCGTCAAAGCCGAAGCGCACGTCGGTGGCCGGCTGCTTGGTGATCAGCGCGACGCCGTTGTAGGACTTCTCGCCGCAGAACGCGACATGCCAGCCCGCGGCCTCCAGCGGCGCACGCGGAAACTCCGCATCCTGCACCTTGGTCTCCTGGATGCAGAGCGCGTCGGGCCGGTGCTGCGCCAGCCACGCGAGGATCGGCTCCATCCGCGCGCGGATGCTGTTGGCGTTGAATGTCGCTATTTTCATATCGTTACTCCCTCGTTTTCATGGGCTGTCCTCAAATTCCAAACTACAAAAACACGACAGCTTGTTTTTTGTGGGCGGGGCTTCCAGCCCCGCGAGATCAACATTACCCTCCCAAAAACCAAGCCCAACTTAACCTCTCATGGTAGGAGGCCTGAGCGCTTGAATAACTCCAATCCGTTGCCTGCTGGACGAATCCTCTGCGGACAGGATTTAGATGCAGATAATTAAGGCATGGCCGGACTTCGTCCCGGTCGCGCAGATGATGTTCGAAATATTCTTCCATCCAAAGAGCGCCGTGGCGCTGAAAGCGCTGGTTGATTCTTTGCGCGCTGAAACTGAACAGGCTGTGCAGAACCTGTTTAAGCGAGAAGGTTGCCCGCGGAGCCAACACCGGGTGAAGGTGGTCAGGCATGAGCACAAAACCGGGCAGCCAGATACGTTGTTGCTCCAGCAGCCAAAACAATGCGCCAACAATTTCGTCGGCTGGCGGCGGCTTGGACAAATCAACTTCCACACCTACGGCACGACGTTTCGTCACAAAATAAATGTGTTCAGCGGCGTCGAATCTATGCTTACGCAAGTCTGCCGCATGGGGGAAGCCAGGTGGTGGTGCGGGAGGAATTTCGCGGGGCTGGAAGCCCCGCCCACCGGAAGCGGGCGGCGCGTCAGTTGCATTATTGGCGGAACTGAAAGTCCTGTGCTCATCGGATGCGTGAGGTTGCTGTTTCACTCTCGTGGACAGGGTTTGCAGCCCCGCGCTCCAGTTCAGGTTTCGCCCAGCAGCTGTTTCCATTTCTCTTGCGCAGCGGCCAGCGCGCGGCCGCGGTGGCTGATGGTATTCTTCTGGTCGGCGGGCATCTCGGCAAAAGTTTCCTCGAATCCTTCAGGTACGAACAGCGGGTCATAGCCAAAGCCCGCGACGCCGCGCAGCGCCTCGATGATGCGGCCTTCGCAGCGGCCCTCGACGGTTTCGGCGCGGCCCGCGGGATCGCTCAAGGCCATGACGCAGCGGAAGCGCGCGCGCCGGTCGGTCTGGCCCGCCAGCTCGCGCAGCAGTTTTGCGTTGTTCGCGGAGTAGCTGACCGGCTCGCCGGCGTAGCGCGCGGAATACACGCCCGGCGCGTTGCCCAGCGCCTCGACCTCCAGCCCGGAGTCGTCGGCCAGCGCCCAGCAGCCGGTGGCGCGCGCGAGCGTGACAGCCTTCTTGATCGCGTTGGCTTCGAACGTGTCGCCGTCCTCGATCACGTCGGGGATCTCCGGGAAATCCAGCGCACTATGCAGCTCCACGTCCAAGCCGGCGAGGATCGCGTGGATCTCCTCCAGCTTGTGCTTGTTCCGCGTGGCGACGAGCAGCTTCATGGCTTGCCCAGCGCGGCCACGGCGGCGCGGAGGGCGGCGATGTGCGCGGGCGTGGTGCCGCAGCAGCCGCCGATGATGTTGGCGCCCGCGGCGACGAGCGCGGGGACGCGCGCGGCCATGTCGGCCGGCGATTCCGGGAACACATCCGCGCCGCCGACATTCTTCGGCAGGCCGGCGTTGGCGTGGACCAGGATCGGCGTCTGCGGCGCGGCCGCGCGCAGCTCGCGGACAATCTCGACCATCCGCTCCATGCCGTTGCCGCAGTTCGTGCCGATGATGTGCGCGCCGGCGGCGAGCGCCACCTGGGCGGCGGCAGTCGGCGAGACGCCCATCATCGTGCGGTAGTCGCCGGTCACGCTGCGGTCGAAGGTGAAGGTGCAGATGACCTCGCACGCCGTGTTCTCGCGCGCGGCGCGGATGGCGGCGGCGGCCTCGTCGAGCGCGGTCATGGTCTCGATGCAGATTCCATCGGCCCCGCCGGCGGCGAGCGCCACGGCCTGCTCCTTGAACGCGTTCTGCAAATCTGCCTCGGTCACCTCGCCCATCAGCGTCATCTGCCCGGTCGGCCCGACCGAGGCGATGACCCAGCGGTCCGGCCCGGCGGCCTCGCGCGAGAGCGCGGCGGCGGCGCGGTTGATTTCGGCCACGCGCTCCGCGAGGCCGTAGTGCTGGAGCTTGTAGCGCGTGCCGCCGAAGGAATTGGTCTCGATCATGTCGGCGCCGGCGGCGACATAGCCCTGCGCAATGTCGAGCACGTCGGCACGGCGCTCGACGCACCACAGCTCCGGGCACGCGCCGGGCTGCAGGCCTTTCTTTTGCAGGAAGGTCCCCCACGCGCCGTCAGACACCAGGATCCGCCCGGCCCGCACAGCATCCACAATTTTTCCACGGCTCATGTCCGGCTCCTTTTTCCGCGGCGCCCCGGGGCCGCCACTCCAGCTTCCAAGGTTTGGAAAACGACGCGCGGGAGTTTCCAAGGTTTGGAAAACGGGCGCAACCTTTTTCCAAGGAAAACCGTGTGCGCCGTCCAGCTGCACCCGCGCAGCCGCGGCGGCAGTCCACAGCGCCAGGCAACACCACAACAGCAACCCCCACCGCTCTTTGGCGCCTGATCAGCTCATCGGCACCCCCGCTACCTAGTGACGCCAGATAGCGACCAGGAAGCGAGCGGTTTGGAGAGGAACTGAGAAAGGCAGTGGCCGGCCAAACAGCTTGCTCGCCCGGCTGGTGGGGTTGGCCGCCACACCTCCGCACGGTAGGTTCCGGGCCGAAAGGCGGGGATACGTTGGGGCCGTCGCCCTCAGCGCTGGTCTGCGGGCGCTGGTCAGCCAGCAGAGCTTGCGCGTCTATCGCGTTGCGCGCCGGGTTCAGGCGGGGCGGGCGAGGAGCTCGGCCTTCAACTGCTCGATGCGCGCGCGCTCCGCCGGCGTCAGCGGCGGGAGCTCCGTGGCGCGGACGGCCTGCCGGTAATCCTCCAGGCTCTTGCCCCCGGGGATAATGGTGGCGGTCGTCGCCTCGTCGAGCAGCCAGCGCAAGGCCAGCTGGACCATGCCGCGCGCCGGCGTCAGCAGTTCCTCGAACACCGCGTAGCGCGCGAAATCCTGCGCGACGGCCACTGTGTTGCCCAACCGCTGATTGCGGATGTCGTCGGCCGCAAACTGCGGCGCCTGGTGGAAATATTTCCCGCTCAGGCGCCCGCCGGCAAAGGCGCCGCGCACGACGCCGCCGGCGCCGCACGCAGCCAGCAGTGCGACCAGCGGGTCCGGCTGGCTGACCATGCTGTGCGGGAACTGCACGACATCGAGGCAACCCAGCTTGAGCAGCAGCTCCGCCTGCCGGACGTCCGCCGTAGAGATGCCGATGGCACGCACCTGGCCCTTGCGCCGGGCCTCCAGCAGAAACTGCGCGGCCTCCTCGGCCTCGCCGGGCTGGGGCGCCACGTGCCAGAGATAGACATCGAGATAGTCGGTCTGCAGCCGCCGCAGCGAGCCGGCCAGCGAGACGGGCAGGCGCGCCGCCGAGGCGTCCCGCCGGCGCCCGCCGTGCGGCCCCACCTGTGCGCCGAATTTCGTGCCCAGGAGCCAGCGGTCGCGCTGTCCGCGGAGCGCCGCGCCGACCCGCCGCTCGCTCTCCCCGTCGCCATACTGCTCCGCCGTATCCACGAAGTTGATGCCAAGCTCGCCGCACTGCTGGATCAGGCGGATGCAGAAGTCGCGCCCGAGGTCGGGATGGCCGTCGGCCTTGCCCTCGAGCAGCAGCGGCCCGCCGAGCTGCCACGCCCCGACGCCGATCTCAGAAACCTGCAGGCCCGTTTTCCCCAGCTCGCGATAGTTCATCTTCGTTGCTCCGGCTGCGCCCTGTTCTACCGAAAAGTGGGCGCTTTGTCGCCAGGCTTGACCGGGATCAGTCCGGTGCCGGGATGAACTGCACGAGGAAAAGTCAGCGCCCACATGACCACAGCCGGGAAAGATTAGTGGCAGAACGCCGGAGGCTGTGCGAAATTAGGGCTGTTGGGGGCCCATGGTGGGCCGGGTTGGAAAGCAGGTAGGACCATGATCATCTACAACATATTTCCGCGGCTGGCCGGAGCGCTCTCGGCATGGGACAACCCTATCGGCCGCGCGGCGGAGCTGGGCTTCGATTGGATCTACGTCAATCCGCTCCAGCAGACGGGCGCCTCGGGCAGCCTCTATTCCATCGCGGATTATTTTGCGGTCAATCCGGCGTTTCTCGATGCGGCCAGCGCGGTGGCGCCCGACGAGCAGGTGCGGGCGCTGACCGCGCGGGTGCACGGCGCGAAGATGAAAATCATGACCGACCTGGTGATCAACCATTGCGCGGTGGACTCGGCGCTGACGAGCGCGCACCCGGAATGGTTCAAGCGCGGGCCGGACGGCCGCGTGGCCAACGCGGCGTGCGACCAGAATGGCGAGCGGGTGGTCTGGCAGGACCTCGCGCAGTTCGACTTCGAGCACACGCGCGACCCGGAGGGCCTGTTCCAGTATTGCATGCGCGTGGTGGAGCACCTGCGCGACCTCGGCTTCGACGGCTTCCGCTGCGATGCCGCCTACCAGGTGCCGCAACACGTCTGGCGGCGGCTGATCCAGGAGACCAAGGCCAAGGGCCGCCACACCCTGTTCCTCGCCGAGACGCTCGGCTGCACGGCGGACCAGACCAAGGAGACGGCGCGCGCGGGCTTCGACTTCGTGTTCAACAGCTCGAAGTGGTGGAACTTCAGCGACTGGTGGCTGATCGAGCAGTACAACCTGATCCGCGAGTCCGCGCCCTCGATCGGCTTCCCGGAAAGCCACGACACCCCGCGTTTGGCGGCGGAACTCAACGGCAACCTCGCGGGCCTGAAGCAGCGCTACCTGTTCGCGGCGCTGTTCTCCGCGGGCGTGATGCTGCCGATGGGCTATGAGTATGGTTTCCGCAAGAGCCTGCACGTGGTCACCACGACGCCCGCCGACTGGGAGGAGACCGGGGTCGACCTCTCCTCGTTCATCCAGCAGGTCAACGTGCTGAAGAAATGCTTCCCGGTGTTCCACGAGGAAAGCCCGCTGAGCATCCTGCCCAGCAACAACCCGAACGTGCTGCTGATGTGGAAGGCCTCGGCCAAGCACCCCGACGAGGCGCTGCTGATCCTCAACAAGGACCCGTGGAACCAGCAGGAATTTTACGCCGACAACCTCCGCCAGTTCATCCAGTCGGGCAAACCGCTGGAGGATGTCTCGCCGGAATTCCAGCTCGAATACATCCACGAGCCGTTCCACTACGTGCTGCGCCCCGGCCAGGGCATCGTGCTGGTGACCTCGCGGAAGTGATCACTTGTCGCGGATCAGGTCGTAGACGTTCAGGTAGTGCTCGCCGGAGTGGTTCCACGAATAGTCGCTGCGCATGCCGTTGAGCATCAGCTCGCGGAAATGCTGCGCGTAGTTGTACCACAGCCCGATGGCGCGGCTCAGCGCGGACTCGATGCCGGCGGGATTAAAGTCGTTGAAGACATACCCGTTCCGCTCCGCCGCGGGCTTGGGCGAGAAGTTGGCGTCGAAGACCGTGTCGGCGAGCCCGCCGACGGAACGGACGATGGGCACGGTGCCATACTTGAGGCCGATGAGCTGCGTGAGCCCGCACGGCTCGAAGAGGCTGGGCACGATGATCATGTCGGCGCCGGCATAGATCAGGTGCGAGAGCTCCTCGTTGAAGCCGATCTCGATGTGGCAGTCGGGGTTGTCGTTGTACTGCCGCTTGAGCCCCCAGAAGTGCTGCGAGATTTTGGCGTCGGGGCTGGTGCCGAGCAGCACGAACTGGCCGCCGTGCTGGAGGCAGTAGTTGATCGCGTGCGTGATCAGCGGCACGCCCTTCTGGTGGTCGAGCCGGCCGATGTAGCTGAGGATGGGCTTGTAGACATCCTGCAGCCAGAAGCGCTGGCGCAGCGCCTGCTTGTTCGCGTATTTCTTGTCGGGCGTCGCGGGGCCGTAGACCTGCGGGATGTGCCGGTCGAGCTCCGGGTTCCACATGTCGTAGTCGAGCCCGTTGAGGATGCCGCCGAGCTTGACAGCATGCGTGTGCAGCGTGCGGCCGAGGCCGTAGTCCTGGTTCGTGTTCATGATCTCCCACGCATAGTGCGGCGAGACCGTGGTGACGAAGTTGGAGAAGACGATGCCGCCCTTCATCAGGTTGAGCGCGGTGCGGTTGGCGTTGTCCTGCAGCCGGTCCGGGTGGCAGAAATACTCCGGCCGGTTCAGGCCCGTCGCCTGCAGGACCTGCAGGCCGGTGACGCCCTGGTGCTGGAGGTTGTGCAGCGTGAAGCACACCCGCGGATGCGTCATGCCCAAGAACTTGTACATCTCGAACAGCAGCACCGGCAGGAGCGCGGTCTGCCAGTCGTGGCAGTGGATCACGTCGGGATTCTTGCCGCTCTTGAGCATGTACTCCAGCGTGGCGCGGCAGAAGAACGCAAAGCGCAGGTCATCGTCCTTCTGCCCGTAGAAGACGCCGCGGTTGAAGAAGTTGTCCGCCGAGTGCGGCTCGATGAAGAAGCACTTGCGGCCGTGGACGAACCCGAAGTAGACGCTGCAATGGATCGCGCCGTTGAACCACGGCACCCAGAGATCCTTGTAGGTCAGCGTCAGCCCGAAGATCTGGTCGTAGCGCAGGCAGTCGTACTTCGGCAGGAAGATCTCGACGCTGTTGCCGCGGATCTCCAACTCGCGGGCCAGGCCGAAGACCACGTCGCCCAAGCCGCCGACCTTGGCGACCGGCGCGCATTCGGAGGCGACCATCGCGATATAGAGCGGTGACCGCGCAGGCCACGCCGACGGCGCGGGCGCGGAGGCCTGTTCCGGCGGCGGCGCGGCCGGGCCTGCTTGAACGGCTTGCTCCGGCGGGCGCGCCTCCGGCTGCGGCCCGCCGCCTGCTGGCTTTTGATCGCTGGCCGCTGTCTTCACCGGGGCGGCGGTTTTGCGCGGCGGCCGCGGCTTCTCGGTTTTCTTCGCGGGCACGGGGGCAGGAGCAGCTTGAGGTGTCGAAACGGACTGCGGAATGTCGCCATCGGCTTTTTTGTCGCTGACGGTCTCTTTCTGACCGCCGGCTGATGGCGCCGCCGCGACGGCGGCGGCCGGGGCGACAGGCGTGGGCTGGTTGACTTCGCTCGCCACGGGTTTGGCCGGCGCGGCCGGCGGCGGCGGCGCGACGAAGGCTGCTGCCGTCGGTGCGACAACCGGCGCGGGGGTCATCACGGCCGGCGCTTTGGGCGCGGGAGGTTCCACGACGACCTTTTTCTCCACAGGCGCGAAGGGCGCGGAAAACGGGAGTGCTGGAGCACTGGCGTCGTGGCGTATGGGGACCGGAATCGGTTTGGCCGCACTTGCTGCCGCGGGCGCGGGCACCGGCGGTGGCGTTTCGCTTCTCTTTTCCGTCACCGGCGGCGGCACCACCGGCGCGGGTTTCGGCACGCTGATCTCTGACCGCTGATCTCTGACCGCCGGTTTCTGCGCGCTGACGGCTGACTTCTGATCTCTGGTTTCCTCCACCTTGGGCCACAGTGCGGCGAGCGGGATGCCGCTGACGAGCGGCTTCTGCGGCTGGGGCTGGGGATTCTTTTTTGCGACGGGAGGGGTGCCGTTGGGTGTTGTCATGTGCGCCTCATTCAACCTTCTTGAGTTTTTCCAGGGCCACGTCGAGCAGGTGATAGGTCTGTTCGAGATCGTCGAACGAACGGTGGACCCAGCGGCTGCCCCAGTAGAAATTGCAACTCGTCTCCGCGGTCAGCAGGTGGTCGTAGGCCTTGATGATGAGCTGCCGCACTTCTTCGGCGTCGGCCAGCGCGGCCTGTTTTTCGTCGAACAGTTTCTTCGCCTGCCAGTAGTAGGCGCTGGCGTTGCGCACCTCGTCCCAGCCTTTTTTCTGGAGCAGCGAGCCGGTCCACTGCGTGAAGTCGCCGCCCCAGTGGTGCTCGGTGTTCCACGCGCCGCGGTGAACCTCGACCTCCTCGGTCGGGGGGAATTGTTTAAGGAACTCGCTGATGTGGATCGGCGCGAAGCCGAGCGTGCCGGCGCGGGCGCGCTCGAGGAGCGGCTGGTAGAAGAAGCCCCAGAAGCCGCTCTCGACATTTGAGGTGCGGAACCAGCCGCCGTTCTCGCCATCGGTCCACGTCGTCACCAGCGCCGGGAAGTCGCACCACTTCGTGCGCTCGGCCACCTCGTGCGCGAACCAGGCGGGGTCGAGGCCGGAGAGCTGCGCATTGGAGAGGTCGCGGTCGCGCGGGATGACGACGATCTCCGCGCCGCCGTGGCGCGCGAGGTACGGGCGGTAGCGCTGCTCCTCCCACCGCATCTCGCGCTTCGGCTTGATGAAGATCGAGTCCACGAGCACGTATGCATAGCCGTGCCGCTTCAGCATCGGGATCATCTCCATGCAGAAGCCCATCTCCGGCGGCCAGAAACCGGGGAACTGGTCGCGGCCGAGCAGGGCGCGGCCGAGGCCCTGCCACCACTCGGTCTGCGCGTCCCAGTCGGCCGGCGGCGTCAGCGGGTAGACCGGATGGAACAGGCCGCTGCCGACGAACTCGATGTTGGAGCTCCGGAAGCGGCGCAGGAAGTCCTCGATGTCCGCGGCCTCACGGAACGTCTCGCGGACGCCGGGATCCTCGAGCTGCTTGAGCAGGGTGCCGGAGAAGCTCACGTGCAGCCGCGCCACATCGCGCCAGCTTTCCAGCATCCGCGTCGTCCGGTCATAGCACCAGAGGATCTGCTTCGCCTCCCAGGCCTCGCCGGAGTTGTGCAGCGCCACCAGGTTCCCCGGCGGCTGGTGAAAATGCAGTCCCAATGCATGAAAGACAGGTGCCATATTTCGCTCTTTCCGCGACCACGCTACACAAGCGCGCGCGCGCCGCCAAGCGCGAAAGTTTTTCCGAGGCTTGGAAACGTTGGCGGTGAAAATATCCAAGGTCTGGAAAAACCGGCGGTTCCGGTTCCAAGCCTTGGAAAACGGCGCAGCCCAAGGCTTATGTGGCGCCGAGCCGGCGGATGCGCAGCTGGCCGCAGGCGGCCTTGATGCGACTGCCCTGCGAGTCGCGCAGCGTGGCGTTGAGCCCGGCGCGCTCGAGCGTGCGGATGAACTGCCGCGACACGTCCGGCGCGGAGGTTTCGCCCTCAAAGCCTTCGACCGGGCTCAACGGAATCAAATTCACGCGCGCCGGCAGCGGCGCGAGCAGGCGGGCGAGCTGCTGGGCCTGCTCGGCGCTGTCGTTGAGACCCCGGACGAGCGTGTACTCAAACGTGATGATGCGCTTGGTTTTCTCCGCGTACTCCTTGCTCGCGGCGAGCACCTCGGCCAGCGCATAACGCCGGTTGACGGGCATCAGGCGCGAGCGGGTCGCATCGTCGGTCGCATGCAGCGAGACGGAGAGCTCGATCTGCAGGCCCTCGCCCGCGAGCCGCTGGATGCCGGGGATCACGCCGCAGGTCGAGATGGTGATGCGCCGCGCCCCGATGGCGAGGCCCTCGCCGTGGTTCAGGATGCGGATCGCACGCAGCACCTCGTCGTAGTTGTCGAGCGGCTCGCCGACGCCCATGAACACGACGTTGCCCGGCCGGTCGCCCCAGATCGCCGCCGCGAGCAGCACCTCGCCGACGATTTCGCCGGCGGTCAGGTTGCGCCGGAAGCCCGCCTGTCCGCTCGCGCAGAACGCGCACGCGAACTTGCAGCCGACCTGGCTGGAGAGGCACAGCGTCGTCCGCTCGCCGGACTGCAGCAGCACCTCCTCGATGCATTCGCCATCGCCGAGGCCCGCGAGCAGCTTCCGCGTCTCGCCTTCCTCGCCGGTGATCTCCAGCTGCTTCACCGCCGCCAGCTCGAAGCTTTCCGCCAGCTTCAGCCGCAGGTCCGCCGGCAGGTTCTTCATCGCGTCCCACGAGTTCACGCGCTGGACATAGAGCCAGTGCCAGAGCTGCTTGGCGCGGAAAGCCGGCACCCCCAGCTCTTTCAGGGCGGCAACCAATTCTTCAAACAGCAGGCCGTGGATCAAATGCTTCATGTCCGTTGTCAGTGGTTGGTCGTCAGCAGTCAGTTGCAGGCGGAGCCCTTCGCAACCGGCCACCAACAACTGACTACTGTCGTTCCTTTTTCAACTTATCGTCTGTAAAAATGCCAACGTATTTTCCGGGTTCATCGGAAGCGGATTCCCGCTCATGCTGCTGCCCATCGAGCCCGCGGCGATCTTTTGCAGCGCGGCCGCATCGAGCCGCAGGTGCCGCAGGTCGCCCGGCACCCCGATCTGCCGCTGCAGCCGCTCGATCTCCGCGATGCCGGTTTCGATGCTGGCGCCAGCGACAGTACACTCATTCAGGAAAGACGCCAGCGCCGCGGCCAGTTCCGGTTCACAGGCGCTGCGGTTGTAGCGCAGCGTCGCGGGCAGCAGGATGCCGCACGCGAGGCCGTGCGGGACGCCGTGCAGCGCGCCGAGCGCCGCGGAAATGCCGTGCGCCATCGCGAGCCCGGCGTTGGCCAGGCCGACGCCGCTGATGAAGCTCGCCAGCAGCATCGCCGAACGCGCCGCCAAATTTTCCGGATGCTCACAGCACGCTGGCAGCGCGTTGCGCACGAGCGGCAGCGTCTGCAGCGCGAGCGCCGTCACCGCCGGTTTGCGCTTGGCGGAGATGCAGACCTCGAGCAGCTGGGTCAGCGTGTCGAGCCCGCCCGCCGCGGTCGCCGCGCGCGGCACGGAAAGCGTCAGCGCGGGGTCGAGCAGCGCCACCGCGGGCAACATGCCGTCGAAGCGCATGCTCCGCTTCACGCCGGCGTCGGGCGCGGCGATGACCGCATTGCGCGTCGCCTCCGCGCCGGTGCCGGCGGTGGTCGGCACGGCGATGTGCGGCAGCGGCGCGGCGGCGAGCGCGGTGCGCTGACCGAGGCCTTCGAGATAGTCGCGCACCGAGCCGGGGTTCACCGCGAGCGCGGCGACGGCCTTGCCGGTATCCATCACGCTGCCGCCGCCGAGGCTGATGACCAGGCCCGGCTGGAGCCGCCGCGCCTGCTCTGCCGCCGCATCGGCGAGCGCCACCGTCGGCTCGCCCTCGACGCGCGCAAATACTTCGCCGGGCAGCACGCGCAGCAGCGCCTCCGCCTGTGGCGCGAGAAACGGCGCGGTGATGATGAAGACCGGCTTGCCGCCCGCCAGCTCCCGCGCCAGCTTTTCGAGCTGCGCGAAAACGCCCACGCCAAAGATGATTCTCGCCGGTGCCTTCAAACCCGCGGCGCGGATTTCGTCCACAAGCTTTTTCGATTGCTGTTCGATTTTCTGAAGATCATGCATTTATTTTCACCTATCAGCGCGGTAGCCAGACGAGAAAATCGGAGGTTTCTTTTTTCCACGTCGCGCCGGCGGAGGCAAAGTCGCACATGCGGATCCAACGCCGGCCTGCCGGTGTGCGCACAGGAACCTCAAATACGTAACGGAAACCCGCCGGCGCCTCAACGCGGCGTACCGCCAGCGTGCCATCGGCTGCGGTGTCCAGCGTAACGGGCGCGCGGATGTTGTCAGCACCAAGCCGTATGTCGCGTGCGAGCACGAGCGGACCGTATTCCACCGCCACCAACGCCGGCGTTGGTCCCGCGCCATCCGGGCGCGCCGGAAAGGGAACCACACGCGCAGACATATCGAACCGCACGGCGATCCGGTCGCCGGCGCGCCACTCGCGCTCCATGATGGCGTAGGCGCCGGGCGCGGCCGCCGGCACAGGCTTGTCATTGATGGACAGGGTGGCCTTCGTCGCCCACGGCGGCATCCGCAGCCGCAGCGTAAAGCGTTCGGGTTTGGCCAGGCCGAGCTGCACCTGCACAGCGGAGCGCACCGGCAATTCGGCATCGACGTTCAGTTTCACGGAGCCACCACCAGCCAATTGGCCGCGATATTCGCCGGGGATGAAAAGGTTGACTGCAACACCATCACGAGCCGTCATCACCGCAACTTGCGCAAGCTGCAACATCCCCCGCGGATGGTTCGCCACGCAACAGTGTTGATTGGTCAGGCCGCAGTGTTGCGGCGCCGGCCAGTGTTCGCCGGAGAGGCAAAGGCGGCGCACCCCCCACGAGCCATCGGTTTTCATCGCCGCGCAGAGGTCGTTGAACGCCGTGCGCTCGATGTCCTCCGCGTAAGCAGGCTCTCCGGTCAGGCGCAGGAGCTGCGCCGAGAGCCGCTGCCAATACACCGCGTCGCACACCTCGGCCTCGGTCTCCGCGAGGAAACGCGACCCGAGCAGCTTGTCGTTCTTGCCGACGCCGCCGAAAATCGACCGTTCCCACTCGCGGATCACGCGGTGCAGATTGATCGCAGCCTGGCGATAAGCGGCGTTCCCAGTGACGCGATGCAGCTCGACCAGGCCTTCGACGCAGGAGATAAGTTCGTAGGCCTTGGTCCATTTCTCCGGTTCGGGGAACCAGGCATGGATGGGTTGTCCGGACAGGCCTTTTCTCAGCAGATCCGGGGGCTGGCCTGCGTGGGACGACCACTGGCGGACGATATACTCCGCATAGTCGAGATAGCGCGCGTCGCCCGTTTCGCGATAGAGCAGCACGACCGGACCGAGGAGGGAGGTGCTGGGCAGCCCCTTGAACATGCCGGTGTCGCCGATCTCGATCCGGCCAGGCCCGACCTCGGTCATCAACTGGTCCATGAATTTTTTCGTCGCATCCAGCGTCCGCGTGTCGCCGCGCAGTTCGCCGGCCTCCAGCAGCGCCCACAGCGTGTATTTGCGGCACCACACATTCCAGTTGTTCGCCTTGCCATTGGGACTGCACACGAAAGCGGAATTTGCATAGGTGCCGATATAGCCATCGGCGCGCTGCGTTTGGAGGAGCGCATCCACGCTGCGCGCGATGGTTTCCTGCAGCGCGCTGTCGCCGGTGTAGCGCTGTGCCGCGAGCGCGGAGAGCATCCATTTGCCCCAGAACTCGCCCTGCCACTGTCCCTGGCCGGGACGCATCCGGTCATCCACACGGCGGCGGAAGGCCTCCTCGGCCTCGGCGAGAATCGCATCGCGTGCGAAAGCCGATGTGATACGCGCCGCCACAACACGGTCGAGCACCTCGCCGATCGGCCCGCCGAGCCGCGCGGTGCCGAGCGGGAGCGGCGTCAGCACATCCGCGACGGCGTTGGTGACCGGACACGGATGCGGCGCGAATTCATCCGCGCGCGCCACCAGCAACGCCAGGGGCAGCAGGCCAATTAGATGACGAAGTGACATGGATGCCTCGTGGTTCTGATCAGCGATCGGCCAGTTCATAGCGCAGCGCGCTCAAGGCGTAGAAGGCGGCGGTGTCGGAGCGCAGGACGCTGGCGCCGAAGCTGACCGGCACGGCGCCGGCGGCCTCGGCGGCGCAATATTCCTCGGGCGTCAGGTCGCCTTCCGGTCCGATCAGCGCGGCGGCGCGGCCCGGCGTTTTGGCGCGCGCCGCCGCCAAGGCGTCGCGCAGCGGCACCGCGTGCGCCGCAAGCGATCCGACGAACCAAAAGTCCGGTTTTCCCAAGGTCTGGAAAAGGGTTTCCAAGGTCTGGACCTCGGCGATGTGCATCAGCCACGCGGCATGGCTCTGGCGCGCGGCGTTGAGCGCGATGCGCTGCCAGCGCGCGCTTTTCTCGGCGTACTGGTCGGGCGTCAGCCGCACGATGCAGCGCCCGGAGAGCACGGGGAAAATCGCGCTCGCGCCCAGCTCGACGGCTTTCTGGACGATAAAATCCATCGTGGCCTCGCGCGGCAGCGCCTGTACGAGGATGAGCTCCGGTGTGGGGCGCGGCTGGAAATTCTGTTCGAGCAGGCGCAGCTCCGCGCCGCGCTTGGCAATGGCGGCGACCTCCGCGCAGCCGGTGCGGCCCGCGCCATCGAAGACCTCAACACGCTCGCCGATGCGGGCGCGCAGGACGTTGACGAGGTGATGCGCCTCGGTTTCGTCCACGATCAGCGCGGCGCCCTGCCATGCGGCGGGGGCAACGAAACAGCGCAGGTGTTCGCGGGCTGGTTTCATGGTTCTCCGGCAAGTTTCATGATGACGGTGTTCGCGGCGACCAGGCCAAAGATTCCGGTAAGCGTCGGCAGGCTGCCGAGCGGCTGGCGCTGGCGGCCGCGCGCCAGCACATCCTGCTCCGCCGGATTCTCCAGCGCCGCGGCCTGCATCGCGCGCGACGTTTTGCGCGGCAGCTCGGCGGAAAAGACGCAGGTGATGCCGCTCTTGATGCCGGCGGTGCGCAGGCGCTTGCGCATGAAACGGGCGAGCGGGCAGCGGTCGGTCTTGGCGAGGTCGGCCACGCGCACCTGCAGGGGGTCGGTGCGTTCCGCCGCGCCCATGCTGGAGACGATGACCGGCAGGCCGGCGGCGACGGCGTCGCGCAGCAGGCCGAACTTCGGGCCGACCGAGTCGATCGCGTCCACGAGCGCATCGGCGCCGGCGAGGATCTGCGGGCGCGTCTGCTCATCGCCGAAAATTTTCAGCGCCTCGACGTCGCACCGCGGGTTGATATCGAGGAGGCGCTCGCGGGCGACCTCCGCCTTGAAACGGCCCAGCGTCGAGTGCAGCGCATAGAGCTGGCGGTTGAGGTTGGTCGGACGGATCTCGTCGAAATCCACCAGCCGCAGGTGGCCGACGCCCGCGCGGGCGAGCGCCTCCGCCGCGTAGGAGCCGACCGCGCCGAGGCCGACGATCACGACGCGCGCTGCCTTCAGCCGCGCCATCGCCGCCGCCCCGAGCAGCATTTCCGTCCGTAAAAACTGGTTCACAGGGGAAGTTAACCGCCAAGCCGGTCGGAACGCCAAGGAAATCTTTCGTCCGTCGCCGGCATAGGGGAGGCGGGCCGGGGGCAACCGGAAGCGGCACCGGCCAGCCGGAAAAAGGCGTTTTACTGCTGTTTTTACAGCCCGCCGGCCCTCAGGTGTCCCCGGGCGCCGCTTGGGCCGGCGGCCTCAAGCTTTGGAAAATGGAACTTGAAAGCGCAGCGTGTTCTCCGCACAATCCCGCCGGTTTTCGCAGGAAATGGAGCGAGGCTGCTTTGTCTTTGAACGTTCGAAAAGATTTTTTGCCGTTTTCGGCGCCCTCGATGGAGGACGACGACATTCAGGGCGTCGTCGCCGTGCTGAAGTCCGGCTGGATCACCACGGGGCCGAAGTGCGCCGCGTTCGAGCAGGCCTTTGCCGCCTACGTCGGCGCGCCGCACGCCTGCGCGCTGACCTCCGCGACCGCCGGGATGCACTGCGTCCTGCTCGCGCTCGGGCTCCAGCCGGGCGCCGAGGTCATCACCAGCTCGATGACGTGGGTGTCCACGGTCAACATGATCGAAATCACCGGCGCCAAGCCGGTGTTCGTGGACATTGATCCGCGGACGCTGATGATCTCGGCCGACGACGTGGCCCGCGCGATCACGCCGCGGACCAAGGCGATCATTCCGATCCATTATGCGGGCGCGCCGGTGGACCTCGACCCGTTTCGCGCGCTCGCCGCCCGGCACAAGCTGCCCTTGATCGAGGATGCGGCCCACTCGGCGGGCACGGAATACAAGGGCCGGCGCATCGGCAGCCCCGGCACGAGCATCTTCAGCTTCCACCCGATCAAGAACATGACCACGGCCGAGGGCGGCATGGTCTGCACCGACGATCCGGCGCTGTTCGACCGCGTGAAGCGGCTCAAGTTCCACGGCCTCGCGAAGGATGCCTGGGACCGTTATTCGAAGAAAGGCGCGGCCGCGCCGATGGAAGTGGTCGAGCCGGGCTTCAAATATAACTTCACCGACCTGCAGGCCTCGCTCGGCCTGACGCAGCTCGCCAAGCTCGACGCATTCAACGCGCGGCGCGCGGAGCTGGCGCAGCTCTACGACGAACTCTTGGCCGGCGTGCCGGAGCTGTCCACGATCAAGGAACCGCTCTGGCCGCACAAGCATACGCGGCACCTCTACATCGTGTTCCTGGACATCGAGCGCGTCGGCCTGACGCGCGACGAGTTCCTCGTGGCGCTCAAGGAGCGCAACATCGGCACGGGCGTCCACTTCAAGGCCGCGCACCTGCACGCCTACTATGCGCAGACCGGCCGCTATCCGCGCGGCTCGCTGCCGCAGACGGAATGGGCGTCGGACCGGCTGTTCTCGGTGCCGCTGTTCCCGAAGATGACCGCGGGCGATGTCCACGACGTGGTGGCCGCCATCAAGGACGTCCTCGCGACGCGCAGGAGCAAGGCATGAAGGCTAACGCGACCCTTTCCGTCGTCATCCCGGTGTTCAACGAGCAGGAAAACCTGGCGGAGTTGCTCGAGCGCAGCCTCAAGGCCTGCCGCAGCCTGAACGTGCCGTTCGAGATCCTCCTGGTGGACGATGGCTCGCGCGACCGCTCGCCGGAGATGCTGCGCACGGCGGCAGAAAAAAATCCCGGCGACCTCGTCGCCGTGCTGCTCAACCGCAACTACGGCCAGCATGCGGCGGTGATGGCGGGCTTCGCGCACGCCAAGGGCGACGTGATCGTCTCGCTCGACGCCGACCTGCAGAATCCGCCCGAGGAAATCCCCAACCTCTACCGCAAGATGGTGGGCGAGGACCTCGATGTCGTCGCCGGCATCCGCGTGCCGCGCGAGGATTCCGCGCTGCGGAAGATCCCGTCGTGGTGCGTCAACCGCATCACGCAGAAGGTCACCGGCGTGAAGATGCACGACTACGGCTGCATGCTGCGCGCCTACTCGGCGCAGGTCGTGCAGGCGATGTTGCAATGCACGGAGCACAGCACGTTCATCCCGGTGCTGGCCAACTCGTTTGCCAAGCGCACCGCGGAGATCGAGGTGCGCCACGCGCAGCGCTCGCGCGGCGACTCGAAGTACAATTTCTTCAAGCTGATCAACCTGCAGTTCGACCTGCTGACCAGCATGACGACCTTCCCGTTGCGGCTGCTGAGCTATCTCGGGGCGGTGATCGCGTTCTTCGGCCTCGCGCTGGGCGTGTTCATCCTCATCGAGCGCCTCATCCAGGGCGAGGTGTGGGCCGCGCAGGGCGTGTTCACGCTGTTCGCCATCCTGTTTATTTTTATCGGCGCCCAGTTTGTCGGCATGGGGCTGATGGGTGAGTACATCGGGCGCATCTACCGCGACGTGCGTGGCCGCCCGCGTTATCTGGTCCACGAAGTGAAAGGAATGAGCCGTCTGGCTGCACCATGAAAGCAATCGTCCTGGCCTACCACAACATCGGCTGCGCCGGCCTCGAGGCCGTGCTGCGCAGCGGCCTCGAAGTCGCCGCGGTCTTCACGCACAAGGATGATCCGGGCGAAAACATCTGGTTCAAGTCCGTCGCCGAGACCGCCGCCGCCCACGGCGTGCCGGTCTACGCGCCGGAGGACATCAACCACCCGCTGTGGGTCGAGAAGATCAAGGCGCTGGAGCCGGATTTCCTCTTCTCCTTCTACTACCGCAACATGGTCAAGCCGGCCGTGCTCGATATCCCGAAGCAGGGCGCGCTCAACCTGCACGGCTCGCTGCTGCCGAAGTACCGCGGCCGCTGCCCGGCCAACTGGGTGCTCGTCAATGGCGAGACCGAGACCGGCGTAACCTTGCACTACATGACGCCGCATCCCGACGATGGCGACATCGTTGCCCAGCGCAAAATCTCCATTTCCAACAAGGACACCGCCGCGACGCTGTTCGACAAGATGATTCCTGTCGCGA
Source organism: uncultured Lentisphaerota bacterium (assembly GCA_903912445.1). Lineage (GTDB taxonomy): Bacteria > Verrucomicrobiota > Kiritimatiellia > CAIQIC01 > CAIQIC01 > DP16D-bin41. Next base: position 43,007 of record CAIWHP010000082.1, read on the forward strand.
CCGCGCTGCTCGACGCCGTGCTGCCGAAGCTCATCAAGGGCAAGGCGCCGCGCAAGCCGCAGGACCACAGCCAGGCGACCTACTTCGGCGGGCGCAAGCCGGCCGACGGCCTGCTGGACTGGACCAAGAGCGCCGCGGAGATTCGCAACCTTATCCGCGCCGTGACCAAGCCCTATCCGGGCGCGTTCACCCACCTCGGCGACCGCAAGCTGATCGTGTGGTCGGCCTCGGTCTCGAAGGCGGAGAGCAAAGCCAAGTCCGGCACCATCCTCTCCGTCAACCCGCTCGTCGTGGCGTGCGGCACGGACGCGCTGCAACTGGACCTGGTGCAGCCGGACGGCGGCGTCTGCCTCGGCGGTGCACAGGCGTGCAAGGAACTCGGCATCGTCGAGAAGATGCGGCTCGGCCCCTCCAGCGTCTCGCGCCTGAAGGTCGTGCAGCCGACGCGCGTGCTGATCCTCGGCGTCAACGGCTTCATCGGCAACGCCCTCACCGAGCGCCTGCTCGCCGAGAAGGGTCGCTTTGAAGTCCACGGCATGGATCTGCAGAACGACAAGATCGGCCGCCTGCTCAACCGGCCCGGCTTCCATTTCTCCGAGGGCGACATCTCCATCCACCGCGAGTGGATCGAGTTCCACGTCCGCAAGTGCGACGTGGTCCTGCCGCTCGTCGCCATCGCGACGCCGAAGGAATACGTCCGCAACCCGCTGCGCGTCTTCGAGCTGGATTTCGAGGAGAACCTGCGCATCGTCCGCTACTGCGCGCGCTACGGCCGCCGCATCATCTTCCCCTCGACCTCCGAGGTCTACGGGATGTGCACCGACCACGAGTTCGACGAGGACAAGTCGCCGCTGATCGTCGGCCCGATCCGCATGCAGCGCTGGATCTACTCCTGCTCGAAGCAGCTGCTCGACCGCGTCATCTGGGCCTACGGCCAGAAGCAGAACCTGCCATTCACGCTGTTCCGCCCGTTCAACTGGGTCGGCCCGCGGCTCGACAGCCTCGACAGCGCGCGCATCGGCAGCAGCCGCGCGATCACGCAGCTGATCCTGAATCTGGTCGAGGGCACGCCGATCCTGCTCGTCGACGGCGGCCTCCAGAAGCGCTGCTTCACCGACATCACCGACGGCGTCGAGTGCCTCTACCGCATCATCGCCAACGACGGCAACCGCTGCAACGGCGAGATCTTCAACATCGGCAACCCCGAGAACGAAGCCAGCATCAAGGAGCTCGCCGAGATGCTCGTCGCGCAATTCGACAAGCATCCGCTGCGCGGGAAATTCCCGCCGTTCGCCGGCTACCAGACCGTCGAGAGCGGCGAGTTCTACGGCAAGGGCGGCTACCAGGATGTTGAGCACCGCAAGCCTTCCATCAAGAAGGCCAAGAAGGTCCTGGATTGGACCCCGACCATCAAGATGGAGCAGTCCATCGCCACCACGCTCGACTTCTTCCTCCAGGAAATCGCCGAGCGCGAAGGCTGGAAGAAATAGCGGCGCTGCAAAACCGCAAGGGCTTCAAGGACTCCAACGGGCAACCGTTGGAGTCCTTTTTGTTGCAGGGGACGCAGGGTGAACTTTCGAGGCCAAGCAAGCGCGGTCAGCGTGTTGGGCGAGGCTCCATAAAACACAAACCTCCCCCACGCTTCACCCCGCTTCCAGCGCAGCCGGTTCCAACATCACGGCACATAGTAGGACGTATACGGTTCGCCGCTGAGCGTGCTGCCGGAGATGATCGCCACGACGAACATGACGCAGAGCAAGGCGATCAGCAACACGGTGGCCCAGAACGCCCCGTCATGCAGCAACTGCCGTATCCGGTGCGGATGCGGCATCCGTACGTCCTGCATAGCCTCGTGATGGAACCATTGGCTTGGATGAATGGTCATATGCATAGAGCACCTGTTTCCGCCGATAATTTAGCCCCTGGTCCGGGCTTTTCAATCCACCGGCGGCGCGGGCCGAGTTACGAATGGTGCGGATGAGCAGAGGAGGCGTAAGCCGTGGCAAGGGGGGGGCGTGATCGACGCGACGGGCAGAACTGCCGTGTGACCCATGGCTCCTAGGCCGAAAAACAAAACACTTTTCCAAGGATTGGAAAAGTTGAAGGGGGATTTTCCGAGGGTTGGAAAATCGGAAAGCGGGAGCAACCCGGCGCGTTGTCCACAACGTGAGTCGGGACAACGCGCCGTGCGTGGTTACTTATTTCTTCGTGGCCTTTTTGACCTTTTTGGCCAACTTCTTCTGGGCCGGGGTCTTCAGTGCCTTCTTGAGCACTTTCTTCTTCGCGTCTTGTGTCTTAGCCATTTTCGTATTCCTTCTCGCGACTCATGGTCGCCGGACTGTTTTCTTACGCACCCATTATGCCCTTTTCCCGGACACTTGGCGATATTTTATTTTTTCCGGGGCGCGCGCCGCGTCGTCCGGAGGGAAAAGCGTGACGGAAAAGGGCGTGTCCGGTACCTTCGCGTCCGATCGCTGGCCGTCAAAAAAGGAAGCCGTTATGAACCGACGCACCTTCATCAAGTCGTCCTCCGCTGCCCTGGCCGCTGGTGCGGCGCTGGGGGTGGTACCCGGTTGGACCGGCGCTGCGCGGGACGCCAGCCCGGCCGACCGGCTGCTGCGGCACCGCTTCGGCGTGGACTATGTGCCGTCGCAGAACTGGTACTTCTGTTGGAACGACTGGAACGCGGCCGCCATCGCCCGCGATTTCGACCGGATCGTCGAACTGGGCGCGGACCATCTGCGCATCATGCTCATCTGGCCTTGGTTTCAGCCCAACCCGCGCGCGGTCAGCGCGGCCCACCTCGACCGCCTCGACGAACTCCTGCGGCTCGCCGCGGAGCGGAAGCTCGAGGTGCTGGTCACCCTCTACACCGGCTGGCTCAGCGGATTCCGTTTCACGCCGCCCTATCTCGAAAAAGAACCGTTCTACACGTCGCCCAAGTGGGCCGCGGTCCAGGAACTTTATCTCGCGGAAGTTTCCAGGCGGCTCGTGTCGCACGCGAATTTCCTGGGCTACGACATCGGCAACGAGATCAACTGCTGCTGGTCCTGCGAGCCGGCGGAGGGCGACGCCTGGATGGCGCGCATCTTCCAGCGCATGCACGCGCTGTGTCCCGGCCGCATTCATGTGAACGGCGTGGACCACAACCCTTGGTTCAAGGTCGCCAACTTCTCGCCGGAGGCGCTGATGGCGCAGCAGGAGCTGGTGACGCTGCACTGCTGGCCCTTCTGGACCGGCGCCGGCAAATTCGGCAAGCACCTCGACACGCCCTACACCCAGCTGCCCGCCGCCATGGCGGCGCTCGCGCGCAGCTACGGGAAAGCGCCGCAGAAGCCGATGTGGTTGCAGGAATTCGGCGCCTGCAACGCCGAGATGCCCGAGGAAGATGTGCCGCGCTGGATGGAAAAGGCCATCACCGGCGGCATCGCCCAAGGCATCTGCTGGTTCACGTGGTGGGCCAGCCACGATGTCGACAAGCGGTTTGATTTTAATCCGTTTGAATACGGCCTCGGCCTGCTGACGGTGGACAACCGGATCAAGGAGCAGGGTCGGATGTTCAAACGGCTGGCCGACGCCTATCGCGGCAAGCCGGTGGTCATTCCCACACAGCCGCTCCCGCCGCCGCCCGCGCAGCGCAATGCCGAGGCCACCTGGCGCTGGCTGCTCGACTGGATGGGCGTGAAAAAATAAACACCTTGGGTAACTATTTTCGCAGCGGGCCGTGGACGGAGCAGGACGGCTTGTCGTCCAGCTTGGCCGGCAGCGAGTAGACGCCGCCCTGCTTGCAGACAGGCGGTTGCTGGAAATAGCCTTTGGTACCGATGAGCTGGGCCCAGGCGGGAGCGGCGCCGTTGTGATCCAGCGCGTATTGCGTCCGTGCGGCCTCAATCATCCTCAGGTTGTTCTGGCAGGACGCCTCCAGGGCCTTGGCGCGCGCATTCATGAACGCTGGAATGGCGATAGCCATTTGGATCGGAATGATGGTTACCAGCAGGCCGATGCTGATGTAGCCGGTGATCAGGCCGGCCAGCGCGAGGCCGTCGCCGGCGAGCGCACCGGCGGATTTCTTGACCCTGGCATAGCCGATGTGCCCGCAGATCACCGCCGGAATGGCGCACAGCACGCCGATGCCGCACAGCCAGATCGTCAGCAGGCCGACGATGCCAAGCACGAGGCTGGTGATGGCGATACCCGCGGTCTTCTGCTGTACATCCGTCATGATGGGCTCCTTTATCTTGCCGCAAACCAAGCGCGACGATTCTAACGCCACGCGCGATGTTGGCAAGACTGCGGGCGGACAGCTGTGGCCTGATTCCGATTGCCAAACATACCTGTTTAAATTATCAAAATCCTATGCAAAACAAACGCCTGCTCCCTGCCGGTATCGCTGCGATCATCGCGTGGACGGCGCTGCCAGCCACCGCGCAACCAGCCCGGCTCGCTGGAGCCGCACAGAGCGACCCGCCTGCGCCCATCGTCAAAAACAGCGATCGCATCGTCTTCATTGGCGACAGCATCACGGGCCAAGGCGCCAAGGGCGGGCCGGGCGGCTGGCCCGCGCTGATCGCGGAGGGACTGCGGCTGGTGCGGCCCGATGTGCAGGCGACATGGATCGCCTTGGGCGGCAGCGGTTCGACCATTGGCGCCTGGCTGAATTTCGAAAAGAAGAGCCGCACAGAAAGCGTGGTGCTGGATGTGAAGGATGTCGAAGTGGGCAAGACGCTCGACGCGGGCACCGAGGTCCTGGTCGTCATGCTCGGAATGAACGATATCCTGGCCCCAAGCTTGAAAAACGATCCTGCTGACTTCGATGCCTGGGCGGTCCGCTACGGCGAACTCATCGAGGCGCTGCGCGCGCGCAGCCATCCCCGCGTAGTGGCTTTGGCCACCATCACGCCCTGCACGGAGGAGCCTGCCTCGCCCAAAAATCAGGCCATGGCCGAACTCAACGCCGAGATCGCCAAGCTGGCCCAGGAGAAAAAACTCCTCGTCCTGCCGACCGGCGAGGCCTCCTATGAGATCCAAGTCTTGGGGCGTGCCTATCAGCCGTATTTCCATGTCACCCGGGATTTCGTGCACCCCAATCCGGCGGGTCACCTGGCCATCGCAGTGGGCATGCTGCGCGGGCTGGGCGAGGCCCGGGCTGCGGAGAAACTGCTCAAGAACTACGCCAAACTCTACCAACCCGCCGCCGACAAATTCCCAGCGTTGTCCTATACGCTGCAGAAGTTGGCCGGTTCGCCGGATGATGCGACCCAGCGTTTCAGGGTGAAGTATCAATGGACGCCCGCCGCCGCGGCCACGCCGCCGCTGGTCAAGGCGGTCGGCCCCGAGGGGTGGACGGTCAACCCTGCCAGCCTGACCGCTGCCCAAGGCCAATTCGAATGTACCGGGCCGCTGGATCGCGCGGAGAACAAAATCATCCTCACGGCCACCGCGGGTACGGAGTCGCGCGAGCAGGTCATCGCCATCCCCGCGGGCTGGCGGATTGCCGTGGGCGGCGGCAAGCTGTCGGGCTGGACCAGAAACGCGATCTACGACCCGACGCAGGATCACCAGGCGCTGGATGAAAAGCTGGCCCAAGGCGACGGCTTCTCTGCACCGGTGCCGTTCACCGTCGGCGCACCCGCGCCGTGGTTGCTCGCGGTGGCCAACAGCGACTACACCGGCTTGAACCGGCCCGGCAGCATCGACATGGCGGCGCTGGCCTTCTTCCATTACAGCGACCAAGCCTATGGCGCCCGCTGGATTTTTAGCCCGCGCGAACGGCCGGTGAACCTGAACCTCGGCACGCAGGGCTTTGCCGTTAACGCCAGCCTGGGCGTCTGGCTGAACGGGAAGCCTGTTTACGCGGGGAAAATTGGCAAGGCGATCGCTGCGGCGGCGTTTCAAAAAGGCTGGAACCTGCTCGTCTTCCGCAGCAGTTTCGTCCAATGGCAATGGCAGCTATCCATCGACGTCGCCGGCGAGGCGGGCGACGACCTTGCGGACCTGCGCTATGCGACCAGGCCGCCACCGCTCACGGCGCCGGCACGCTAGGGTCACGGACCTCGTGGCCGTGGCCGGGAGCGGGCGGAGCCTCTGTGGTGGATTGTTGCGCAGCCTTTCGCTATGCTCGCTCCATCGAAAGGTCGCGAGCAGGACAGCATGTCCCGAATCATTTCAGCGCTGCGTTTGTTGGCCACCGGCGGGCGGCAGTATTCGCCCGTCGCCTATCTCTTCGGCGCGCTCCTGCCGGGCCGGCGCGAGGGGGCCGGCCCGGTCGCTTGGGTGCGCGGCTGGCCGATGCCGGACGTGCGCGCCGGCGTCGGCGCCATCACGCTCGGCCACGTCGGGCTCTATCCCGGCGTCGCGCTCCACTGCCGCGGCGGCGGACGCATCACGGTTGGCGACGGCACCTTCCTCAACCGCAGCGCGCGGGTCTTTGCCGGCCGCGAGGTCACGCTCGGGAAAAAGTGCATGATCTCGTGGCAGACGACCATCACCGACTTCGCCGGCTTTGACGCCGCCGAACCTTTTGCGCCGGTCGTGCTTGAAGACGATGTGTGGATCGGCAACCGCGCGATCATCCTCGGCGGCACGCGGCTCGGCCGCGGCTGCATCGTCGCCGCCGGCGCGGTGGTGCAGGGCGACTATCCCGCCGGCTCGATCCTGGCCGGCAAACCCGCGGAGATCGTGACATGAACCTCAACGAAAGTTTCCCGCTGCTGCCCGAGGACCTGTGCCAGCCGACCGGGCAATGCCAGTTCAAGGGCGACCGGGCAGGCGCCGATATCGAGCGCGCGCGCTTCGGCGCCGGCCAGCCCGCGCCGCAAATCAACAACGAGGCCGGCCGGCTGACGCTCGGCAGCGTCTTCCTCGCCGCCGGCACGCGCCTCTGGGCGCACAAGGGCGGCGCGCTGACCATCGGCGACGGGACGGTACTCGATGCCGGCGTCGAGATCATCGCGTGGGCCGGCGTGACCATCGGGATCAACTGCTACCTCGGCTGGGACGCGCTCGTGATGGACACCGATCTGCACAGCGTCGGCGACCGCCCGCTGGTCAACAAGCCGGTGACGATCGGCAACGGCGTCCGCATCGGCGCGCGCGCGATGATTTTGAAGGGCGTGACGATCGGCGATGGCGCTGTGATCCAGCCCGGCAGCATCGTCACCCGCGACGTTCCCGCCGGCGCCGAGGTCCGCCCGCCCGCCGCCACCGTGAAAAACCGGCCCGCGCCGGCGTGAGTTTCCAAGGTTTGGCAACAGTCAGCCCGTTTTTTCCAAGTCGTCTGATCATCGTGCATGGTGGGCAGGCTCCCTGTTCACGCACGCAAAGCGAGTACCCCGTTTTCAACGGAATTGTTTCGGGTGTGCGCTCTGGCGGAGCGGCGCACTGCCGTAGCGGGATCGCCGCTACAGTTTCCAATGCTTGGAAAATTCTGCCGCCGTTTTTCAAAAGTTTGGAAAAGCGGGGGTTTGGTTCGCCGGGTCGGAGACCCGGCCTACAATTTCAAGCGCCCGCGTGAGCTTGAGACAGTAGAGCAGCGGCAGCGCGCCGAAGACGCCGAAGGAGCAGTCGATCAGCCGCCAGTAAAACGG
>CAIWHP010000083.1 GCA_903912445.1 uncultured Lentisphaerota bacterium
GCCGAAAACTTTTGCGTTCAAACCGAAGACACACGTCGAGCTGGGCGAGGCGCTCGGCATCCTCGACTTCGAGCGCGCGACGCGCCTGACCGGAGCGGGCTTCCCGCTCTACGTCGGCCTCGGCGCCCGGCTTGAGCGCGCGCTGATCCAGTTCATGCTCGATCTGCACACCACCGAGCATGGCTACACCGAGGTCTCCACCCCGTTCGTCGTCAACCGCGCCTCGATGACCGGCACCGGCCAGCTCCCGAAGATGGCCGAGGACATGTACCACGTCACCGCCGACGATCTCTGGCTGATCCCGACCGCGGAGGTGCCGATCACGAACATCTACCGCGAGGAGATCATCGCGAAGCCGCTGCCGGTGTATCTCACCGCCTACTCCCCGTGCTTCCGCCGCGAGGCCGGCGCCGCCGGCGCGGGCACGCGCGGCCTGATCCGCGTGCACCAGTTCGACAAGGTGGAGATGGTCAAGTTCGTCGCGCCGGAGACCTCCTACGACGAGTTGGAGAAGCTCGTCGCCAACGCCGAGACGGTGCTCCAGAAGCTCGGCCTCTGCTATCGCGTGTTGCTGCTGTGCAAGGGCGATATGAGCTTTGCCGCGGCCAAGTGCTACGACATCGAGCTGTGGGCGCCGGGCCAGAACGGCTGGCTGGAAGTTTCGTCGTGCAGCAACTTCGAGGATTTCCAGGCGCGTCGCGCCAACATCCGCTACCGCGACGCGAAGGGGAAACCCCGCTTCGTCCATACGCTCAACGGCAGCGGCGTCGCCCTCGCGCGCCTCGTCGTGGCGCTCATGGAAAACGGCCAGCAGCCCGATGGCTCCATTGTTTTGCCGGAAGCGATCCGCCCCTACATGGGCTGCGTCGAGCGCATCGCGCCGGCGAAATAGAGACCGGCTCTGTGTTGTCGGACTCTTTGTGGGCGGGTCTCTGACCCGGCGAAAGGTTGTAGGCCGCGTGACCTCACGCGGCGTCATTGTGGTAAACAGAAAGGCTTGAACATGACTGGCTGGACACGCAGGGATTTCACGAAGTCGTTGGCCGCCGCCGGAGTACTGGCCGGCATTCCGCGCCGCGCGCGCGCGGCGGTGCCGAATCCGCACGACATCGTGGTGGATGAGCTGAAGATCTCCTACGAGGACTTTCTCTATCGCACGCCGATCAAGTTTGGCGGCAACGTACTCGACCGCGTGACGCTGCTGAACGTCCATTGCACCCTGCACAACCGCGCCGGCAAGGTCGCGCACGGTTTCGGCTCGATGCCGATGGGCAACGTGTGGTCGTGGCCGTCCCATGTTTTGAAATACGCGGACACGCTGGCGGCCATGAAGGGGCTCGCGGAGCAAGTCGCGAAAATCACCACCGACTACAAGCAGTTCAGTCACCCGGTTGAACTCAACGTGGCGTTGGAGCCGGCCTATTTCAAAGCCGCTGCCGAATTTTCCACGGCGCAGCAACTGGCCGAGCCGATTCCCAAGCTCTGCTCGCTCGTCACGGTCAGCCCCTTCGACGCCGCGATCCACGACGCCTACGGAAAACTGAACGGGCTGAACTGCTATCACACCTATGGCGCCGAATTTCTGAACCGCGACCTTTCCGATTTCCTCGGCGCTGAGTTTCGCGGCGAGCATCTCGACCAGTATGTCCTCACCGAGCCCAAGCCGCGCATGCCGCTCTATCACCTGATCGGCGCGCTCGATCCGCTGGAAGAACAGGACATCGTCAAGCGCATCGGCGATGGGCTCCCGGAGACGCTCGCCGAATGGATTCCCTACAACGGCCTGACGCACCTGAAGATCAAGCTCAACGGCAGCGACCTGAAATGGGACGTGGAGCGCGTGCTGCGGGTGGAGCGCACGACCGCCGCGGCGCAGCTGAAGCGTGGCGCAAAGGCTTGGGTCTATTCCGCCGACTTCAACGAGAAGTGCCCCAACGTCGAGTATTTGCTCGGGTTCCTCCGGCAGGTGAAGGAGCAGGCGCCGGCCGCCTTCGAGCGACTGCAATATGTCGAGCAGCCGACCAAGCGCGACCTGAAGGCCGACCGGGCCAACGTGATGACGGAGGCCTCCAAGCTCAAGCCGGTGGTGATCGACGAGTCGCTGACGGACCAGGAAGCGCTGATGCTCGCGCGCGAGATGGGCTACACCGGCGTCGCTCTCAAGGCGTGCAAGAGCCAGAGCCAGGCGCTGCTCATGGCCGCCGTCGCGCAGAAGTACAAGATGTTCCTCTGCGTGCAGGACCTCACCTGCCCCGGCGCGTCGCTCCTCCACTCCGCCGGCATCTCGGCGCACATCCCCGGCGTCGCCGCCATCGAGGCCAATGGGCGGCAGTATTGCCCGGCCGCCAACGAACCTTGGGTCAAAAAGTTCCCGGACATCTTCATCGTCAAGGACGGCACGATGGGCACCGCGTGCCTGAACAAGCCCGGCCTCGGCGTCGTGGATTGAGTCGCAGCGGCCGCCTGACATTCCAAACCTTGGAAACGCAATGTTTATTTCTTGCCCACGCCGAGTCGGAGACTCGGCCTACCAGCATTCGCGTCACAGCTTTCCGTTGTAGGCCGGGTCTCCGACCCGGCGCACTTAACATCAGCCCACGGAGTTCAAACATGAAAAAAATCCTCGCCCTGCTTTTGTTCGCGTTCGTGCTGCCGGTGTTCGCCGCGGAGTCGGCCGCGCCGGTCGTTAAAAAGGTTTTTCTGCCGCCGCAGTTGCACATGGGCAATATCGGCATCAGCGCGTCGCAGCCGATTGAGGAGGCGGCGTGGATCTGGCACCCGGACCATGCGAACACGCCGAAGGTCGGGCGCGCCGACCATTTTTCCATCGGCTGGCGCGAACCGGTGATCCTGCGCTTCCGCAAAAGTTTCACGGCCACGGCCGAGCCGCTGCGGATCCACGTCACCGCCGACGAGCGCTTCGAGCTGTTCCTCGACGGCACGCGCATCGCGCGCGGGCCGGACCGCTCCGACGTCGAGCACTGGGCCTATGCCACCTACGAAATCCAGCTCGCGCCGGGACCGCATCGCCTGGAGGCGCTCGCCTGGAGCATCGGCCCGAACGCGCCGTGCGCGCAGCTCACATGGCGTGGCGGTTTCCTGCTCAAGGCGGAAGGCGCGTACGACAAGCAGCTTTCCACCGGCAAGGCGCCGTGGGACGTCGCGCAACTCACGGGCTGCGAATTCACGCCCGGCGTTTTCTTCGTCGGCGCGCAACTGACGGCGCGTGGCTGCGGCCCGCAGTGGCAGGAGGGCACGTTCGTCAAGGCGCAGGTCATCCGCCCGCCGCTGCACAAGACGCCCTACGGCGAATGCTCGCCCGGCTGGAAGCTCTTCCCGACCACGCTGCCCGACCAGTTCGACCGCGAGGTCAGCACCGGCCGCGCCGTTGCGCTCGGCAGCGGAAAGCATGCGAAGGGCGATCTCATCACCAGTGAGCAGGCGCAACATGCCGACCTGCCCAAGTGGCAAGCGCTGGTCGCTGGCAAGGGCGAGGTGACCATACCCGCCAACACGGAAATGTTCATGCTGTGGCACCTCGACGACTATTACTGCGCCTATCCGCTGTGCGAGGTTTCCGGCGGCGCGGGGGCGCAACTCACGTGGGGCTGGGAAGAGTCGCTGTATCTCCCGAAGACCAAGGAGAAGGGCCATCGCTGCGAGTTCATCGGCAAGAATTTCCACGGCATGACCGATACGTTCCTGCCCACCGGCGGCGCGCATCAGAAATTCACCACGCTCTGGTGGCGCGCCGGGCTCTGGTGCCTGGTTTCAATCAAGACCGCCGCCGAGCCGCTGACGCTCCATCGCCTCGCGCTCAACGAGAACCGCTATCCGCACGAAAACGAAGGCCGGTTCGATGGCGGCGACGCCGAACTCGAGGGCGTGATCAAGCTTGCAGTGCGCGGCATCCAGATGTGTACGCACGAGACCTACATGGACTGCCCCTACTACGAGCAGCTCATGTATGACGGCGATACGCGCCTTGAGCTGTTGACCACCGCTGTGATGACGCGGGACAACCGGTTGATCAAACGCGCCATCGAGCTGTTCGACTACTCGCGCCGCAACTGGGGCTTCGTCAACGAGCGCTTCCCCGCCAACCAGCCGCAGCACTCGCCGACCTTCTCCATGATCTGGGCGATGATGCTCGGCGATTTTGCCCAGTGGCAGAACGATCCGGCCTTCGTGAAGGCGCGCGCGATCGGGCTGCGCTCGATGCTGGAACACTTCGAGCCCTACCTGAACGCCGATGGCCTGCTGGAGAACCTGCCCGGCTGGCCGTTCATGGATTGGGTTCCCGGCTGGCACGTCGGCGACGCGCCCGAGGGGCGCGGCCTCTCGGCGTTGAACAACCTGCTCTATGTGTATGCGCTCCAAAAATCCGCCACCGTCGAGGACGGGTTGGGCGAGCCGCTGCTCGCCCAGCGCCTGCGCGCGAAGGCCGCCAGGGCTGCCGCCGCCGTGCGCGCCAAGTTCTGGGACGAGCAGCGCGGGCTGATTGCCGACACCCTCAACCGCAGCAGCTACAGCGAACACGGCCAGTGCCTTGCGTTGCTGACCGACACGCTGACCGGCGAACAGGCCAAGCGCTGTTTTGAACAACTGCTGACCGCGCCGGACCTGAAGCGCACAACGATCTATTTCAATTTCTACCTGTTGGAGACCTGGCAGAAGTTCGGACGCGGCGATTTGATCGTCGAGAAGATGAGCTTCTGGAAGGACCTCGTGAAGCAGGGCCTCAAGACGCCGGTCGAGGCGCCGGGCAACACGCGCTCCGACTGCCACGCGTGGGGAAGCCATCCGCTGTTCCACCTGCACGCCAGCATCGCCGGCATCCGGCCCGACTCGACCGGCTACCGCACCGTCCGCATCGCACCGCAGCCCGGCAAGCTGCCGAAGCTCGTCAGCCACACCCCCCACCCCGATGGCTTCATTGATCTGAACCTCGCCTTCGAAGGCAGCCGTTGCCGCGGCAGCGTCGAGCTGCCCGCGGGCATCACCGGAGTCTTCGTCTGGCAGGGCAAGGAACAGAAGCTCGCCGGCGGCGCCAACGCGATCGACCTGAAACCTTGAAGCTGTGGTAGGGGCGCAGTCTTGCTGCGCCCTTTCGGTGCGAGACCGATACACATTGGGCGCAGCAAGCCTGCGCCCCTACAAAATGTAGCCGCACTCATCAGCGTGCGGCCCGCCCCAATCCACCGTTGTAGGCCGCGTGACCCCACGCGGCGTTCTCTGTAGGTCGGGTCTCCGACCCGGCGCACCTTGGCGCAATCCAACACGCGCCCCAACCCAGCCCCTTCCAAACCTTGGAAAACCGGAACCATCAACCCGTCTACACAGTTCATCTCGTCCCTTCCGTCCACGCTCGGGTAACAGGGTGGCCGCA
>CAIWHP010000084.1 GCA_903912445.1 uncultured Lentisphaerota bacterium
CGCGGCCACCAGCGACAGCCTGCGCAAAAAACCACGACCGACTTTGCAGCGTGGATGGCCGCCGACCACGACCGCCGCGTTCTCCTGACCTTAACCTCCCACCGCCCCAACCTCCGAGCCCCTTCGTGAATACGCCGTGGCTTGTCAGGCTTGGTGTAATTATTGCATCGTATTTCTAATTGCATCATGGTATAATCACCACATGAAAAATCTGGATGTAACACCCTTGCGCAGGAATGTGAAGATTGTCGTCAATCGCAAAGATCCGCGGATGGCCTCGGTGATGCATGATGGCAAGGTCATTTTCACGCTGAAGACGGATGTTTCGGGGATGCATCCCTCGATTATCGTCGTGGCCACGGAAACCCATCTCAAATCGATGGAAAAAGGCAAGGCCAGCATTGTCCTGTGGAATGGCTCGGCCGGATGGAACGCGCGCGGTGTGCAGCCTGCCTGAGCTTGCGCGTAGCGCGCACGAACGGAATGGGTTGTAAGTCCCCGAAAGGCCGGGAAAGCCAGCAACAAATCAGTTCACGAAAGCCGCGGACACCAGTCCGCGGTTTTTCTTTATGGTTTCAACGGGCGGGCGGGGTGAGCGGCGTGAGTTCCCGGCAGCGGCCGCGGATGATTTCGGCACCGGGCATGTCCACCCGCGGGTCCTTCAGCGCGGCCGTGCGGATCTGCTGGATCAGCGCGAGCAGGGCGCGATAATGCGGATCATCGGTGCTGGCGAAAGGCGTGACGCTCGCCCCCTTGGCGTCGCGCGCGATCCGCTGCGCGGGATGGAAGACGTCGGGTGGCTGGTTCTTTTGTGAGATCAACGGGAAGGGGACGGGCTGCGCTTTGCGGTCGCGGCACCAGGCGAGACCGGAGCCGTCCTTGGTCTTGGAGAGCGGCGCACGCAGCATCCGGCTGTGCTCCGGCGTCTGGAGGTTGACCCAGTCGCTGCCGATCTCGCGCGGATGGCAGCGGACGCAGCCGGCCGCCTCCAGCGCGCCGAGCAGCGGCTCGCGCGCCGCAAGGAGCGCGTCGCAGGTGGCTTTCCCGGAATAATTCCACGTGCCGTAATAATTACAATTGCCGTCCATCCACGCGAACAGGAGCGCGCGCTCCGCCGGCGAAAGTTCCTTCAAATTGTGGCCGAGTTTCCCGGCGCCGGAGCCGTGCAGGCGCGGGGGGAGGATTTCGGCGGTGCGGACGGCGCCGTTGTTGCAGTTGAGGAACCCGGTGAGCGTGCTTTTGAGCAGCGTCTCGTAGCTGAGGTTGAACGCCCACGTCCAGCCGCCGGAGAAGTCGAGGCCGCCGCCGATGCCGCGCGCGCCGCCGTGGCAGCCCGCGCAGTGGCGGTCGAGCACCGGCTGCACCATGGTGGGATAGTCGAGGAAGCCGTGGCCCCAGGCCTCGGGCTGCAGCTGTGCGGCCGGCTGTTGCGTCGCCAGCGCGCGTGGCAGCTGGGCGACGGCCGCGCGGTCGTCGTCCTTGATGTGGCAGCCCTGGCACGAGCGCGTGACGCCGGGCGCGGCCTGCACGAAGGTCCGCATGCTCTGGACGAGCCGGCCCTCCTGGTCGAGCGCCTGAAAGTAGAGCGCCTTGCCCGGCGGCGCGACAAAGTAGGCGGAGCCATCGGCGGCGACCGGCACGGTGCCGAGGAAGTTCTTCACGTCGTAGGAACCCTGCCAGCTGACGAGGAACGCCTGGTTCCACCAGCGCCCGCCGCGCGGGATGCCGCTGATGCGCGAGGTGGTCTCGAGGACGCGCAACGTCTTCACGGTGCCGCGCGGCACCCCGTCGAGCCCTTGGTAGATGTCGCGCACGAAGAATTTCGCCGGCTCGCCGGTTTTGATCAGCGACGGGCGGACCGGCGGCACGGGCGTGGGCTTGATGAGCATCGGCGCGTAGCAGGAGATGTCCGGCTCGCGGCGGATGACGAAGCGGAAGCCGTAGCGGTCCACCAGCTCGATGACGCCGTGTGCGCCGTGCTCCGGCGCGTTGTTGGCGATCAACACGCTGTCGGCGTCGAGCGGCCACGGGTCGCACGGCCCGCGGGTGAGGCCCTGGTCCATCTCGGTGGGATACTCCGGCGTGAAGTTCGCCAGCGCCGCGAGGTTGTTCTTGCCGAGCCGCGGGTTGAGCATCGCGATCGCGCCGGCCGACTGGCCGTTGTGCGGGGTGAGCGAGGCGACGAGCAGGTCGCTGCCCGGCACCGGCCGCGCATCGAGCACCGCGGTCGGCTTGGCGAGGTTGTTCTTGAACAGCGCCGTCTCCTGCGTGCCGTCGGGATTGACCGTCCACAGGCTCTGCATATAGAGCGCGGTCTTGTCCACGTATTCCCAGCGGCCGTAGAGGATGCGGCCATCCGGCAGCACGGTGGGGTCGAACTCGGTGACGTTGTTGACCGAGATGTTTTTGAGGTCGCTGCCGTCCGCGTTCATCGTATGCAGCGTGGCGATGTGGTTGTTGAAGCACATCACCAGCCCCGCGGAGCGCGTGCTGACGAAGGCGATGCGGCCGTCCGGCAGGTAGCACGGCGAATGGTCGTGGCCGCCTTCGCCGATCAGGCCCGCGGGCTTTTCACGGCAGGCGTGGTCGCGCGCGGGATCGGTCAGGCGGCGCAGGCGCGTGCCGTCGAGGGCGAGCTCGAAGATCGCCGTGTCGCCATGTGCCTCGCCCTTGAACGCGAAGAGCATGCGCTGCGCATCGAACGCGAGGTCGGGGTCGCGATAGACGCCGGCGCCGAGCGTCGCCTGCGTCTGCGGGTCGATCAGCGGCCGGACGATCTGCTGCCCGGGCGGCGCGGCGGGATTTTCGAGGATGTAAAAGCCGCCGCCCGGGTGCCACGTCAGGTGATCATCGTAGATGTGAGCCGAGAAATAGGGATGCCGTTTGTTGAAGAGCAGCGGCGCATCGAGCTTGAGCAGGCGTATCTCGCGGACCAGCGCGAGAAACTCCGTGCACCGGGCGCGCGCGGCGTCGGGATGCTCGTCGAGCGCTTTGCGCAGCGCGTGGAAATTCTGCTCGAAGCCATCCAGCCGGGCGCCGAGCGCGGCGGAGTTGGCGGCGTCCGCCAGCGCGCGGCGCAGGCTGGCGAGGCAGTCGCGTGAAAAGCCGTGCCGCAGTTGCGCCAGCGTCTGCTGCCAGGCCCACTCCTCCGCGCCGCGGACCTCGAAGACCACGCGGCCGCGCTTTTCGGAGGTGTGATTGATGCCGACCCAGGCCTCGAAGCGCGTGAACCGGCCGGCGAGGTCGTAGACAACTTCGCTGTCGGCGTGGGCAAACAAGCCGAAGGCCAACGGCCGGCCGCCGACGCTCAGTGGCTTGCGGTCAGGGCCGTGGTTGACCGCGAACTGGCCCCAGCCGACGTGGGCCGCGATCGGCGTCAGTGTGGTGAGCTTGGTTTTCCGGCCATCCTTGTCGAGCAGTATGGGCTCGCCCCAGACCGCCTGGCCCCACGAGTAGCCGGTCGCCGCCAGCACGAGCGTCTTCACGCCCGTGACATCGAGCGCGAGTTGCTGCGCCGGTGCGCCACCGGCCAGTGCGCCGCTTTTCGCGAGCGCCGCGGCGCCGGCCTGCGCCGCCTGCGTGCCGAGCAGCAGCGCGGCGGCAGCGATTTTCCAAAGGTTGGAAGTGGGACGGGCCGTTTTTTCCAAGGCTTGGAAAAGTGCGCGGTCAACTTTTCCAAACCTTGGAACCCGCTGTGCTGGATGACGCTGCATCAACGGGTTTGTACCCGAAACGCGGGCGGCAGGCAATGGCGGCGAACGCCTCCCGGCCCGTGGCTGCATTTGGGCGCGCGATTTCGTTGACGCGCCGGAGGGGTTCTGTTACAAGCCGCCGCCCATTTTGCGCCGCCGGTGATTCGCGCGGCAGCGGGAAGGGCGGTAAAGTAGCTTATGACGAACAAAAAAACACCGAAGCAAGTGAAGCCTGTTGTCGAGAAAACAGAAGTTCCGGTCGTCAAACGTACCCTGACCCCGGCGGATGAAGTGGTGGCGTTCAAGCAGGTCAAATGGCCGACCACCGAGGTGAAAGAGTTTCGCTCCACGCTGCTCAAGTTGCGCGACCGTGCGGCCGATGGTGTGGCTTTTCTATCGCGTGACAACCCGCAGCTCGTCAGCGGCGGGCAGGAGTCGCTCTACGCCGTCAATGCCGCGCTGCAGCGCCTCGAGCTGGGCACCTATGGCGCCTGCGAGTCGTGCCACGAACTGATTGCCAAGGTCCGCCTGCAGGCCCAGCCGTTTGCCAAGCTGTGCATCAAGTGCCAGTCGGAGGCGGAGAAGGGCAAGCTCCGCTATCGCCCGCTCGGCAAGACCCTGTCGCAGATCGAAGACCTCGAGGAGTGAGCCGGGGCTGCCGCGGGCGCCCACGGGGACTGCTGCGCCAGTACTTGGCGTGCTGATCAGCGGGAGCGTTTGTCGGTGGCGTCTTCATCCCCGCGCAACCCGCAGCCCGGCGACACAGGGGCCGATCGTCCTGTCCGCGCCGTTTGGCTGCGATACGACAGCCCGCCCCTGCACCTCCAGCCCGTACCTTCCGTAGCCGCCCGCGGCAGGGAAGGGCTGCTGGGGGAACAGTTCCGGCGCGCGGGGTCGTTACTTTATATCTTCTTCGCAGACCACGCGGAAGCCGGTGTTGAAGACCGGTTGCCAGGCGGGATAGGCATAGCGATAGGCGCTGGTGGCGCGGTATGGGCGGTCGTAGAACGAGCCGCCGCGCGCGACCTTGAGGCCGTCGGCATCGCTGCGGTCGCGGCCATCGTCGGCGTAGGGATAGGGCTGGTAGGTGGTGCGCGTCCACTCGCTGGCGTTGCCGTGCAGATCCTGCAGCCCCCAAGCGTTCGCCGCGTAGTTGCCGCAGGGCGCGGTGGCGATCGCGCCATCGTTGACGGAATCCACGCGCGGCAACCACTTGGGCGAGTTGCCGACGAGCAGCGACGCGAGCCGCTGGTCGGCGAGGTTGGCTTGCTTGCCGAAGTCGGTGTCGAGCGCGCCGTAACTCAGCGGCGTGGTCGAGCCTGCGCGGCAGGCCCATTCCCACTGTGCTTCCGTCGGCAGCGTGAATTTCTTCCCGGTCTTTTTCGAGAGCCAGTCGCAGAAGGCCATCGCCTTGCTCCAAGAGAGGCGGATGGCGGGTTGCTTGCCCTGCTGGACCGGGACGCCGGCGGTGCTGTGGTCCTTGTTGAATTGCGAGATGAAGCCGCTGTCGTGGGCGGCATCGAACAGGCCGTACTGCGCGTTGCTGATCTCGAATTTCGCCATGTAGAACGGCTTCGCAATCTTCACGCGGCAGGTCGGCTGCTCGTCGCGCGCGCCGGCGGCGTCGCCCATGACGAACTCGCCGGCGGGCACCAGCACCAGTTCCAGCTTCTGCGTCGCGTTCAGGTCCACGCTCATGGTCTTCGGCAGCCCGGCGGATTCCTGCTTCTTCTTCGCCTCGGCGGCATCAAAGGGCCAGACGTTGGCGATGGTCGCCGGAAGGTTCGCGATCGGCGCGGGCGGCGTTGGTTTCACAAAGGCGACCGGCGCGGGCGGCGGGGTGGGGTAGACCTCGGGATCAAGGTCGTCGTAGGCGTAGAGCTTGCGCGCGGCCATGCGCTTGGCGTGATAGTCGTTCGAGATCTGGCGGTGCTCGCCCCACGTGCCGTGGTCGGGCACGTTGAGATCGATCCAGGTGATCAGCCGGTCCCATGCCTCGGCATCGAGCTGCACGCCATGGTGGCCCTTGCGCAGCATCTGGACCAGTTCCGAGGTCTCGGCGAAATATTCGCACGGCATCTGCATGTAGTAGCTGCTTTCCGGGCCGGGCCGGTAGATGTAGGGATGGAGAGCGAGGTAGGCGATGTCGAAGGGCAGCACGCGCTTCTTCTTGCCAGCGAGTTCCTTCTCCTCGCGGCCGGGCGAAAAATTCGGGAGCGTCTTGCCATCGGGCCGCGCCGCGCCGTTGTGGCAGCCGGCGCAATATTTATCGAGTACCGGCTGGACCTCGCGTGGGAAGCTGAAGCCGCGGCGCGGACCGCGCCACGGTGTGATGTCCACCGGCGCCGCACGTGCGGCCATGGTAATCCGCGAGGCAGGCACCTCGTCGGTCTTCTCATGACAGCCGACGCACGAGAGGCGCTCGCCCGGCTGAGCGCTGAACCAGCTCCGCATGATCTGGAGCGCCCGCCCTTGCCCGTCGAGCGGCTGCACGGCGAGCGGCGTGTTGGCCGGCACCTTGAAGAACGCGGAACCGTCGGCGTTCACCGGCACCGTGCCCACGACGCGGCGCGCGTCCCACGGGCCGTCCACGCCGATGTTGATGTGGCCGCCCATGTGGCGGTAGGCAAAGTGATATTCGAACACGCGCAGGCTCTTGACCGTGCCGGGCGGCACGCCGGCGAGCCCGCGGCCCGCGTAGACATCGGCGAGATAGACCGTGGCCTCGCGCTCGCCCAGCTTGACGCGGTCGGGGATGATCGGCGGGCGCGGCGTCGCGCGGAGCGGCACCGGCTCAAACAACGCCATGCCCGGTTGCTCGAGGATCGGCACGAGGTTGTCGAAAACGTCGGCGAGATAGAGGCCCCACGGCGACTGCGGTGTCGGCTTGCACGACACGAGGAAATATTTTTCGTTCAGCGGGAACGGGTGCAGGAACCGCGGCCAGCTCGAGTTGACGAGGCCATCCTGAATCACCGGCTCGACCTTCTTGCCGCGGCCGGGGATGCGCTGCACGGCGCCCTCGGCCTCGAAACGGCCCTTGCCCATGTCGAAGAGAATCAGCTCGCCCATCCGCGGCACGCCGTGGTGGCCGGAAACAATGCCGACGAGCAGCGAGGGGTGGCCCGGTACCGGGCGCGCGAAAAAGACGCCGTTCGGCCAGTGCGAATTGCTGCCATAGATCGAGGCCTGCCCGGTGCCGTCGGGATTCATCGCGAACAGCAGGCGCGTGAAGTAGTGCGGCGTGTCGGTGTATTCCCAGCGCGAATAGAGGAGGCGGCCGTCGTTGAGCACCGTCGGGCACCAGTTGTGTTCCTGGTCATAGCAGAGCATCCGCGTCTGCCCGTTCGTCTCCATCAAGTAGAGGTTGCCCACGTAGTTGCCGCCGCCGACGCATGGCACGCCTTGGAAGCCCGCGGTCGAGTCGAACACGATGCGGCCGTCCGGCAGATAGCAGGAGTCATAGTGGTCGATATCCACCTCGTCCGGCGTCACCTGCCGCAGCCCGGAGCCATCGGCCTTGACCTCCCAGATATGCCACTGCTCTGCGCTGACTTTCCTCTGCTTTTTGTCTGCCTGCTCGACGGTGTTCGTTTTCCGCGCCGGCATGGTGAACATCAGCTTGTCGGCGTCGAAGTTCAGGTCCACATCGCCCACGAACACGCTCTCCTGCGGACGGAAAAGCGTCGTCAGCTTGCCGTCGGGGCGCACGGGCGAAAGAACCGCGATCTCGTTGTCGAATTTCCCGCGCAGGACGTCGTCGCCCTGCCAGTTCTGCGGCAGGCCGAGGCCGCCGCCCTGCGAATTGTTCGGATCGGCGCGCTTCACCAGCATCAGCTTTTCGAAATCCAGCAGCGGATTTTCCAGCAGCGCCTGCCGGCGCAGTGCCAGCAGAGGCGCGCGCAGCTCCTCCGCCGATGCGCCCGCCGCGAACTTCTGCTCCAGCGTGCCGAGCTGCTTCAGGAAGTCCGCGCCGTGGGTGTACTTTCCGGGGAATGACTTGGTCAGGTCCTCGATCGCCAGCCGCAGCGCGACGAAGGCGTTGGAGTTGACGCCGCCGACCAGGTCGCGCGCCTCGGCCGCGTTCGCCAGCGCCGCCGGCGCGTTGATCATCCGCTGGGCGGCCTGTTCTTTCTTGGCCGTCTTGATGGGCGTGGGCTTGTCCGGGTTCTGGTTCTTCGGCGCCGCGTAGGCGGTCGCCATCACCAGGGCCATGCTGGCCGTCAAAATTAGGATCCGCATCGTCATTCCTTCCCGTTTTCCAAGGCTTGGAAAACGCGCCACGTTTTATCCCAAAACTTGAAAAAAAGCGCTACTGCTTTTCCCGGCCTTGAAATTCCGCACGCAACAAAGACAGCCCGACAACGCGCCCCTCGGGGCGATATTGTGGCCTCACGGCGCGGAAGCATGCGGATACATCCGCGGGAAATTCGGCTGGAACGGTTCCTGGTAGCGATAGAGTTCGGGATAGCCGTTCGGCGCGTGCGACGGGGGCGACGGCTCGCCGCGCAGGAACGCGCGCACCACGCGCAGCCGGTCGCGCGTGGCTTCCAAGCCCACGAAGCGCTCGCCGAAATACCAGCCGCTCCACTTTTCCAGCTCGCCCGCGCGCATCGCGACAAAAACTTTTTCCAGCGCCGCCAGCGCCTTCTCGATGGAGGTGAGCGCCTGCGCCTTGTCGCCCTTGCCGTAGGCGGTCAGCGCCGCGCCGTAGTTCTCCAGCATCTCCAGCGCGTGCAAATGAATTTGCAGTTGCGTGAACAGGTGTTACCGGAAAAACGCGCGGCGCTCCGCCGGTATGCGCGCCGCGAGCGCGTTCGCGTCGGTGGCGAGCTGCGCCACGATGGTGCGGTTGGTGGCGGCGAACGAGAGCATCGCGCGCGCCTTGCCGAGCGCATCCTTGGTGAGCGGCTTGGCGCGGGCCATGAGCGGCGCCGCGATGCGGTTGAGCGTGCGCTGCATCGTAATCAAGTGGTTGTCGCCGAAGCGCGCTTCCTGCCGCTGATAGGGGATGTCGAAGTAGCGCGTATAGAGCGCGGCGAGATCCTCCGCCACCGCCGCGCCCTTTTCGCGGCCGCACCACTCGCGCAGATAGGTGCTCATGTTCTCGGCATCGCTCTTGCCGGCCTGCGGCGCGGCGTTCCAAGCATAGCGCATCGCGCACTCGGTCGAGAGCGGCACGGGGCGGACATCGCTGACGTTGACGAGGAAAAAGTTCGTCGCGCCCGTGCGGATAAAGCGGCCAATTTCGCTGTAGATGCGGCTCGGCGGCACCATCTCGCTCAGCTGGTTCGCGCTGCTGTTGAGCATCGCGGTGTGATAGTAGACGCCCTGCCCGGCCTGCACGGTGCCGTTGTCGCGGATCATGCCGGAGCCGTCGTCGGGCCAGACCTGCACGACGCCGGCGGGCAGCTTGAGGTGGCCCGCGTGCATCATCTCCGCGCCCTCCGCCCACAGGTTCGCGATGATCATGCCCTGCGGGTCGGCGGCGCGGATCAGCTCGACCTGCTTGGCAATCGCGGCGGTGATGACCGCGCCGCGCGCCTCCGGCGTCTTCAGCTCCGGCTCGTCCACCCAGAACGGCCGGTCGTGCTTGCCGCGGTAGCCCACGGTCCAGACGACCTCGCGGCCCTTGTAGGCGGCGATGCAGTCGCGCCAGTAGCGCTCCATGAGCTCGGGATGCTTCGAGTAGGAGAAGGGCATGTCCTGCGGCCAGCGGTAGGTGTTCAGGCCCACGACGAGGATGTGGTGCATGTTCAGCGCCAGCCCGCGGCGCGCCGCCAGTTCCCAGCAGCGCTCGTCGGGATAGTTGAACGTCCCCGGCACGAGCAGGTTGCCGCGCAGGCGCAGCAGCGTCTCGCAGATGCGGTCGAGCATCTCCAGCGAGAACACATTTTCGCGCAGCGGATCGGGCGCGAAGCCGCCAAGCAGGTCCTCGTCGTTGATGAACCAGCCGCGGTAGCGGAAGGTGGCCGGGCCGAAATCCTTTTTGAAGCCGGCGGGCACCTCGATCTGCGCGCGGCGCACCGGTTCGTGATCGGCCCAGTACCACCACGGATCTACGCCCAGGATTTCCTCCGAAAGCGCGTACGCCGCGTAGATCGCGCCGCGCACATCTGCGCCCTGCGCCACCAACGCCTGGCCCTCCAGCCGCAACGCAAAACTTTCCGGCGCACCCGCCGCGCCCGTCAGCCCGAAGCGGATCACCGGCCCCGTCCACGACTTCGGCGCCTCCGCCAAAATCACCGGACGGTGGCCGAATACCTTGTACCAGTCGCGCTCGACATCGCAGAGCGCGCGCTGCAACGCCTCCGGCTGGTTCGTCGCCACCAGCCACGGCGTATCGGCGTTGAACACGATCCCGCCTTCGCCCGCGATCGCGCCCGCGCGCACCAGCAGCGCCACCACCGCGCCACACCAGAATATTTTCATGTTCTTCATCGCTCGTTCCTCTCGTATTCCAAGCCTTGGAACTGCGGACGCCAGAGTTTTCCAAGCCTTGGAAAAAGATGCGAGTCTCTTTTCCAAGCATTGGAAAACCACAGACGTAGTTTGGTTTCGCGCCAAGGCCGCGAAGCTCGCCAAGGTGCTTTTGTAATTCCCGCAACAGATCAACAGCAGACGCCGAGTCGGAGACTCGGCCTACAATTCAATCAACCTCGCGCTGTAGGCCGGGTCTCCGACCCGGCGCACAACGCCCAAACTTCGATCGCTTGTACACGTGTGAATTTGTCATGTGAGGATTTCGGCGTTGCAAGTTCAGTGGCTGACCACCGGCATCGTGAATTCCGCGCCGCCGGCGGGGAGGCGGTAGCGGTGCGGGGCGCCGGGCGGTATGGCGCCGTCGAGGTAGCTGAAGGGCACGCCGACGCCTGCGGGCAGCACGAGTTCGGCTTCGCAAGCGGGCGGCAGCTTGACGCTGATGCGGTGGACCGTGCCGTCGCGATGCGCCTTGAACTCGATGGGTCCGCGCGGCGTGTGGCTGATCGTTTCGAGGTCGGGCAGGTCGCCGAGCTGCGGGCGCAGTTGCACGCGCGCGAAGCCGGGCGCGAGCGGGCGCAGGCCGACGATCTCCTGATGCAGAATGAAAACCGGCGCGAGCGGGCAGTGGCTCCATTGCGCGCTGGCATCGGTGGGCGCGGTCCAGTTTTCCTGCAAGGAGTTGTTCTCGACCACCGAGCGCATCGTGGCCCAGCGCGTGCGGAAATCTTTCAAGATCACGTCGGTGCGGCCGAGCTTGCCGAGCGCCCAGTAGCGCCAGCCGGCGTTGCACGGGTAGGAGAAGCCCATGTTCTTTGGCATCTCGACGAGCGCTTTGAGCGCGGCGGCGGTGTCGCCGCCGGGACACTGGTCGAACAGGATGGAGGTTGCGAGCGCGCGGTCGCTCATGCGCGGGGCTTTGTCCTCGGCGAGCCACGGCAGGTTATCGAGGAACACGCGCTCGTCCTTGCTCCAGAATTTCGCGGTCGTTGCGCGTAGGAGTTCGGCGCCGCGCTCGCGCGCCTCGGTGGCGCGGGCCCCATCGCCCATCGCGGTGGCGAGCGGCGCGAGCGCGTGGGTGAACATCGCGGCGGTGTAGAGGTTGAACGCGCACTGGCGGTCGCGCTGGTTGCGGTAGGCGCTGTGGTCGATCCAGACATTCGGGATGCCGAGATCCTCGACCGGCAGCAGGCCGTTCCTGTCGCGCAGCGCCCAGAGGTAGTCGCCGAAGCGCAGCAGGCGCGGGAACGGCTCGCGCCCGGCGTCGAGGTCGCCGGTTTCGAGGTAGTGGTTCCAGTTGTCGAAGACGAAGCCCACGCCGTGGTCGAGCAGCGGGCCCCAGTAGGCCGCGTCGAGCTCGCGCTGCGGCAGGCGCGCGAGGCGGTCGAAGGCGGGATAGCAGTCGAGGAAGAAGCCGCTCTTGGTCAGGCCCTCGCTGAACGTGCGGAGGTAGCGCGCGACGATGCGCTGCTCGCCGAACGCGTAGCGGATCGCGTGCATCTGGTGGCCGCCGTCGCCGCTGTACTGCTGCCGCTCGCGGCCCATGCCGTCCACGATGGACTCGATGGCGGAATTGCGCAGCGTGTTGATCGAGGCGTCGAAGAGCCGTTGCAGCGGCGCCTCGGAGGTGCGGATCCGGGGCGTTTGCGGCCAGTCATATTGCCGGCGCCGCAGGCCGACGCCGCGCACGGTCACCGGGCGCGATGCGTTGCGGATGTGAAGCTGGAGCCAGCGGAACGATTCGAAATCGAACGTCTCGAATTCGTTCAGGCCTTCGCGGCAGACGAAGCGGCTCCACGAAAAATGGTTGCTGTCGAGCCAGCGCGTCTTCTGCGGGTCATGGCCTTCCTGCGGAATCAGTTCGACGATGGTGCCCGCCGGCGCCTCGATGGAAAAGCGCGGGAAGCCGACCATCTGCTCGGCGAAGACGAACGTGGCCTCGACGCCCTCATCCGGTTTCGCCGTCGCCGGCAGTTCCCATGCGTCTGCGCCTTTCGCGACGGCGACGGGCGCGCCAGCCACCACGAAGGCGTCCTTCATCTGCACATCGAACCAGTCGGCCGGGTCGCGGTTCCAGTGGACGTGGCCGGAGTGCGCCAGCGCCTGTGCAGCTATGATGGTTTCGCGCGTCGGCGGAATTTGTCGCATCCGCAGCGACGAGACTTCCGGCGCGGTGTGGTCCACGCTGTCGCTCGACCAGCCGCCGCCGGCGCACGACGAACCTTTGTCGGGTGGGCACTTGAGTTCCTGCGCTGCGATCCATTTCGTATCGGGCTGGAAGCCGGTCGTGTCCCAGCCCTGCGGCCAGAGGCGCGCGTCAAATTCTTCCTGTAGCGCGCGCAGGAACCAGCGCTTGTAGTGGCCCGGCTGGTGCGCGCGGTCGAGCAGCGCCAGCCAGCTTTTATCGCTGACGACATGCTGGCGCGCGCCTGCTACGTCGAGGTCGAGGTTGAAGAGCAGCCCCGGCTTGCCACCCGGCCACGTGCCCTCGCCGAAGCCGTAGAAGAGCACTTCCACGCCGATCACGTTCTTGCCGGCCTTCAAGAAGGGTTTCAGGTCGAGCGGGTCGGCGTCGAGGTTGCGCGGGTCGCACGGCGCCGGACCCCACTGTACACGCTGGCCGTTGACCGTGACGAGATAGCGGCTGTCCGCGGCGATCCAGCCGAACGCGCTCGTCGGCGCGGCGGAGAGTTCGACTTCCTTGCGGAACAACACGAACGTATTCGGCAGCGTGCGCTGCGAGGGCAGCCAGATCCATTTTGCCGGCGCGAGCGAGAGCGCGCGCGGTTGCGTCGCGGCGTGCGCATCCTTGCCGAACCGGAGCGCCGTCGCCTCCGCCGCCGAAATTGGCGCGGCGGTCTCTGCGGAGGCTGCGCAGCTCAACAGCCCCGCCGCATACAGTGCGATTGCCCTAGATTTCATCATGGAGCGCTCCTCATCTTCCCAATGGTTTCGGCGGCAGGATTCTATCCGATGCCGATGGAAAGAGCCATGCCGCGCGAGCGCCGGCTAAGGGCTTGTTGCCAGCGGTGATAGACACCTGCTACATTCGGTTCATGAAAAAACACATCGCTCTCACAGTTGTAGCGGGTTGTTTGTTGGCCGCCACCGGCGCGCAGTCTGCGCCCCTGCCTCCGAGTCACTTCATCGCGAACGTGCCCTGGCACACGCAGATCAACGGTCTGCTCTGCGGGGCAGGCTCCTTGAACATCGTTTTTGATTTCTGGGGTCCGGACCTCAGCCAGAAGGCCATCGCCGACGTGGCGCGCAGTTCCTCCATCGGCACCTGGTGTTACGACGTCCAGCGCGCGGGCCACTTCAGCCTCTTGAGCGCGGCTCAAGGCAACTTCTATCCCGCCGAGGCGCCGATCGCGGGCTTCCCGGAACGGCCGCTCGGCTACGCCTCCTTTGGGCACGCCGCGCCGACCATCTGGCTCAACGAACTCAAGGCGCTGATCGCGGCGGACATCCCCGTGATCATGCTGATGCATTATGCCCCGGACAGCACCAGCGGCGGCCACTACCGCGTCGCCATCGGCTACGACGATGTGCAGGGCGTGATCTACTTCAGCGACCCGTGGGGCCGCGATCTGAAGTATCTGCCCGGCCTGACCGGCGTCATCGCGTGGACCTATGCCGAGGTGGCCACCGGCTGGGACTACGTGGCCTACGGCACGCCGCAGCCGTTCTACGGCGTGGCGATCATGCCGTGGAAGGTGGACGTGCAGTCCAAGGGTAAACTGAAGGCCGGCTCCACCATCACCGTGACGGCCACGGTGAACTATCCGTGCCCGGCCCCGTTCAGCCCCATGCAATTCCCGGCGAGCGACGTCAGCGCGAGCATCGCACTCCCCGCCGGCCTGACGCTGCTCGGCGCGCCTAACCTCGCGCTCGGCAACCTGGCCGCCGGCGCGGCCAGAACGGCCACTTGGCAGGTGCGCGTGGACCAGGTGCCCACCGCGGGCGCGGCGATCACCGTGCAGGCCGGCGGCGTGGTTTCGGGTTCCGTGCCGGAAGCGAACTGGGCCGGCCAGAGCCAGTCCTACCCGCCCTACAGCTACACCGACCTGATCGGCGGCACGGGTTCGCTCGCGTTCTGATTCGCAACGCACGACAGTTGACGAGGGGCGGCCAAGTGCCGCCCCTCATTTTTTGTCCCGTAGCTGCACTCGTCAGAGTGCGGCGAGCCCAACCCCGCGGAAGCGAAAGCTGATTTGTGAATGGGTGGGGTGGGCGATGGTTGCGCGTGCTTGGCGTTGCTTCAGTAGCCGCCAGCGCCGATGCCGCCGCCTTGGCCGGCGACCTGCTGTCCGGCTTTTTCCGCAGCCTCGCGGCGACGGTATTCGTCGAGCATCGCGGCCGTGGCGGTCGCGCCGCAGCGTGTGCCGCCGAGGTCGCGGACCTTGATGAGTCCATCGAGATCACGCACGCCCCCGGCAGCCTTGACCTGCACCTTGGGCGAACAGCTCGCGCGCATCAGCGCGAGGTCGTGTTCGGTCGCGCCCTTGTAGTTATAGCTGCCGTCGGCCTGCTTCACGAAGCCGTAACCGGTCGAGGTCTTCACCCAGTCGGCGCCGGCCCGCTCGCAGAGCTGGCAGAGCTTGCGCTTGAAGTCGTCGCTGCCGAGGCCCGCTCCGCCCTTGGTAAGGTAATCGTTTTCAAAGATGACCTTCACCTGCGCGCTGTGCTTGTGGGCCTCGTCGCAAACGGCCTTCACATCGCGCTCCACGTAGTCCCAGTCGCCGCCAAGCGCCTTGCCGATGTTGATGACCATGTCGATTTCGACCGCGCCATCGCGGCAGGCGAGTTCGGTCTCGTAGCGTTTGGATTCGGTGCAGGAGTTGCCGTGCGGGAAGCCGATGACGCAGCCGACCTTGACGCCGGTGCCGCGCAACAGTTCGACCGCGCGCCGGGCTGCGTAGGGCTTGATGCAGACCGAGGCGACGCCGTACTGCGCCGCGACGCGGCAGCCTTCCTCGAGGTCCGCGTCCGTCATCGTCGGATGCAGCAGCGAGTGGTCAATCATCTTGGCGAGTTCTTCGTAGGTATATTTCATGGTCATCCAAAATAGGGCGCGAGCACATGGCGGGCGACGCGGACGGCGGACTGGCGGCCGGCGAGCGTGCTGCCGAAGGTGCCGTCCTCGACCTCGATGCACACCGGGCCGTCGTAGCCGACGTCCATCAGCGCGGCCATGAAGCGCGCCCAGTCAATGTCGCCGTAGCCGGGCAGGCGCGGCTGGTGCCATTCGAGCGGCGTGGCGAAGATGCCGACATCGTTGATGCGCTCGCGGCGGATGCGGACATCCTTGGCGTGCAGGTGGAAGAGCTTGTCCTTGAATTCGCGCAACGGCGAGAGCGGGTCCATGTGCTGGAGAATGAAATGCGACGGGTCATAGTTGAGGCCGAAGTGCTTGCTCGGGATGTCGCTGAAGGCGCGCCGCCAGATGACGGGCGTGGTCAGCAGATTTTTCCCGCCGGGCCACTCGTCGCCGGTGAACAGCATCGGGCAGTTCTCGATGCCGATCTTGATGCCGTGGTCCGCGGCGAAAGCGATCAGCGGCTTCCACGTCTTGAGAAAGCGCGGCCAGTTGGCGTCCACCGATTTCGTCCAGTCGCGGCCGATGAACGTGTTGACGTTCTGCAGGCCGAGCAGCGCCGCGGCGCGGATGACCTTCTTGATGTGGTCGGTCGCCTTCTTCGCCGTCACCGGATCTGGGTCGAGGGCGTTCGGATAATAGCCGAGGCCGGACAGGCCGACGCCATAGCGGGCGCAGAGCGCGTTGACGTCGTCGGCCTGTGCCCGGGTGAAGCCGTTGACATCAATGTGGGTGATGCCGGCGTACTTGCGCTCGGCCTTGCCGACGGGCCAGCACATGACCTCGATGCACGCGAGGCGCTCGGCGGCGGCGAACTTCAGGACTTCCTCCAGCGACAGCTCCGGCAGAATCGCGCTGACTAATCCCAGTTTCATTTTTTTTCCTTTCGTTGTGAATCAGACCGCACGCAAACCGATCAACCTGGTTTCAGGCCACCGTGCCGGGCGAGGGCGATGCCGCCCAGCAGCCCGGCCTTGTCGCCGAGCGCGGAGCGCTCGATGCGGATAGCCTGCGTCGGGATCATCCCCACGCGGCGCTGGAGCGTTTCGCGCATCGGGCCGATCAGCAGCTCGCCCAGCTCGGCCACGCCGCCACCGAGGACAATCAGGTCCGGATGCAACGCCACCACCAGGTTGGCGGCGCCGATGCCGAGCCATTCGGCGGCGCGGCGGATGGCGGCGGCCACACCGGCATCGCCTGCGCGGGCGGCCGCGCCCATGGTTCTGGGCGAAACCTTTTCCACCTGGCCCTCGCACAGCTCGTGCAGCTTGGGCGCATTGCCGCTCAACAACAGGCGGACGCCCTCGGCGGTGATGGCCGGGCCGCTGGCCAGCGCTTCGAGACAGCCGCGGTTGCCGCAACCGCACAGGGGCCCGTCGGGCAAGATGGTTTGGTGTCCGATTTCGCCGGCTGCGCCCAGCGGGCCCAGCCGCAGTTGGCGCTCCACCACGATGCCGCCGCCGATGCCCGTGCCGAGCGTGAAGAAGATCATGGTCTGCGCGTCGCGGCCGCTGCCGAAGGTCAGCTCGCCCAGCGCCGCGGCACGCGCGTCGTTGAGCAGGTAGACGGGATAACCGAGTTTCGGCTCCAGCGTCGCGCGCACCGGCACCTCGCGCCATTGCGTCGGCAGATTCGGCAGAAAGGTGGTGACGCCGTTGGCAAGATCGGCCAGGCCTGGGACGCCCATGCCGAGCGCGACCGGCTGCACGCCGCTTTGCCGGGCCAGCCTGCCCAGCAGGGTCGCGATGCGCCCCAGCACGGCGGGCGGCCCTTCGTGCGAGAGCGTCGGTTCCTTGGCCTCGGCGATGATCCGGCCTGTTTCATCCGCGAGGGCGGCGCTGACGTTCGTGCCGCCGAGATCCACGCTGGCGAAGATGGACTTCATCAGCACACCTTCATCCACTGCTGCGCCTTGTTGCTCTGCATGATCGCCTCGCAGACGGCGACCTCCTGATGGCCATCGGCGGCGGTGGCAAAGAGGCGATCGCCTTGGCCGCCGGCGATGGCGGCATAGATGTTACGGAACAGCATCTTGAACGTGTCCGGGAAGCCTTCGACGTGGCCCGGCGGATAATCCATGAAGCCCGCCGCGCCGTCGCCGAACGCGGGCGTGGCGCGCACGGCGGTCTCGTTGGCGCCATCGCGGTTGCCGCAGTGCAGCAGTTCCGGATCTTCCGAGCACCACCACGCGGATTTCTTGCTGCCGTAGATTTCGATGCGAATGCAGTTTTTGCGGCCGGCGGCGACCTGCGAAACGCCGAGGTTGCCGCGCGCGCCGTTGGCGAACTGCAGCAGTACGCTGGCGAAATCCTCCGTCGCGACCTTGTAGGTGGCGTAGCGCACCTTCGCATCGGCCTTCGCGAACGTCTGCACCTCGCCGAGCGGGCGCCTGCGTTGCTTGTGCCAGGTCTGCAGGTCGGCGAACACCGCGCTGATTTTCGCGCCGAGGATGAACGACACCGTGTCCATCCAGTGCGTGCCGATGTCGGCGACCGCGCGCAGCTTGCCGCCCTCCTGCGGCAGCAGCCGCCAGTTATAGTCGGTGTCCTTGAACAGCCAGTCCTGCATATAGGAGCCGTTGACGTGGATGATCTCGCCGAGTTCGCCGCGTGCCACCATCCGGCGCAGCGCCAGCACGGCGGGGTAGAAGCGGACGTTGTAGTTCACCGCGAACACCTTCCCGCTGCCGCGCGCGAGCTTGACGATCCGGGCGGTCTCGCGCGTGTTCATCGCCAGCGGCTTTTCGCAGATCACGTGCTTGCCGGCGCGCAATGCCGCCAGCGACATCTCGCAATGGAACCGGTTCGGCGACGTGATGTGAACCACGTCCACGCTGGGCGAGCGCACCATCTCGCGATAATCGCCGAAGGCTTCCGGGATGCCGAACCGGTCGGCCGCCGCGCGCACGCGGTCCGGCAGGTCGCACAACGCGGTGATGTTGGCGCCGATGCGCCGCAACGCTTCCAGATGAACGGGGCCGATGAAGCCCGTGCCGATGATGCCGACCTGCGGTTTTTTCATGCTCGTATGCTCCCTATTGCTTCCGGTTCAAATCCAACAGCACGCCCGCCGCCGGGCGCGCGGCCTGGATCGGCCCGAGGCGGTTGTGAAATTCGTAGGCGTCGCCGCGGTACAGCGTCAGCTCGCGCCAGAGCGGCACGCCGCCGCCGAGATAACCCACCGAGGTGACCAGCAGTCCGGCCGTCCCTTCGGCCACGCGCAGCAACCGCGCATCTTCGCCGCGGATCGCCACCGCGCGGATCACCTGGTCGGCGCCGGCGATCTTCAGCTTCAACTGCTCCGTCCACACGGCATACAGCGAACCCTTGACGGCGCTCTTGTTCAACCCGGCGCAGAAGTGCGCCACGATGTGGCGGCGTTCCACGATCACCGGCGTGCCGTCGGTCAGCCGCAGGCGCTCAAGATAGAAGAGTTCATCTTGCGGCTGAATGCGCAGCGCGCCGAGCACCTCCGCGCCAGCCTGCGCGGCCCGCATCGTGGCGAAGCGCAGCACGCGCGTCGCGGGCTGCTTGCCGGCGGCCGCGGCCTTGTCGGTGAAGCTCACCAGCGCGGCGAGGTCATAGTCGAGCGCGCCGCCGCGTACGAACGTGCCGACGCCCTTCTTGAATTCCAGCACGCCCTCCGCGACGAGGTTGGAAACCGCCTTGTTGGCGGTGACGCGGCTGACGCCGAACCGCTCGCCGATCTCGCGCTCGGTGGGGAACTTGTCGCCCGCCTTGAACTCGCCGCCGCGGAGCAGCGCGCGCAGCTTGTCGTTGAGCTGGCTGTAAATCGGATGTTGGGTCCGGGTCATGGTCGTGGCCTAGCCACGCGCAGTTGGTAGCATGGCCCGCGTTTGTCCGTCAAGCGCGCGGTTGACAGTTTTCCGCGGAAGAGCTACATACCGCGTGGCTATGCCACCTATCCCTGACAGCCCGGGTTGGCGTTTCCAAGGCTTGGAAAACATCCGCCGTATTTTTCCAAGGCTTGGAAGATTATCCGTGAAACGTTCCAAGCCCTGGAAAAACGCCGGCAATATTTTCCAATCCTTGGAACCCCGCACCCTCGCACTCGCCGGTTTGCTGGCGTGGTCGGCGGCCGGGGCGGTGGAAAAGCCCAACATCATCCTCATCAACTGCGACGATCTCGGCTATGGCGACCTGGGCTGCTGCGGCGCGCAGGACATCCGCACGCCGCAGCTCGACCGCATGGCGGCGGAGGGCACCCGTCTCACCGATTTCTCGGTGACCTCGGCGCTCTGCACGCCGTCGCGCGCCGCGCTGATGACGGGAAAGTATCCGGGCCGCGTCGGTCTGGCGGCGGGCGTGCTGCGGCCGGATGCGACGAACGGGCTCGCGGGCTGCGAGGCGACGCTGGCGGAGGTTTTGAAGCCGGCGGGCTATGTGACGGGGTGCATCGGCAAGTGGCATCTCGGCTTCGTCCAAGGCATGCGGCCAATGGACCAGGGCTTCGACAGCTACTACGGCGTGCTGCACAACCTGGACAAGTTTGAGACCATCTGCTTCGAGCAGGAGGGCGGCATGCCGGTCCTGCGCGGCAACGTGGTGGAAAAGCGCCCCGCGGTGCCGGCGGAGATGACCGGGCTGTATACGGCGGAGGCGCTGAAGTTCATCGAGGCCAACCGCGGGCGTCCGTTCTTCCTTTACCTTGGCCACGCCATGCCGCACCTTCCGTTCGATGCTTCGGCGAAGTTCAAAGGCAAATCCGGCCGCGGTCTCTTTGGCGACGTGGTGGAGGAACTCGACGACAGCACCGGCCAGATTCTCGACAAGCTGCGCGCGCTTGGCCTGGCGGAGAAGACGCTCGTCATTTTCACGAGCGACAACGGGCCGGAGCGCAACACGCCCGGCAGCGCGAAACCCTTCCATGGCGGGAAACACACTGTGTTTGAGGGCGGGCTGCGCATGCCGTGCCTCGTGTGGTGGCCCGGCCATGTGCCCGCCGGCCGCGTGTGCGATGAATTCATGGCCACACTCGATTTTTTGCCCACGTTCGCCCGGTTCGCCGGAACGCCGCTGCCTGCGCAGGTGGACGGCTTCGATCAGCTTGACGTCCTGCTCGGCCGTCCCGGCGCGAAATCGCCGCGCACCACGCTCTATTCGCTCTATGGCTTCGGCCAGCATCGTTTCGAGTCCATGCGCGAAGGCCGCTGGAAACTGCACCTCGGTGCGCCGCCCAAGCTCTTCGATCTCGGCAGCGACCTCGGCGAGGCCACCGATGTTGCCGCGCAGCATCCCGACGGTGTACAAAGGCTGCAGGCGCTCGCGGAGCATATCCGCGGGGAGCTCAAAGACCGTGCGCCAACAGGAGCAACACGATGAGTGGCAGGATGAAATTTTCGCGCCGTGAATTTCTGGCGGCCTCCGGGCTGGCGGCAGGCGGGCTGGTCATGTTCGGCCGGAGCCGCGTGGCCCTGGCGGCGGTGCAGACGCCCAACGCCGACATGGCGGCGCTGCGGCAGGCGCTGCTGGACTCGCCGGTTGACGTCGCGTTGCATCGAGCCAAGATCTTCACGAAAGTCTTCCAGCAGCACGAGGCAGAGCCGTGGATCGTCCGGAAGGCGCTCGCGCTGCGCGAATATTTCGCGACCGTGCCGCTCTATCTGCGCGAGCACGATGGCTTCGCGGGCGCGATCAGCGAGACGCCGGGCGCGATGCCGCTGCTGGTCGAGCTGGGCATTGCGGAGAACAACATCTACACGAGCGAGCGCCCCGAGCGCGCGGGCTACCTTGCCGGGAAAGTACCGGACGACATCCAGGAGTATTGGCTCAATCGCAACATGTGGGGCCGGTATCGCACGGAAATTCTCGGCCAGCCGCCGGCCAAGAGCCGCGCCGAGCTGAAAGCCAATCCGGGCTACAAGTTCATTTCCAACCAAGGCCACCTCTGCCCCAGCTATGCGGGGCTGCTCCGCGTCGGCATCGGCGGGCTGCGGCAGAACATCGCGACGCGGCGGCAGGGCGAGGCCGACGCCGCGCAGCTCGCCTTCCTTACGGCGGCGGACCACACGCTCGCCGGCCTCTCCACGTGGGCGCAGCGCTACAGCGCATTCCTCGCGAAGGAAAAGCAGCAGGCCGAGATGGCGCGTATCTGCGCGAAGATTGCGACGCAGCCGCCGGAGACGTTCCGCGAGGCGCTACAGTTGATCTGGCTCGCGCACCAGGCGATCCACATCGAGGGTCACGGCTATTCCTGCACGCCCGACCGGCTCGACCAGTTGCTGCTGCCGTTCTACGAAGCGGATCGCAAGGCCGGCCGGCTCGATGATGCCGGCGTCATCCGGCTGACCGAAAACTTCGTGCTCAAGATGTTCGACAACACCTACTGGGGACCGGAGCACCATCTGACGCAGGGCTTCGTGGTCGGCGGCTCGACGCCCGACGGGCGCGACCTGACGAACCGCTTGAGCTGGCTGATGCTCGAAGGCGCGACGAACATGGCGCTGCCGGAACCGCTGGTCTGGGTCCGCTGGCATCCGGCGATCGATCAAAAGTTTTTCGACTTCTGCCTGACGCGGCTGACGCGCACCACCTGTTTCCCGATGCTCTGGAACGACAAGGTCGTGCCGCAAGGCCTGATGAATCTCGGCGTCAGCCGCGAGGACGCGTTCAACTACACGCCCGTCGGTTGCAACGAGCTGGGCATCCCCGGCCAATTCTATTACAACCCCAACGCAAACGTCAGCTACCTTGCCGCGATCGAGGCGGCGCTGACGGGCGGCAAAGGTTATCGGCAGCAGTGGAAGTGGTGGAAAATTGCGCCACCAGCGAGCGAACTGAAGACGTTCGACCAGTTCTCTGCCGCGGTCGGCGCCTATATCCGCAAGCAACTCGAGCAATCCTACGCCGCCGACATGAAGGTGCTGCAGGCGCAGATGACGTGGGGCGTGACGCCGCTGACTTCCTGCTTCTTCCACGGCTGCATCGAGCGCGCCCGCGACATGGTGCAAGGCACCAAGTACAACATCCTATCCTGCGGCGGTATCGCCTTTGCCAATGCCGTGGACTGCATGGCCGCCGTGCGCGACGTGGTCTTTGAAAAGAAAGCGGCCACGCTCGACGAAGTGGCGACGGCCTGCACCGCGAACTTCCAGGGTCACGAACGGCTGCGTGCCAAGCTGTGCGCCGCGCCGAAGCATGGCAACGACGACCCACGCGTGGACGATATCATCAAGCTGGTCGAGCGCCTGCGGGACGAGCCGATGCAGGACATCTGCCGTGACCCACGCGACGGAAGCAAGTTCGGCAACAGCCATGTCGTCCGCAGCGGCGCCGTGACGATGGGCCGCGGCACGCCCGCCACGCCCGACGGCCGCCTCGCCGGGACGCCGGTGGCCAATTCCGTCGCCGTCTCCGCCGGCTGCGAGCGCAGCGGCCCGACCGCCACGCTCAACTCCGTCTGCAAGCTCGATGCCGCCAAGAGCTGGCAGTGCGCCTACCAGGTCAACATCCGCTTCCACGCCGGCATGATCGCCGACGAGGGCCAGCGCGAAATACTGCGCGCGATGTTGAACGTCTATTTCCAGAACGGCGGGCAGGAGCTGCAGATCAACGTCGTGGATTCCGCCGCCCTGCGCGCGGCGCAGAAAAATCCGGAACAATATCGCGACCTCGTCGTCCGCGTCGCCGGCTTCAGCGAGTTCTTCGTGAACCTCACGCCGGAGATGCAGAACGAAGTCATCGCCCGCACGGAGCACATGTGAGCACCGGACGCGTCTTTGATATCCAGCGGTTCTCGATCCACGACGGGCCGGGCATCCGCACCACAGTGTTTCTCAAGGGCTGTCCGCTGCGCTGCCTCTGGTGCAGCAACCCGGAGAGCATTGACCCCAAGCCGCAGCTCTCATTCATGGCCGAAAAATGCATCGCGTGTGGCGCGTGCTATGCGGTCTGCAAGCCGGGCGCGCTGGCGAAGGGCACCGACGGCAAGGCGCAGCTCGACCGCGCGCGCTGCACGAACTGCGGCGACTGCGCGGGTATCTGCGACGCGCAGGCGCTGGAGCTGGTCGGCCGCGACCTGCGCGCCGGCGAGGTGCTCGAGGTGGTGCTGCGCGACCGCGACTACTACGTCCAATCCGGAGGCGGCCTTACGCTCTCCGGCGGCGAGCCGCTGCTGCAGCCGGAATTTGTCGAGGAGCTGCTCCTCGCCGCGCGCAGCCAGGGCTTGCACTGCTGCGTCGAGACCGCCGGTTACGCCGGCTGGGAAGTTTTTGACCGGCTCAAGCGCGGCGTGGACCTGTGGCTCTTCGACTACAAGGAGAGCGATCCCAGCCTGCACGCCAAATTTACCGGCCGCGAACGCGAAACCATCGTCGCGCGTTTGCAGCAGCTC
Source organism: uncultured Lentisphaerota bacterium (assembly GCA_903912445.1). Taxonomy (GTDB): domain Bacteria; phylum Verrucomicrobiota; class Kiritimatiellia; order CAIQIC01; family CAIQIC01; genus DP16D-bin41. The sequence goes on from CAIWHP010000084.1 coordinate 23,623, forward strand.
CACGACAGCGGCGCGAAAATTCTGCTGCGCTGCCCGATGATTCCGCAGTGCAACACGCGGACGGAACATCTCGACGGCATCGCCGCGCTCGCCCGCCAGCTGCCGCAGCTCGTCGGCGTGGAACTGCTGCCTTACTTCGACCTCTGGCGCGCCAAGCTCAAACGCTTCGGCCTGACCACCGCGCTGCCCGACACCGTCAAGCCGCCCTCGCGCGAACAGCTTAAGGGCTGGAGCGATTATCTCCGCACCCGCGGCGTCCGCCTCATCGGCTGACCGTTGCAGTTTCCAAGGCTTGGGCCTATTCCTCCGGTAATTCCACGACGGGGAGAAATTCCAATGTTCGGGGAAAGTACCGGTTTGCTTTTACAGCCCTTGGAAAACCGTAAAAACCTAAGCTGAAACGGTGCGCACGGTCATTTGTTCTTTCGTCGGGGCCACGGCTTGACTGCGGGAGCGGCGGGGTTAACATGCGCGCATGTTGTTCAGGCGCTCCAGGGCTGCGGGCCGCTGCGCACGAGGCCTCTGCCTGGCGGGGTTGTTCGCTGTCACACAGGCGGGCGCCGCGCCGCCGGCCGGGCCACCGCTGACGCGGGCGGAGCTGGCGCGCGTGACCGCGGGCGCCATCGCCAGCGGCGAGTTCGCCAAGCACCTCGAGTTCCTCGACAACCTGATCCTGAACACCTGCAAGCCGGCGCCGGGCGCCGCTGGCATCACCGCCTGGGAGCGCGTCCTGGCCGATGAGGCCGCGACGCTGGCCATCGCCCAGTCGGCCGTGCTGCATCAGGTTACACCGGACACGCTGGCGGCCCTCGTGAAAGTGGAGACCAACCTGCCAGCCTTCCTCGGCTGGTTCCTGGGCGAACGCGATGCGCTGGAAACCTATCTCAAAACGATCAAGCCGCAGAACGAGCCGGCGAGGGTCTTGCCGCTGTGGTGCGCGCTCTGGGGCAAGGACCGCGCCGACGGCGCCCGGTATCTCAACCTGGCGCTCGCCTGCGCGGTGGTGTTCGACAAGCCGCTGCGCGTGTCGCGCGACCTCGATCCGCGCGGCGCGGTGGATGCGGGCGAGCGCTACGATTACTACCGGAATGCCGACAAGCAGAACCAGCTGAAGACCGACCTGACCAAGCTGCCGGCGTCGGAATTGATCTGGGTCGTGGATGCGCCGGTGCCGACCTCGGAGCTGACGTGGGCGCTCACCAACGTCCGCCGCCTGGTCCGCGACCACTGGGGGCGCGCCTATTTCATGGTGGAATACAAGATGGCGAAGATCGCGCAGGGCGGCCAGTTCTACGAGCACTACACGCTGGCAGAGATCCTCCAGAAGGGCGGTGTCTGCGCCGACCAGGCCTATTTCGCCTCCATGACAGCCAAGGCCCACGGCATCCCGGCGATCATGCTCCTCGGCGAGGGCCAGCGCGGCGGCCACGCGTGGTTCGCCTTCAAGACGACGACGAAGTGGAACATGAAGAACGGCCGCTACCCGAACGACCAGTATGTGGCGGGCTACACGACCGACCCGCAGACGCGGCTCTGGCTCAAGGACCACCTGCTCAATTTCCTCACCGACAGCCAGCGGCAGACGCAGGAGTACGGCAAGGTCAGCCGCCTCACCTGGCTGGCGGGCCTCCTGCTCGCGCGCGGGCAGCAGGCTGAGGCGGGCGCCCTGTACGAGCTGGCCCTCGCATCCGGCCCGCGGCACATGGCCGCCTGGGCGGCCTATTTCGACTATCTCAAGCAAACCGAGGCGCCCCGCGAACGCTGGAAGACGGTCGTCCAAACCGCGCGCTTCAACTTCCGGGACTATCCCGACATGCTGACCCGGCTCGACAAGCTGGAGACGGAGACCGTCCTTGACGCGGACAACGTGGACGCCATCCTGAAATCGCTGCGGAACCAGGTGCGCAAGCTGGAGGTGCGCAGCAAGGAGCGTAGCGACCTGATCATCGAGACGCTGGAGCGCCACATCAAACTCCTGCGCGCGGCCGACGGTACCACGGCGGTGCTGACCATCTACGACAAGGCGCTCAGGGAGTTCGGCGACGAGGTCCCTGTCTACGAAGGCCTGTCCGTGCGCTATTTCAAATACGCGCAGGAGCACAAGGCGCAGAAGAAGGCGCTCGATACGATCGAGGCGGTGTTCCGGAAAAACTTCAGCGCCACCACGCGCGATTTTTTCGAGATGAACACACACGCGCGCCTGATGAACAGGATTGCGAGCTTTTACCAGGCTGACGGGCAAGCCCAGAAGGCCGCCGCCTACCAGAAGAAAGCCGCCGATCTCGAAAAGCGCGCCACCGTCACCCACAAGAACGACCGCTGACCAGTAGCCGCCACAGCGGTACCCGACCTGGGAAATAATACCGCCCGCTTTCCCTTCGCTTGGCAAAAGCGCTTGGTTCAATTCCAAACCATGGAGCTCACCTGCAGCGGCCCCGCATAGGCTGCGCAGGGTGTTGTTTGCGCTGCAGCAATCCAAGCCTAAGTAGCCGCTTGACAGAGTGACAGAAACTTAATATTGGCATGGTAGGAGTTGCTATGAAGTTGATTTTTACCTGTTCTTCCTGCGGTACGGAGCTGGAGAGTGGTGGCGCGGCGATGGGCTCCAAAGTTACGTGTCCAAAGTGTCAGAAAGAGATCGCAATCCCCCGCAGTGACTTTGGCACCGGTACGCAGATTGCCGGCTTTGAGATCATCCGCAAGCTGGGGGACGGAGGGATGGGCGCGGTCTATCTCGCCAAACAACTGTCCATGAGCCGCGAGGTCGCGCTCAAAGTGCTTTCCGCCGAGTTTGCCGCCGCCGAGGGCGCGGTGCCGCGCTTTCTCCAGGAAGTCCATGTGGCCGCCAAACTGGAGCACCCCAACATCGTCACCGCCTTCGACGCCGGCGAGGACGAGGGCCTCTATTACATGGCCATGAGTTATATCCGCGGCCAGTCGCTCGACGAGCAGCTCCACAAAAAGGGCACCTTGACCGAGAAGGCCGCCCTGCAACTCATCCGCAAGATGGCCGGCGCCCTGAACTACGCCTGGCAGCACCACAAGATCATCCATCGCGACATCAAGCCGGCGAATATCCTGCTCGACGACGAGGGCGTGCCGAAGCTGGCGGACATGGGCCTGTCCAAGAGCGTGGAGGAGGAGGAGGCGCTGACGCTGTCCGGCGAGGTGATGGGCACGCCCAACTACATGAGCCCGGAACAGATCGAGGGCCGCAGCGATGTGGATGCGCGCGCTGATATGTATGCGCTGGGCGCCACGCTCTACCACATCCTGACCGGCCACATGCCCTTTGCCGGCAGCAGCATTCTGGAGGTGTTGCGCAAGCAGGCCATCGCGGAGCTGCCGGACCCGCGCGGCTATTATCCTGCGCTCTCCGAACATTGCGTCAGCCTCCTCGGGATCATGCTGGCGAAAAAACGCGAGGAGCGCCCGGCCGATTGGCCGGCGATGCTCGCCGATATCGATGCGGTATTGCACAGCCGGCCACCCGTCACCAAGGTGCCTCCCGCGGGGCACTCGGCGCTGATCCGGCGCGGGCATGGGCCCCAGCCCGGGAAAAAAGTCGTCCTGTCACAAACCGGTCCGCTCTCGGCCAAGCCGCTGGCCATGCCCAGTCCGGCGCCGCCGGTCGCCGCCCGGCCCAAGCTCTCGGGCCAAGCCGCCCGTTGGATCGGGGTGGGCGTGCTGGCCGTGGGCCTGGTCAGCGTCGGCATCGCGGCGGCGGTCATGGTGGGCAACAAGCGCGCGGAAGCCGAGCGCAGCCGCGCCCGTGCGACGGCGCAAAAGGCGGCGGCGGCCCAAGCGCAGGCCGAACAGGCCAAGCGGGAAAAAGGCCAGGCGGAATTCTGGCAGGTGGCCGAGGATTTTGCCCGGTCCCACCCGCAGGCCTTCGCGCAGGCCATCGGCAACTTTACGGAAGTCCAGCAGCGGTTGGCCGGGACGAAATATGCCTTGCTGGCCAAGCATGAAATCGAGCGGCTGCAAGCCGCCAAGAACGAGGCGATGACGCAGGCGTTCGCCGAACTGACCGACCGCGCGCAAGCGCTGGCCGCACGCCAGGATTTCACTGGCGCGGCGGACGTGCTTGCCAACTACCAAGGGCCCTTCGCGGCCGAACTGAAGGCGTTGCGCAGCGGTCCGGCGGGCAAATACCGGAAGCTGGCGGCGGCCGCCGCCGCCCAGCTGACGCAAGCCGAACGCGACCAGCGCGAGCGCTGGCAGAACGCGCTGAATGCGGCGGCCGATGCGATCATGGCCGGTGAGCTGGCCAAGGCGCGGAGCCTATGCCTGACCACCGCCAGCGACGCCACGCTGACCGGCGACAAGGCGGCCTTCCAGCGCATCGCCGGCTGGCTGGACCAGCTGGCCGGCGTGGATAAGCTCCTGCTCGAATCGTTTGTGGCGCAGAAGGACAAGGAGCTGGATCTGCCGCTCGATGGCGCGAAGACGCGTCTGCGCATCGCCGGCGTGCGCGGCGAGCGCATCCAGATCGAGCGTCCGAAAGGCATCGGCTGGATCGGCGGCGCCTTCACGCTCGCGCAGCTGCCGTTGGAGGAAAAACAGGCGCGGCTGACCGGGAAGCTCGACCCCGCGGCGCTCGCACTCTGGGCCGGCCTGGCCCTGCTCAAGGCCCACCAGCCCGAGCGGGCCGCCGAACAGTTCAAGGGCGCCGGGGAACTCGCCACCCTGCTGCAGGGAAAAATCGAGGCCGCGCAGAAGGAACTGCTGTCGCGCGCGTTGACCGCGCTGCCGCCGGAGGAACAGGTGCGCCGCGTCCTGGCCGAGCTGAAGGCGCTCAATGCCGGCTTTGACGGGCGCGCAGCGCACAAGTGCGAAGCCGGCCAGGTGACCGAGCTGGCGCTCGCCGCCGACGCGCTCACGGACCTCACGCCGATCAGCAGTCTGAAAGCCCTGCGCCGTTTAACGTGCAGCGGGGCCGTCGCGGGCAAGCGCAGCCCGCTGGCCAATCTGACGCCGCTGGCCGGCCTGCCGCTGACGGCGCTTTGTGTGAGCAACACCGCTGTCGCGGACCTGGCGCCGCTCAAAGGCGTGCCCCTGACCATGCTCATGTGCGATGGGACACCGCTCAACGATCTCGCTCCGCTGACCGGCATGAAGCTGGTCGCGCTCTGTTGCAACAACACCTCCATCCGCGACCTGGGTCCGTTGGAGGGTATGGCGCTGCTCACGTTTGGCTGTGTTAACACCGAGGTGGAGGACCTCGCCCCGCTCAGGAACATGCCGCTGCAGAGCCTCAAGTGCGATGCCTCCCTCGCCTTGCAGCAGGCCGCCCTGTTGCGCGAGTGGCGGACGCTGACGACCTTGAACGACACGCCCATCGCGAGCTTTTGGACGCGGATGGCCGGCCAAGGGTCCTCCGCCAAGACGGAGGGCGGGCGGCCGCTCACGCGCGAGAAAAGCCCCGGCCACGTGACTTTTAACCTCTACCCGGGCGGCTACGTCGCGAAAATTCCCTTCGACTATAAAGAGCGACCGCCCAAGGATCAGGCCGGCAAGGAAATCTCCTTCCGCGAAAAATGCGAAAAAGGCTTTTTCAGGTATCAGGGCGAGAGCCACCGCTGGATCAGTTGGGAGGATGCCTTCCCCGTGGAGCCGGGCAAGCGTTATAAGCTTTCCTTCTACGTGCGGGCGCCCCTCAAGCTGGCCGCCCGGGAAGTGTTGATGCTGGAACTGGGCAAAACGCCGGCGGGCCGCTTGACCCTGCTGGATCTCCCGGAGAAGGCCTGGGTGAAAGCCCTGCTCGTTTTTGAAGCGGCGCCAGGCGAACTCAAGAAAATTCAGCTCACGGCGGGCGCTTCCAAGCAGGAGGTGGATATCTGCGACGTGCGCCTTGGCCCGGCGTTGCCGGGTGATGAAACCGGCCTGCTGCTGCCGGCGGACCCGAAGACTGTCGCGCAAGGAACCGTGCAGGCCGATACCGCCGCCATCTCGTCCAAGGAACAGATCCGCCGCTTCACCGAGGCGATGAAAACCGCGAACCCCGACTTCGACGGCGTGGTGACCTTTGATGCCACGGGCGGCAAGGTTTTGAAGCTGCGGTTCTCATCGCAAAACGTGGCGGACCTCTCGCCCGTCCGCATGTTCCCGGCACTGGAAGAGCTCAGCTGTTCCACCCCCTCGAAGGATGGCAAACCCGTCGTCGGGCGCAGCAAGCTCGCGGATTTGTCGCCCCTGAAGGGCCTGCCCCTGATGAAGCTCAATTGCGCCTATGCCTCCATTACCGACCTCACCCCGCTGACCAATATGCCGCTGCAAACGCTCAACATAGATGGCAACCTGCTGACCGACTTGGACACGTTGCGCGGCTTGAAAATCACCTCCCTCTGTGCGCGCCAGATGGCTTCCTTGACCAACATCGCCGGCTTGGAAAAGATGCCCCTGACCCTGCTGGAACTGGACGCCACACGCGTCACGGATTTGACGCCGATAGCCGATTGTCCCATCAAGTCGCTATGCCTCCGCTACTCAAGCGTCAAGGATCTCGCACCCCTGCAGAACATGAAGCTGGAGTATCTTTACCTGCCCGGTTCGCGCGGCATCACCAGTCTGGAGCCGCTCAAGAACATGACGCTCAAGAAGTTGGATGTATGCGGAGTGTCCTGCGATCTGGCCCCCTTGAAGAGTGTGAACGTCAATGAGTTGATGTGTAGTTTTCATCCCGACAAACACGTCGCCTTGTTAAAGAGGCATAAATCCTTGGCCACTATCAATGGAGCCCCGGTGGAAGACTTCCTGCAAACCATGGAATTTGCCCTCCGAGCCGAGGAAAGCCCCAGCACCATAAAATTGGATGCCGACGCCGCTGCGCTTTCCGCTGGCGTGAGAATAGTTGAACGCACCTGGGGGTCCAGCGTTGGTTACTGGACCAATACTGCCGATACGGTCTCCTGGCCTGCCAAAGCCCGGGGGAGATACATGGTCATCGTCAAGGCGGCCGGTATGACGGGCACCACCCTTATTTTGAAAACCGGCCGCAACAGCTTGCCCATCGGTCTCTCGCCCCCCAGTGGCGACTGGGGCAACATCAGCTTCTACGTGGCCGGCCCGTTGGAACTGACCGGTGGCAATGAGCAAACCCTGGTCCTGGCCCGGGAAGGAAGTCAGCCGACAACCACTTCCGTCAACATCTATGGCTTGCGCCTGTCTCCGGCGAAATGACTCCCCCTTGCAGCACGGCGTAAGCGCCAACCCTGTTGCCGCCTGTGCTGCAGGCCTTCATGGCGCGGGCGGATGGAAGCAGCGGACGAAGAAATCCACCAGCCGGCGCTGGCCGTAGGGGCTGCCGCCGGCGCCGTGGCCGGTGCCGGGGAAGACGATCAGCTCGAAATCCTTGTCGGCCTTGATGAGCGCGTTCACCACCTGCAGCGTGCTCGCCGGATCCACGTTGTGGTCCAGTTCGCCGACCATCAGCAGCAGCTTGCCCCGCAGCTTGTGGGCCTGCGTCACGTTCGACTGCTCGGCGTAGTGCGGGCCGACCGGCCAGCCCATCCACTGCTCGTTCCACCAGATCTTGTCCATGCGGTTGTCGTGGCAGCCGCAGTCGGCGGCGGCGGCCTTGTAGACCTCGCCGAACGCGAGCACCGCCCGCAGCGCGCTCTGGCCGCCCGCGCTGCCGCCGTAGATGCCGACGCGCGTCAGGTCGAGGCCCGGATATTTCTGCGCCGCCGCCTGCAGCCACAGGATGCGGTCGGGGAAGCCGGAGTCGCCGAGGTTCTGCCAGCAGACGTCGTGGAATTTCTTCGAGCGGTTCGAGGTGCCCATGCCGTCCATCTGCACGACCACGAAACCCTTGGCCCGCAGTGCTTCAAAACCTGCTTTGACGCGGAACGCTTTGGGGACGAACGCATCCTGCGGGCCGGCGTAGATATGCTCGATCACCGGGTGCTTTTTTCGCACATCGAAATTGTCCGGCCAATGGATCAGGCCGTAGATGTCCGTCGTGCCGTCGCGGCCCTTGGCCACAAAGCGCTGCGGCGGTTTCCAGCCGGAGGCGAGCAGCGTGCGGGCGTCGGCGCGCTCCAACTCGCAGACGAGCTTGCCGTCGCTTGTGCGGCGCAGCGCGTGGACCGGCGGCTGGTCCACACGCGACCAGGCATCCACGAGGAAGCGGCGGTCGGGCGAGAACTCGACCGCATGCGTGCCGTCGCCCTCGGTCAACAGCGTCAGGCCGGTGCCGTCGAAGTTCACGCGTGCCAGGTGCTGGTAATAAGGATCCTGCCCGGGCACGATGCCGGCGCAGCGGAACCAGACCTGCCGTTTTTCCGCGTCCACGCGCTCGACCTTCCGCACGACCCACGGCCCGCGCGTGACCTGGTTCTTCACCCGGCCGGTCTGCGCGTCATAGAGCCAGAGGTGGTTCCAGCCGTCGCGCTCGCTCATCCAGAGGATCTCGCCGGTCTTGTCGAGCGGCTCGCAAAAGTATTTTCCGGAATAGCAGATGAAGGTCCTGGCCTGTTCATCCACCAGCGCGCGCGCCGCGCCGTTCGCCGCGTCCACCGCTACGACGCGCAGGACCTGGTGCCCGCGTTGGTTGTAGACGAAGGTGAAGCGGCTGGAGTCCGGCGCCCAGCGCAGGTCGCCGAGGCTCCACGGATTCGGGAAGAGCGCGTCGCTGATGGCGATGTGCCGGCCGCTGGCGACCTCGAACAGGTGCGGCTTGGATGTCGCGATGCGGTCGCCGGGCTTGGGATAGTTGAACGTCTGCACCTTCGGCTGGACTTGGTCGGCGGGCGACGATTCGACGACCGTGACGATGTGTTCCTCGGCCGGCTGCGTGCGCAGCACGACCAGCTTGCGCGAGTCGGGCGACCAGAACAGGCGGCCACCATAGGCATCGTTGGTCTTGCCGTCGCTGCTCAACGGTTTCTCGACGCCGTTTTGCACGTCGCGCAGCCAGACGTTGTAGTCGCGGATGGACGCCTGCCAGCGGCCGTCGGGCGACTGGCCGTTGCCGGCCGGCGGTCGCGGCTTGAGCCGGGGCGCCGTGACGCGGGGCTTGTCGGCCGGCGCTTCGGCGCGGATGTCCGCCTCGGCGGGCTCCTCGCCGGCCTCGAACACGGCGAGCGCCTTGCCGGCCTCGTTGGCGATGAGCCAGACGTGGCCCGCGTAGGTGCTCATGTCGCGCGCTTTGCCGGCGGCGATCTTGCCATAACTCTTGCGCTTGCCGTCGAAATCGAGCCAGAACAACTCCACCGGCCCCGTCGTGTGGTTGATGAAATGCAGCGTCGTCTCCGGGCCGGTGCGCTTGCTCGCGCGCGGCGCTTCGGCGACCGCCAGCGCGTGCAGGTTCGTCGCGCCCGCCGCGACCGTCGCGTTGGTGAGCGTGCGCTGGCCGGCGACGGCGTCCACGAAAACATACTCGTGGGCCTTCGGCCCGGTCTGCACGCGATACCAGAGCTGCGTGTTGCCGGGCAGCCAGTGCGCTTGAAGGCGGTCGCGATACACGCGCTGCTCCGCGGCCTGCGTCACCAGCGCCACGCCGCATACGAGCATCAAGATTTTGCTGTAGTGAAACATGCGCGGAGCATAGCGGGCGGCGGCGCGGTTTCCAAGGATGGGGAAAGGGCCGCCCGGGTTTTTACCAGGCTTGGAAAAATCGCGGCGGCAGGGCGCACAAAGAGACTTGTAGCGCCCGCAGTCCTTGGATAGCTTCGCGCCAACCTCACGGGGAACTGTATGGAAACGAACTGGTACTACGCGGTGAACGGGCAGGAGCGCAAGGGGCCTGTTCCCGAAGGCGAGCTGAAGCAGCTGCTCGGCAGCGGCCAGCTGCCCGCGAGCACGCTGGTGTGGTGCGAGGGCCTGCCCACGTGGACGCCGGCCCAGGACGTGGCGGCGCTGCACGACAGTCCGCCGCCGATGCCGCCGCCGGAGGCGGAGAGCCAGTGGTTCTATTCTGCGGACGGCAAGGCGCAGCAAGGCCCGGTGGTAACCAGCGAACTCAAGCGCTTGCTCGCCGCCGGCCAGTTGCCCTGGTCCACGCTCGTCTGGAGCGAGGGCCGCGCGGGCTGGGCGCCGGCTTCCACGCTTGCGGCGTTGCAGCCGGGCGGCGTGCCGCGCCTGAGCGCCGCGCCGCAGCCGTTGCCGGCGGGTCCGTTCTGCAGCCGCACGCACAACCGCGAGCTGATGACGGCGGCGCGCGGGGTGTTGGCGGGCCAGTGGGGCGCGGCCGTTTGCCCCGGGCTGCTTTACTTTGCGATCAGCATCGGCTTCCAGCTGCTTTCCCTGCTGCCGCTGGTCAGTTGCGTCGCCAGCATCTGCCAGCTGCTCATCGAAGGCGCACTGCTGCTGGGCATGACCATGTTCTTCCTTGCGCTGGCGCGGGCACAGCTTCCCAGCGTCGGCATGATGTTCAACGGCTTCAACCAGTTCGGGACGGCCTTGGGGGCCTGTCTGCTCATGGCGCTCTTCACGATCCTATGGCTGTTGCTGCTCATCATCCCGGGCATCATCGCTTCCTATCGCTACGCCATGACGTATTACATCCTGGCCGATCATCCCGAACTCGGCCCGCTGGAGGCGATCCGCCGCAGCAAGGAGCTGATGCGCGGCAACAAGCTGAAATTGTTCTGCCTCGGCTGGCGCTTCTTCTGGTGGATACTGTTCTGCCTCCTGACGTGCGGCATCGGCTTCATCTGGCTCGTGCCCTACATGCAGACCAGCCTCGCCAAATTCTACGAAGATCTGAAACCCGTCGCGTGAGCGTGGCGCAACGTTTCCCGGGATTGACCGCAAAGCCGGCCGGCTCATCAGGCCCGTTTGGCACAATATCCAAGGCTTGGAAAATATCGGCCTGCCATTTTCCAAGCTTTGGAAAACGCGCCGACTCCGTTACACTTGCGGCTCGCAAAAAGTGGAGAGCCTCATGAAAATATCGAGCGCGATGGTCCTGGGTTGGATGGTGCTGGCGGGCGCGGCGCGGGCCGACTGGCCGGAGTTTCGCGGGCCGACGGGCGACGGGCAGGCGGGCGCCGCCGGTCTGCCGCTGACGTGGAGCGAGCAGGAAAACGTGAAGTGGAAGACGGAAATTCCCTTTCGCGGCTGGTCCACGCCGGTCGTCCTCGGCGGGCAGGTGTGGCTGACCACCGCGACGCCCGACGGCCACGACTACTACGCCCTGTGCCTCGACGCGGCGACGGGCAAAATCCTTTTCAACGAAAAGCTTTTTCACTCCGATAATCCTGAGCCGCTGGGCAATGCGGTCAATGGCTACGGCTCGTGTTCGCCGGCGATCGAGCCGGGCCGGGTCTATATCCACTTCGGCAGCTATGGCACCGCCTGCCTCGACACCGGCACGTTCAAGGTGCTCTGGCAGCGCACCGACCTGCCGTGCCGCCACTACCGCGGGCCGGCCTCGTCGGTCATCGTGTTCGAGAATATGCTGATCCTGACGATGGACGGCGTGGACGTGCAGTACCTGATCGCGCTCGACAAGCTCACCGGCAAGACGCTCTGGAAGACCGACCGCTCGGTGCCCTGGAACGACGAGCACGCGACCTCCCGCTTCGCGAAGGATGGCGACCTGCGCAAGGCCCACAGCACCCCGCTGCTCGTCACCATCAACGGCGAACCCCAGCTGCTCACCGTGGGGGCCAAGGCGGCCTACGGCTATGTGGCGCGGACCGGCAAGGAACTCTGGCGCGTGCAATATCCCAGCGCCTGGTCGGCCTCGGCGCGGCCGGTGTTCAGCCACGGCCTCGCGCTGCTCATCACCGGCCTCGGCAAGACGGAGCTGTGGGCCGTGCGCACCGGTGGGCAGGGCGATGTGACCGGTACGCATATCGCGTGGAAGTGCGAGAAGAGCGCCGCCAAGACGGCCTCGCCGGTGGTGGTGGACGACCTGCTCTACATGGTCAACGACGACAGCACCGCCTCGTGCCTCGAGGTCGCGACGGGCCAGCTCGTGTGGCGCGAACGGCTCGGCGGCAATTTTGCCGCGTCGCCGGTCGTCGCCGACGGCCGGATCATCTTCGCGAACCAGCAGGGCAAGACGACCGTGGTCCAGCCCGGCCGCACCTTCGCGCCGATCGCCACCAACACCCTCGACATCGGCTGCATGGCCTCGCCCGCCGTGGATGGCAAGTCGCTCTACCTGCGCACCAAGACCCACCTCTACCGCATCGAAGCCGCGGGGAAGTGAGTCGAGCAGAGGTCAGCGCTGAGAGGTCAGAAGTCAGCGATCAGCGGTCAGCCGGATGAAGAAATCCGCCGTAACGCGGCGGCGTGGCTAAGAGCCTCAGGTGGAGCGTGTGGTCTGTTTTGCCGGCAATGCGCTGACGCTTTTCAGCGCTTGCCCTACCTGAGGACGGGGCTTTTCGGCCCTGCACCCACCCGCGCGGAAACCGAGGCGGCGATCACGGCTGCTCGCCCGCCGGGGTCAGCACGCGGACGGTCGGTGTCTTGGCCAGCAACCCGGCGAGGGCTGCGCCTGCGGCGTTGAAGTGGGCGGTGGCCAGGTGCACCGCCAAGGCGTCCAGGTTGCTCCACCGCTCATGCATGACGAAGCAATCGGGTGCGTCGGTATCCCGGTATAAATCGTAGGCTATGCAGCCCGCCTCCAGGCGCGTGAGGGGGATGACCTGCGAGCCGGCTATCGCCGTCGCGACCTCGTCACCCCGGCCAGGCAGGGCATTCAAATCGGCCATGATGCCGAACGGTTGGCTGCTGTCGGCCAATTTCCTCCGGAGCATGGCCACTATCGGATGATCGTTCATGATGTTCACTTTTCTTGGATGCCAATGCGCGTGCCGGGCCTGCCGTCATCGGGCACAACTGCTCAGGCGGGAGGTTGGGCCCGCCGGTTGAGCGGCGCCAGCTTTTTGAGCACCCGCTTGAATTCCTTCTCCTCGATTTCAAACTCGGCGAACTCCTCCAGGTCGAGCGGTTGGTCCGCCATCATGCCGTATTCATCTTCCTCATGGTCCCGATCATAGAGCAGGGCGTTCCCGTTCTCATAGAGCTCCATGTGGCTGACCGGCGAGCCGTCGGCCTCGACTTCAAAGTAATAGACCGCGGTGCCCCACGCATCGTAATCATCGCCGCGCAACCCATCCCAATGACGCTTGAAAAATCTCATAGGACCATTTCATCCGTTTGCCCGCGGGCGGAATGACGCCGCCCCCTGCGGCGATGCTACGGCGGCGGCGGCGGGGGCGCAAGAGCGGATGCAGCGGCCTCCGGCGCGAATTGGCGGAAGACGTCCAACCACGCGCGCCAGAGGGCTTGCGGGATGGTCAATTTGCCGGCGGCCTTGAGGGCGTCGTACTCCTCCGCGGTGATGCCGTCGTAATGGCCGAGCCAGCCGCACGCCATGGGGCGCGAGGCGCGCAGGAACTGCAGCTCCTCCTCCGGCCCGCAGGCGAGGTTGAACGTCTCCTCGATCACCACCGGCTTGCCGACGCAGAACCTCTTCAGGCCGTCGAGCGCCTCGGGCACTTTGCCTTTTTCGGGATAGATGTGGACGCTGACGAAATCCAGCTCCGGCGCGACCGCCTCCGGGATGAAGCCGGAGAGATGTCCCCACTTGGGCACCCACGGCAACAGGCCGGCGGTGATCAGCGTCCTGTTGTCGTGTTTGCGGATCGCGCGCGTCAGGGCGCGGATCCACTGCTGCGCGATTTCCTCCCGTTTGCGCCCGGCGGAGGCCAGCGCGATGTACTGCACGAAATCGTATTCGCCCAGCAGCTTGCCGGAGCGCCACTCGCCCGGCTTGCGCGGACCCGCGGGCGAGATCGGCTCGTTCATCAGATCGAAGCAGAACACCGCCGGATTGGTGGCGCACTGCTTCGCGATGGCCTCCCAGAACGCCGCTTGCGTGGACCAGCGGCCGGCGTCGTCGAGCGCGTCGTACCACGCGGGCACATCGGCCGGGCGATAGGAGGCGAGCCCGGTCAGGTCGAGGTAGATGCCCGCCTCGTTTGCGAGCGCGACGAGCTTGCCGAGCTGCGCCAGCGCCGTCGCGTTAGGCTTGGCGGGCGAGTCCATGAATTTGCCGAACTGCAAGTGGACGCGGGTGACGTTCGCGCCGAGCTTCTTCATCTCCCGGAAATCGCGAGCGACGGCGGCCCAGTCGTTGGTCCAGAAATCCTCGATCAGCCGGCCGCGGTTGCCGTAATTAAAGCCGAGCGGATGGAACGGCTGCCTGGAATCCGCCAGCACAAAGCCGCGGCCGTCCGCCGCCACGGCCACGCGCGGCAGCTCCGCCGCGACCGCAGCGCTGGCCAGCAGCAGTGCGCTGAAAAAGATTGTCCGCAGCATTCTCTGCTCCCGCCTTCCAAGGCTTGGAAGAAATCACGATACTCTTTTCCAGACTTTGGGAAACTCCTTTTAGTAACAGCGGAAAGCCCGAACTGCGCCATCACAAAACATACCGGCCGATTTATTCTGGCTATAACGACCAAGCTTCCACCGCAGATGAGCAGGTTTTCCCCGACTACGATCAGTATGACCCCGGTCCCGTTTACGATTGATTCGCCCAACGCCGCGCATCCGTATTGTCCTGCCGCGCCTAACGACCGCCGCAACCTCGCTCCCACGCGAAATTTCGCCCAACGAAAAGCTTGCTTTTGCGGGGCGCTGCGTAAAAATGCGCGCCTGATTTTTCAGTGTCATAGTGCGGTCGATAAGCGGCGCTCCCCCGGTGGGCGCGCCGAAACAATTTCTTATTTGGGTTAATTGCTTTGAACTTTATTCTCCGTCGGTAGGGTCAAGCCATGGGATTGCGCGCTTTGATCGGATTACGACTGCTGGCGACGGCCATGACGACGTCGGTCGTCTCCGCCGAGACCGTCTGGCTCGCCGACCTTAATCTATCGCCGGTCGTCCAGCCCTGGGGTCGACCCCAGAAAAACAGCTGCGCGGCGAGGAAGCCGGAGGACGCTGCTCCGCTCAAGATTCGGGGGAAGGTCTTTGCGCGAGGTGTGGGCACGGTCGCCGAAAGCATCTTGGTCGTCTCGCTCGAAGGCGGCGCGAAGACGTTTTCAGCCCAGGTCGGCCTGGATGACGCCAAGCGCGGATCTGCCAGGTCGAGCGTGGAATTCTTCGTCATCGGCGACGGCCGGATGCTCTGGCGCAGCGGCGTGATGCGCACCGGTACGGAAGCGAAGCCCTGCGAGGTGAACGTCGTCGGGGTGCGGCAGCTGATGCTCAAGGTCGGCGACGCGGAGGACGGTAATAACGACGATTTCGCGGACTGGGCTGACGCCCGTTTCGAGACGACGGGGGCCAAGACTTTCCGGACCTCAGGAGAGCCCGTCCCCGCGCCGGTCGCGCCGTATATTCTGACTCCGCCGCCGCCGGCCTCGCCTAGGATCAACGGACCGGGCGTCTTCGGCGTTCGTCCGGGCTCGCCGTTCCTGTATGCGATTCCGGCGACCGGTGAGCGCCCGCTCGCATATCAGGCCAAGGGTCTCCCGACGGGCCTGAGGCTGGACCCGAAGACCGGGCGAATCTCCGGCGTATTGTCCGCCAAGGGCGAATTCATCGTCACCCTCCGCGCCACGAACGCGCGCGGTTCCGCGGAGAAACGGTTCCGCATCGTCTGTGGCGACACCCTCGCGCTGACCCCGCCGATGGGGTGGAACAGCTGGAACTGCTTCGCCCAGACGGTCTCCGCCGAAAAGATCAAGGCCGCCGCTGACGCGATGGTCAGCACCGGCCTCGCCGACCACGGCTGGTCCTACGTCAACATCGACGACTACTGGCAGAACCACCTTCCGACGGACGAGAAGACCCTCCAGGACCTGGTTCGCCCGTTTCGTGACGAGCGCGGCGTCATCGCCTCCAACGTCCGCTTTCCCGACATGAAGGGCCTCGCGGACTACATCCATGCCCGCGGGCTGAAGGCCGGACTATATTCCTCGCCGGGTCCGACGACGTGCGGCAAATGCGCCGGCAGTTGGCTGCACGAGGAGCAGGATGCCCGCACCTTCGCCGAGTGGGGCTTCGATTTCCTTAAATATGACTGGTGCAGCTACAGCTCCGTCGTGGAGGGCAAGGTCCCGACTCCTTCGGGCGTCCCGGTCCGGAAGGGCTCCAAGGACGACGCCTATGCGAGCCACCCTTTCAAGGTCATGGGCGGATACCTGCGCGCGCAGAAGCGCGACATCGTCTTCAGTCTCTGCCAGTACGGTAATAATGACGTGTGGAAATGGGGTGCGGCCGTCGGCGGCAGCAGCTGGCGCACCACGGGTGATGTGAATGACTCCTGGCGCAGCGTCCGAGAAATCGGCTTCACGCAGGACAAGGCCGCACCCTACGCCAAGCCGGGCAGCTGGACCGATACGGACATGCTGATCCTCGGGTGGATCGGCTGGGGTCGTATGCGGCCGACCTCGCTGAGCGCGGATGAGCAATACGCCCACGTCAGCCTCTGGTGCATGCTCTCCTCGCCTTTGCTGATTGGTTGCGACATGACCAAACTGGATGCTTTCACCTTGAACCTGCTGGCCAATGACGAGGTGCTCGCGGTCAACCAGGATGAGCTGGGCCGGCAGGCGACGTGCGCGCTCCGGATTGAGGAGGTCGAGGGCAAGGTCGCCGATGTCCGGATCTATGCCAAGGACTTGGCAGATGGCGGCAGGGCGGTGGCGTTCTTCAATTTAGGCGTCGAGCCGGTAAAGTTGGCATTCAAGGAGTTCGGAAAACTGAAACTCTCGGGCCGACAGGTCGCGCGGGATCTGTGGCGCCAACGGGACGTCGCCACGCCTGATACGGCGAAGGATGCCCTGCCGCTTCTCCTTCCCGGACATGGCGTGCTGCTCTATAAGTTCGCCGCGGCAAAATAGCTCCAGCCCCAGTCTTTTCTCGTTATTCTCTATCGGGGAGGGATGCGATTGCCATCGCATCCGTCTGTATCGGGGTAGGGGCAGCACCGCGTGCTGCCCTAGGTTATCGGGAAGGGTTGAGCGGCCTCGCTAAACCGCGGTTGACCAAGAGTGGTCAGCCCTACCTTGAGGCAGTGATGCAGAACTCAAAGGAAGACCGGAAACCGGAGTTAACCACGCCGGCCCTGCGGCCCGTGCCGTCCGCGACGTGGAGGGAACTGATCAAGCTGGTGTGGGAGGTCGATCCTCTTCTCTGCCCGCGGTGCGACGCGGAAATGGTCGCAATCAACGACTTGGTAGTCACAACTAACATTCTGCGGCGGCAGGAATGCCGCCGCTCCCAGCTAGAAGCATAGTCGCCTCTGTACCTCGTCTTCCCTCTGCGCCCTCTGTGGGTTTCATTATTTTTTTCGCAGCAGCGGCCGGATGATGACCCACCAGCCGTGCAGCAGGCCGCTCAAGATTTTGCCGAACAGTGCGAGGGCTTTCTTCTCCTGCACGGCACCGGGGAGTTCGAGCGTGCCGCCGGTCAGGGTCTGGCGGTCGGGCACGCGCTTGTGCGCCATGACGAACTGCTGCTTCGTGCGGATTTTGCTGCGCGAGCGAGCCGCGTCCCAGCAGCCGCCGAGGAATGCGCCGCCCTGGCCTTTGATGGCGAAGAAAAATCCGGCGCACAGCTGGTAGAGCAGGATGCCGGGCAGCGCGAGCCAGAAGGTGCGCGTGTCGTAGTGCGTCATCAGGAAACGCCAGCGGTTGCGCACCTGGAGGCGCACCCACTTGGTGCTGCGGCCGGCGCTCATGTGCCAGCAGACGGCCTGGCTGACGGCGTAGCAGGGGCGGCCGCAGACGGTCATGCGGAACGTCAGGTCACCATCCTCCCAGCCGAACATCAGGTCCTCGTCGTAGGCGCCGAGGTCGAGCGCGGCACGGCGGTTGAACAGCGCCGCGCCGGCGGAGACGGTGCCGACGACGAACGGGGCGGCGTGCACGGCACGGTTGACGACGACTTCGCCGGCGTAGTGGATGTCGGCGCCGTTGTACTGGACGCGCTCGGGCTCGGCGTGGAACCGGATCTGGCCGGTGACCGCGCCGGCGTCGGGGTGCTGGTCGAAGACGGCGGCGAGGCGCGCAGCATAGTCGGGCGCGAAGAGGATGTCATTGTCGAGCAGCAGCACGAGGTCGGTCTGCGCCTCGCGCAGCGCGCGGTTCCGGGCGGGGTTGGGGCCGCGGTTGTCTCCCATGTCGATCACGCGGACGCGGCTGCCGTAGCGTTCGCGCACCATCTGCGCCGAGCCGTCGGGCGAGGCGTTGTCCACCAGCAGGATCTCGGCGGTCTCGACGCCTGCCTGGGCGAACAGGCGCTCGAGCACCGGCGGCAGTGTGGCGGCGCCGTTGTAGTTGACGATGCCGAAGGTGATGCGGTGCATGGTCAGGGCGAGGCCTCGACGGTGAGGTTCGGCGTGACCACCAGCGGCTGCGGCACGGCGGCGGCCTTGTGGCCGGGGGCCCACGCGCCGGCGCAGGGCAGGTGGTTCCGGTTCCGGTCGCCCGGGGTGAGCGCGATATCCATGGTGTAGCTGCCGGGCTGGAAGGCCGGTGGCGGCACCTTGAGCGTCTCGGTTTCTTTCCACACATCGCCGCCGTGGGGCAGGCCGCAGTCGAAGGTGAACGGGCCGCCCGCGCCGCGCAGCGTAAGCCAGACGTGCGCGCTGCTGCGCACCAGCGCGGCGGGCAGCTGCCAGTGCATCCGGACGGCGACTTCCTTGGAGGACGCGACCCGTTCCGGCCATTGCACGCCGAGCAACTGCACGCCGTTGGCGTAGGCGGCCGGCGGCGCGACCGCGGCGGCCAGCAGCTCGGGGATCGTGACGAAGCGGTAGCCGCGCGCCTTGACCTGCGGGATCAGCCGCGCGACGGCCTGCACGGAGGCGACGCGGTGCGGGCCGTCGTTGGTCTCCTTGCCGTCGTGCAGCAGGAAGATCGCGCCGGGCGCGAGCTGGTCGAGCAGCGCGCCGGCGATTTCCTCCGGCGTATGCGGGTTCCAGTCGCTCGCCGCGGCCGACCAGCCGCCGATCACGTGGCCCGTGTCGCGGCAGATTTCGAAGTAGTCCTGGCCGTAGAGGCCGAACGGCGGGCGCATGAGGAGGGGCTTCTGGCCGGTCAGCTTCTCGAAGATGGCGTCGGCTTGCGTGATCTCCTCGCGGATGACCGCGGGCGTGCTCCGGTCAAAGCGCGGATGGCTGAGCGAGTGGTTGCCGATCGCGTGTCCGCCGGCGACGATCTCCTGGACGATGTCGGGGTGCTTCGCGGCGTTCAGGCCGATGAGCATGAACGTGACGTGGACGTTCTCCTTGGCGCAGATGGCGAGCAGCTGCCGCGTGCAGGGATCGTTGGGCCCGTCATCGAAGCTCAGGGCGACGAGCTTTTCCGCCACCGGCACGAAGTGCAGCAGCTCGCCCGGCTGCGCGACGAAACGCGGCGGCGCAGGCGGCGGCGGTGGCTGCCGTTGCCCGCAGCCGGTCATGAGCAACGCCGCAGCCAGCGCTCCGAAAATCATCCTGTTCATCTCATCTCCCCATTGCTAACGTCGTCGCCCGATATGAAACGATGGCAAAAAAATCTGTTGAAACTCGCCTTCATCACGGCCTGTTTCGCCATCATCTTTTCCAAAATTCACCCCGCCGAACTGAAACAGCACTTTGCCGAGGTGTCGCCCGGCTGGGTGCTGGCGGCGTGGCTCACCGTCCTCGCCGAGCCGCTGCTGGTCGCGGTGAAGTGGAATCTACTGCTAGGCGAAAAAGGAATCAACCTCGGCCTGCTGCGCATCGCGCGCATCGTTTTCACCAGCAACTTCCTGTGCGTCGCGGTGCCGGTCAGCGTGGGCGCCGACGCGCTGCGGCTGATGATGGTCACGGGCGCGCAGCAGAGCTTCACCCATGCCGCCGGCGCGCTGGTCGCCGACCGCATCCTGGGGGCGCTGGCGATCATGGTGCTCTCGCTCGTCGGCGTCGCTTGGGCCGGGCTGGCGCTGCTGGGCGTGCAGACGCTCTGGACCATCCTCGTCCTCGCGGCCGCGGTCCTGACGCTGATCGGGCTGCTGCTCTCGCCGCTGCCGGTGTTCTGGGTGCCGCTGCTCAAGCGCCGGCTGGCCGGGCGCGGCCGGCTGGCGGCGCGCCTCGTCGCGGTCGCCGAGCGCGCCGTGGCGGTTCACGACTCGCTCACCTCGTTCCGGCATCATCCGGCCCAACTGGTGCGGGTCTTCGCGCTGAACCTGCTGGCCCAGATGCTGCGCGTGCTGCAGATCGTGCTGCTGTTCCGCGCCGTCGGCCACCCGGTGCCGGTGAGCCAGGCCGCGGCGTTCGTGCCGATCATCAACATGTTCACCCTGCTGCCGATCTCCTACTTCGGGCTGGGCGTCAAGGAAGGCGCGTTCCTCTATTTCTTCGGCCGCGCCGGCCTCGCGAAGGCGCTGTGCCTGACGGTCTCGTTCATCACCTACCCGCTGATCCTCGGCGCGATGCTGCCCGGCGCGCTCTTTGCGCTGCTCGACGCCCTCAAACGCCCCGCCGCTCCCAAGCCGGAGTGACCTTTCCCCGCCTTGGAAGCTGTTTCCTCCGGGTTTTCCGTGACTTGGAATGACGGCGGGCGGAGTTTTCTGGTCTGGAAACCAGTGGCAATGCAAAAGAAAATCTTGCTTTGAGCCCGCGTGGACGGCTATGAAAGTCGCCGTTTGCCGTATTCCGGGACAAAAAATGACTCAACAAGATCCGATTCCATCCGATTCTTCGAAGCATGACGAGTGGTTCCTCGCCCAATTGGAAAAGCTGCCGGACATGGCGCCGGCCTTGCTGGACTTTCTCGATGCGCAGACGGCGCAGGGGCGGCTGGAGCAGGCCGATCAATGGTCCGAACTGCTGCTGGATGTGCTGGTCGAGCGCGCGGCGGTGGCCTTGGCGGTCGAATGCGTTCGTCGCCGTGCGTCGTGGTGGCCGGGCGTGCCGGAGAAGCGCGCGCTCTGGATGAAGCTCGCGCAACGGGCCCTGTCGCCGGTCCGCGAACTGCAGGGGCTCGCCAGTCACTCCGGCTTCGAGTCGCCGGTGCCGATGGCCGAATGTTTCCGCCGCCTGAAGCTCCTCTTGCTCCTGAAGCCGGGCTTGATGTGCCTCGACAAGACCTGGGGTTTTGGCGTGGTCCAGCGCGCGGACACGTTCTACGGGCGGGTGACGATCGATTTCGAGAAAAAGCGCGCCCACGAGATGTCGCTGAGCTATGCGGCGGAGGCGCTGCAGTTGCCGGCCGCGGATCACATCCTCGTGCTGCGGCACCAGCAGCCCGACGAACTGCGCGCACTGGTCAAGGACGACGCGGCCGAGGTGGTCCGCCGGGCGCTGCGCAGTTTCGGCGCGCTGACGGCCGACGCGCTGCAGAAGCGGCTGGTGCCGGACGTCGTCGGCGAGGCCGACTGGAAGCGCTTCTGGGACGCCGCGCGCAAGGGGCTCAAGCAGGACCCGCTCGTCAAGCTGCCGGCCAAGCGCACCGAGACGATCCAGCTGCTGCAGAAGGCGCACGCCTACGATGCGGACTGGTTTGCCGTGTTTGCCAGGGAGCGTCACGTCCAGCCGATCCTCGACCACAGCGATGAACTGATCGTGGCGGGCGCCGAGGTGACGTGGAACGAGATGACGCGCGCGGCGGCCGCCGAACGGCTCGCCTTTGCGGCCAAGGGCGCCGGCCCGCGCCATCCGGCGCAGCTCGCGCGCCTGCTGATCAACGCCGACGCGCTCGGCCTGACGCTGACCGCCCAGGCCCACGTGCCCACGCCGGATGTCTTCCTGAACGCGAAATTGTTGATCGCCACCCTGCACGATCTGCCGGTGCGGCTGGCCGCCCCGTTCCTCGACTGGCTGGCGACGAAGGATGCCGCGCGCACCGCGGAGCTGCTGCTCTCCGTTCTGCCGCAGCTCGAGCTTTCCGCGCTGACCGAGGCGATGGAACTGCTGCTCAAGAGTGACCACTCCGCGACCGCGGCGCAGACGTTCCGTGCCAGCATCGCGATGCAGAAGGCCGAGGTCGAGTTCCTGCTCTGGCTCTTCCGCCACCTTGAGCAGCTCAATGCGTGGGTGCCGGATACCTGGCCGGTGCTCGCCGGCCTGGTGCTGACGGAATTGGAGAAGGATTACATGGGCGAGCGGCTGCGGGCGCAGAACCAGCTCCGCGAGCTGGTCGAGGACGAGGCGTGGGTGCGGACCACGCTCTCGCCGATGAGCGACGTGCAGCGCCGCGATTTCCTCGAACGCGTCAAGAAGGCGCCGAACTGGGCCGAGCTGGACCGGCGTTCGGCCATGGGCTGCATCGTGCGGATGTTCCCCGACCTGGCCGGCGTGCTGGCGAACAAGCCGGAGGCCGTCGCGGCGCCCGCGCGCCCGGCCGTCACCGCGCGCCGCAGCTACCGCGCGCGGCAGCTGCAGTTCGAGAAGATCACCAACGTCGAGATCCCGCGGATTGCGCGCGAGATCGGCGTCGCGCGCGCCCACGGCGACTTGCGCGAGAATTTCGAGTTCAAGGCGGCCAAGGAGATGCAGTCCGTGCTGGTGCGCCGCCAGGCGGAGCTGGAGGAGATGCTCTCCCGGATCCAGCCGAGCGACTTCCGCGACCTGCCGCGCGACCGCGCGGGCCTGGGCACATGCATCGCGCTGCTCTACGCCGACGGCCACCGCGAGACGTACAACATCCTCGGCGAGTGGGACCGCGAAGAGTCGCTGAACATCATCTCGTGCAACTCGCAGCTCGCGCTCGCGGTCGAAGGCAAGCGCGCCGGCGAAGCCGTCCGGGTGCCCGCGAACGACGGCGGCACCGAGTGCCAGCTGGCCGAGGTCGGCGACCTGCCCCCGGCGGTGCAGGCGTGGATCGTCTCCGAGCCCCCGCCGCCCGAGGATGTGGGTGCCGAGAGGACAGCATGAAGCACCTGCTCAAGCAGTTCACGCAGCGCGAGGCCAACGTCCACATCCAGTTCATCAAGTACGCCATCGCCGGCGGCATCGCCACGGCGGTGGACATGGTGACGTTCTCGCTCTGCGCGTGGCTGCTGCTGCCGGCGCTGTCGGAGAACGAGTGGATCGTGAAGCTGTTTCATATCCAGGTGCCGGTGATGAGCGACCAGGTGCGCGCGTGGCACTTCGTCGCCTGTACGGCGATCGCGTTCTGCTTCTCGAACACCACGGCCTATATCATTGACGTCCTCTGGGTATTTCATCCCGGCCGTCATTCACGCCTCAAGGAGTTCCTCCTGTTCTTCGGCGTTTCGCTCACCTCGACCTTCGTCGGCACCGGCCTCGGCTGGATGCTGATCCGTTGGATGGGCTGGGGTGCGGCCATGTCCTACATCGCCAAAGTCGGCGCCGCGCTGGCCATCAACTACGCTGGCCGCAAGTTCTTCGTCTTCCAGCGGTGACCCATGGCCCTTCCGCGCGCCAGCGGAATTCTGCTGCATCCGACCTCGCTGCCGGGCCCGTGGGGCATCGGCGAGCTCGGCCCGCAGGCCGCCGCCTTCGTCCGCGACCTCGCCGCGATGCGCCAAAAATATTGGCAGGTCCTGCCGCTCGGTCCGACCGGCTACGGCGACTCGCCCTATCAATCCTTCTCCAGTTTCGCCGGCAATCCGCTGCTGATCAGCTTCGATGCGTTGCTCGCCGATGGTTTGCTGACGCGCGCCGAGCTGGAAAAGTTCCCCGTGCTGCCGGAAGACCGCGTGGATTTCGGCGCCGTCATCCCGGCCCGCTACGCCGTGCTTCGCGCCGTCACCGCCGCGTTTGCGCAGCGCGCCTCCGCCGCGCTGCAAGACGAGTTCCGCCGCTTCTGCGCGCGGCACGCCGGCTGGCTCGATGACTACGCTTTGTTCATGGCGCTCAAGGCCGCGCACGGCGGCGGCTCGTGGACCGGCTGGCCCGCGGCATATGCGCGCCGTGACCCGGCCGCGCTCGCCGCCGCGCGCGAACGCTGGCGCACCGAGATCGACGACGTGCGCATCCTGCAATTCCTCTTTGACCGCCAGTGGCAGGCGTTGCGCCAGCTCGCGCGGCAGCAGGGCATCCAGGTGATCGGCGACGCGCCGATCTTCGTCGCCCAGGACAGCGCCGATGTCTGGGCCAACCGGGAGCTTTTCTACCTCGACGAGGCCGGCCGCCCGACGGCGGTCGCCGGCGTGCCGCCGGATTATTTCAGCGCCACCGGCCAGCTCTGGGGCAATCCCCTCTACCGCTGGGACGCGCACGCCGCGACCGGCTACGCGTGGTGGCTTGCGCGCCTGCGCCGCACGCTGGAGCTGGTGGACCTCGTGCGGCTCGATCATTTTCGCGGCTTCGAGGCCTACTGGGAAGTTCCCGCCGGCGAGCCGACGGCGATCCACGGCCGCTGGGTGCAAGGCCCAGGCGCGCCGTTCCTCGCCGCGCTGCGCGACGCGCTGGGCGGATTGCCGTTGATCGCCGAGGATCTCGGGCTGATCACCGACGCCGTCCACCGCCTGCGCGACGAGTTCGCGCTGCCGGGGATGCGCATCCTGCAATTCAGCTTCGGCCATCTGGGGCGCGAGCCGCAGCAGCTGCCGGAGGCGTTTCCGGAAAATTGCGCCGTCTATTCCGGCACGCACGACAACGACACCACCTGCGGCTGGTTTCACGCCGCGCCCGGCGCGAGCGACACGCGCGCCGGCGATGCCGTCCTCGCCGAGCGCGCCTACATCCTGAAATATCTCCACAAGCGCAAAGCCACCGACATCCACTGGGCCTTCATCAGGCTCGCCTTTCAGAATCAGGCGCGGCTCGCCATCGTGCCGCTGCAGGACGTGCTCGGGCTCGGCTCCGAGGCGCGGATGAACACGCCCGGCATTCCCGGCGGCAACTGGCAGTGGCGCCTGGGCCGCGGCGCGCTCACCCGCGCGCTGAAGAATCGCCTCGCCCTCCTGACCGTGGCGACCGGCCGCGCCAGCCACGCGTAGAGGAGAGGTGCGGTCGGCTGCCCTGGGTTTCGGGGCGTCGCGTGCAGTTCAAGGTTGAGAAGCAACGCGCCGTTGGCTACAAAGCTCGCACCACCGCATGAAGATTTTGCTAATAGAGTTCCGCGACATCACCCATCCCGAGGCGGGCGGCGCCGAGGTGGTGCTGCAGCAGGTGTTCCGGCGGATCGCCGCCGCCGGGCACCAGGTGGATTATCTCTGCAACCATTACCCCGGCGCCGCGCGCGAGGAAAGGCGCGACGGCATCCGCATCATCCGGCGCGGGCGGCAGCCCTATTTCAATTTCTTCGTCCCGTGGGTCTATCATCGCGAGCTGCGGCGGAACGGCTACGACGTGATTGTCGAGGGCATCGACAAGGTCCCGTTCAACATGCCTTGGTTCGAGCGGCGTGTGCCGGTGGTGTGCATCGTGCCGCACCTGTTCGGCACCACGGTCTTCCGCGAGGCCTCGAAGCCGGTCGCCGCCTACGTCTATCTGCTGGAGCGCTCGATCTCCCGCGCCTACCGCCACTGCCTGTTTTCCGTGCTTTCCGACAGCACCAAGGCCGACCTCACCGGGCGGGGCATCCCCGCCGCGCAGGTGCGCGTGATCCGCAGCGGACTCACGCAGGACGACTACAGCGCGCCCGCGGCCAAGCCGGCGGGCGATCACCCCGTCATCCTCTATGTCGGCCGCCTCAAGCGCTACAAGGGCATCGAGCTGGGCTTCGAGGCGGTGCGGCAGCTGCGCGCCAAGCATCCGCGCATCGAATATGCGATCGTGGGCGGTGGCGATTATCTGCCGGAGCTGAAGCGGCAGGTCGCCGCGCTCGGACTCGAGGGGCACGTCAGCTTCCGCGGTTACGTGGAGCACGCCGAGAAGGTGGCGCTGTTGCAGCGGGCGTCCGTGCTGATCTACACCTCGCCCAAGGAAGGCTGGGGCCTGTCGGTCATCGAGGCCAACGCATGCGGCACGCCGGTGGTCGCCAGCGACGCGCCGGGGCTGCGCGAGTCGGTGAAGCACGGCGAGACGGGGTTTCTCGTGCCGCACGGCGATGCCACCGCGCTGGCGCAGCGGATCGACCAGCTGCTCTCCGACGGCGCGCTCTACGCCGCCTTCCGCCAGAACGGTCTGGCGTGGGCGCACTCGTTCACGTGGGAACGCGCCAGCGCCGAGACGCTCGCCCTGCTCGAAGAGGCCCGCCTCCGCGGCCCGGTCCACGCCTAAACCCGAAACAAAGTATGGCGCAAGCGCGGGTTTGACGGGCTGCGGATTTCTCCGCATACTGCGGCCGCGCTTTGTGGCGCCGGTGGGGCACCCGGATGGCGCCCCGCGCGGCACCCGATATGCTTTCAACAGGCAGCATGGAAACGACACGCATCGCAATTTGGAAACGGCCCAATCCGCTCGAATGGATCGCCTTCTGGCAGTTTATGGGCTTCCTGCTGCTGGTGGCGGTGGTCTGGGTGGACCAGGTGCTGGATCTGCAGGAGGTCTTCTTTGGTGTGGCGCGCACCAAGGATTCGTGGCTGGGCGCGACGCTCCTGACGGTGGCGATCATCCTCATCGGGTTCATCACGATCGCCCACACGTTCGTCCAGCAGCGGCACGCGCTGCACGGTTTTCTGCGCATCTGCACCTACTGCAAGCGGATCAAGCTCGACAACCAGAAGTGGGAGCAGATGGAGAAGTATGTGTCGGACCGCTCGCGCGCCGAGTTCTCGCACGGCATCTGCCCCGACTGCTTCCGGCGCACCGTGGCGGACCTGGAGGCGCAGGGCCTGATGGCACCCGAGCCCGCCGAAAGAAAAGATCATGCCTGAACAAACCCTTGGTCGATTGCTCGCCGGTGCCCCCGAGGCCCTCGCGCGCGGCGCCGCCCGTTTCGCGGCGCAGCCGGTGGATTGGGATCTGCTGGCGGAGCCGGCCGCGCCGCTGCCGGCGCGGCAGACGACGCTCCAGCGAGCCTTCACCGTCGAAGGCCCGGGCACCTTCCTCGGCCGGCACCTGCGCCGGCTGACGTTCGAGCCGCGCGAGACCGGCGGCTGGTGGATCCAGCGCGACGATCAGACCGATGCCTTGCCCTTCAACGTGGCGGCGCGCAACGTGTGGACCACCGGGGACGTGGTCAGCAACATCGTCCTGCGCGCCGGCCCGCTGCACAACTATCTGCGCATGGTCGAGCACATCATCGCGCTCAAGGTCGGGCTGGGGCTCGACCACGTGCTGGTCCGCACCGAGGCCGGCGATCCGCCGCTCTTCGCGCGCGGCAGCCTCGACCTCGTCGAGGGCATCGAAAAGGCCGGGCTGCGGGAGCTCGCGGCGCCCGCGGAATATTGGACGGTGAAGGAGCCGGTCGTGATGTGCACGCCGTCCGGCGCCTTCCTCGCGCTCGCTCCGTGCCGCGGCGCGCAGCCGGAACTGCGGCTGGATTGCGCCGTGGATTTCCCGAACGCCCTAGGCCGGCAGCGCATCCGCTTCCGCGTCAATCCCGCGCTGACGCGCTACGCCTCCGAGGCGCGCACGAACACGCCGCTGTGGAAAATGTTTTACTGCAAGACGGTCGGGAAACTCTTCGCCGACATCCGCCACCTGGGCTACACGACGGAAAACATCCTGATCGCCGGCCGCAACAGCTACTACAACACGCCGCGGCTGCTGCACGAGGGCAAGAGCCTGGAGGCGGTCTGGCACCGGGCCGTGCTCGACCTCCTCGCCGCGATCGCGCTGATCGAGGAAGGCCGTTTCTGCGGCGAGATCACCTCGTTCAAGGCCGGGCACCACCTCGATGTGCAGCTGGTCTGCCAGCTCTACCGGCACGGGCTGCTGCGGAAATTCTGACGCCGGGACGCGCCCATGCTGCAACTCTGCCCTGCGCTGATGGACTGGCTGCTGTTCCTGACGATGTTCGCCATCCTCTACGGCGCCGGCGCCCACGGCTTTTCGCCCGCGCAGTGGACCTGGCTGGGCGTGCTCATGCAAATCACCTACCTGCTGGGCAGCCTCGCCACCGGCCACCTGCTCACGCCGCGCACGACGCGTCCGCTGCTGCTCGGCAGCACGCTGGCGAGCATCGCGCTGATGACCGCCGCGCTCTGGGCGCAGAGCTTCGTCCCGCTCGCGGCGTTGAGCGCGGGCATCGGGCTGTTCGCGGCGGTTTTCTTTACGGCGTTCCAGACCTTCATGCGCCTCGTCGCCCCGCCGGACCAGCTCCATCGCACGGCGGGCATCTATACCTGTTCCTGGAGCCTGGGCGCGGGCCTGGGGTTCCTCTCGGCGGGCAGCCTCTACAGCTTTGGCCCGGGCGGTTTGACCGCCCTCACGCTGCTGGTCGGCGGGGTGATGCTCGCCATCCTGCTCTCCAGGCACGCGCCCGCGCAATCCGTCGCCGGTGCGGAACCGCCCGCCGGCGCCCCGGAAACGGCGCACGTGCCGGAAGCCATCCGGCGCCGGTATGTCTGGATCGGCTGGCTGCTGATTTTCATCGTCGTGTTCGCCCTGCGGCCCGTGCAGACCTTCCTGCCGCCGCTCGGCGCGACGGCGCACCGCTCGGCGCTGCTGACCACGCTGCCGCTCTTCCTGCAGATCACCCTGCAGGGGCTGGCCGGCTACGCCATGCACACGCAAACCCGCTGGCTCTATCGCCGCACGCCGCTCGTGCTGCTGCAGGTGGGCGCGGCGCTCGTCTTCGTCGCGCTCGCCTGGGCGCCATCCGCCGCGGCGCTCGTCGGGCTGCCGCTGATCGGCCTCTGGTGCGGCTACGCCTATTTCCAGGCCGTCTACTATTCCAGCAACGCCGGGCGGCGCGCGTGGAACCTGGGCGTCAACGAATTCCTCGTCGGCGGGGCGGCGCTGCTCGGGCTGTTTGCCGTAGAATTTTTCATGAAGCACACCGCGCGGCCCGAGACCGCGCTCTACCTCTGCGCCGCCGGCAGCCTGCTGGTGGCCGCGTTCGCGCTCGCCGCCCTTGCTCCGCGCCGTTGAGTGCAGGGTTGGAAACCGCCACGACGGCGCTGCCCTGGCGCGGCAGCCTTTATCAATCGAGGGTCTGCGCGGGCGCGCCGCGCTGCGCCGCTGGGGCCTGCGGTGCGTTCAGCGGCTGGGCGCGCCGGGGGGCGGGGTGTAGTCGGCCGGGTAGCCGCCGCGGGCCTGCGCATAGGCGGCCATGGCGGCCGGCAGCAGTTCCAGCAGCGCCTCGTAACGCGCTTTGTCGGAGGGGTGATCGGCGAACAGGTTGAAGCCGGAGCCGCCCACGGCGCCGCCGCCCTTCTGGCCTTGCTGCATCGCGCGCTGCCAGATGCGCGGCGCGGCGCGCGGGTCGTAGCCGGCCTTGGCCATGTACATCAGCCCGACGGCGTCGGCCTGCGCCTCGTCCTTGCGCGAGTACGCCGGCAGGGCCAGCGCGCCGGTTAGCGCAAAGCCCGCGGCCAGCACCTGCGCCCACTCCTGCTGGTCCCTGACCTCCAGCACCGCCGCCCCCACCTCGGCGGCCAGCACGAAGGGCGTGATGACGCTCAGCCGTTTGGTGGTGTGCCGGCAGTTGACGTGTGCGAGCTCGTGGGCCATGACGGCGGCCATCTCGTTCTCGTCGCGCACGAGGCCTTTCTGCGGGTGATAGAGCCCCTCGAAGACCATCATCGGGCCGCCGGGGAACGCGGCGGCGTTGACAATGTTGGTGTGGAAGATCGTGACCGTGTACGGCATGTTCGGCAGGTGGGTCACCGCGCCGATGCGGTGGACGATCGTGTTGAGTTGCGCCACGCGGACTGGGTCGGCATTGATCGGGCAGCGCGCCTTCTTCATCTGCGCGGCATTCTGCGCCATCGCCTGCGTGCCCAGGCGGATATCGTCGTCAAGGGTGTAGTAGTTATAGGCCGAGCGGCCCGTCACCGGATCCGTCGCGCAGCCGGCGAGGCCCAGCAGCGCGAGCGAAAGCACAAACTGGAACAGCTTTTTCATCAACGGGTCCAAACCGTACCGGCGAACGCAGCAACGTAGCCGGACACTACACCCAATGACAAGATTTTCCATGCGGCAGGTGCCCACCGTTCCCTTCCATGGCCCACCGCGGGCTGGCGCTCAGGCCGCACGCCAGGCCGTGTCGTTTTCCACTGCCCGGGAAATACAGCCTTGGCGTCAGCGGCGTTGTACGATATGTGGGAGCTTCACTGGAGACAATCCATGAACAGGCGATGGTTGATCTGCTTGCTGGCTTTTGTGTCGGCCGCACACGGCGTCGGCGTTGCGCCACTAGTGCCCGAACCCGTGCGGCAAAAGGGCGTAGATGCGCTGCAATCCCTGCCGAAAGCCGGGTGGCGTTTCGGTGGCGGAGTGGCGCTGCGTCTGGACGCAAACATTGACCAGTGGCTGCTGCACGCGCCGGAGGCGAACCCGGCGACGGTCGAGATGTTTCGACTGCGCGACCGCCGCAGTGCCCACCGTTGTCGCCACGCAAGCCCGCGCCTGCGCGCTCGGCGGCAACCCTGCGTACACCGGCGCGCCGGAATTCCTCGCCGCCGATTTCGCCGACCTCCTGATCCGCAACCGCGCCTCGTCAGACGAAGAAATCGCCGCGCTAAAGCACCCTTAGTCGTAGCCGGTTTCCAAACATTGGAAACCGGAAAGGGTGTTTTTCCAAGCCTTGGAAAAGTTGGCGCGCGGCGCTTCCAAGGTTTGGAAAGCGGACTCCGCCGGCGGCCGTCGTGCACATTATTATCGGCGGATCAAGGCTCGCGCGGCTGCAGCCAGCCACGCGCGGCCAGGTCGCGCTCCAGATATTCCGCGAGCACGCGGTGGCCGGCGGGCGCCGGGTGCATAAAGTGGACGCCAAAGTTCGCGGGATATTTCCCCGCGGCAATTTCGTGGCGGGTGTTGAACATCTCCACGCCGGTCTCGCGGCAGAGTTGCCGGATTTCCGGCCCGAGCGGACCGAACAACAAGAGGTGAAAGTGATGCTCGCGGCTCATCTGGAGCATGTTCTGCAGCGCGCGCCGCACGCCGCTTTCCTCCACGCCATCCTTGATACCCTGCAACAAGGCGTCCTGGTTGAAATCACGCCGCTCGGTAAAGCGCACGCCCGTCCACTCGCGCAGAAAAAGCTGGCGCCGGAAAATCAGGCGCAACACATAGGAGACGTCGCGACGGTGGAAGTTCGCCTTTTCCAACATGAAAAACGGCAGGTCGAAATCGTTTTCGCACCAGCCGACAATGACGATATCGGGCTGGTAGGCCAGCGCCTTGCGCCGCAGAGTCTCGCTTTCGAGCTGTGTGTTATAGCCCGGCACCGCGAAGTTCATGACTTCGCAGACAACGCCCGCGAGGTGTTGGTTCAGGTTCCGCTCCAGCACCGTCAGGTAGGGTTCGTCCTGCTCCACGTCCCAGCCGAACATGCCGCTATCGCCGATGCCCACGATCCGCAGGCTGTGGGGAGCGCGCGCCAGGGGATAGTCTTTGTCGGCGCGCAGGCCGAGGTGGTTAATGTGCACGCGGTGATGGCCAAAATCCATTTCGAGATCGGGTTGCAGGTCATAGACGATCTGCGGATCGTCGGAAGGCCGGATGATTTCGGACAGCGGGTGCGTCGTGTTCACGGACGGTTTCTTGCCCGCCCGAAACGCGGTCTTCAGGCGGTCCAGCGAATTGAACTCCCGCTGCGAGATCAGATAGGCGCGCAGGCCCACCTCGCACACGACCAGCGGCAGCGCAATACTGAACGCCAGCATCACCAGCTTGCCGGCGAAGTGCGCCCAGTCGCGCGCGGTGTTGCGGCGTAACCGGAGCAAAATCCAACCGACGAGCCAGGCGCCGCAACCGACGATGAAATATTTCAACGGATGTCCCGCGTAGATGCCGTGACTGCGCCAGAAGAACCACGCCGTCTCGCCGCCCTTGATGAACATCAGCGCCAGCTTCAAAACCATCAGCGCGGCCAGCAGCAAAAAGCACACGGCGGCAAACAGGCGCGCGGCATGCAGCCAGCGGGCTTCGGAGTGCATCACGCGAACCTCGTCACGACGCAGCGCTCGCGTTTCCGGTGGCTCGAACGCTGCTTTTCAAAAATGATATTCGGCATGAATTTTCTCGCGGTGCAGAGGCGCGGTTCTATAACACACCGTCCCGTCCGCCGCAACGCGGAGCGCTCCGCCGGCTGCGGGGCGTGACGTTTCCAGGCAGTGGAAAACCGGAACGCTAGCTTTTCCACTACTTGGAAAAACCATGGGTTCCCGTTTTCAATGCTTGGAAAACTTCAGCGCGTCGCCACGCGAGCGCGCCGACCACCGCGAAACCGCCCACGAGGATCTTCGCCCACTGCTGCTGATCCTTGGCCTCCGCACCGCCGCGCCGTTCTCGGCGGCGAGCGCGTAAGGCGTTACGACACTCAAGCGGCGCGTCGTGTGGCGGCAGTTGACGTGTGCGAGTTCGTGGGCCATGACCGCGGCCATCTTGTCATCGTCGTGCACAAGTCCGCGCCGCGGATCATAAAGCCCCGCGAAGACCATCATCGGCCCGCCGGGAAACGCGGCGGCGTTGACGATGTTCGTGTGAAAGAGCGTGACTGTGCAGGGCATGTTCGGCAGGTGCATCACGGCGCCGATGCGGTGGACGATGGTGTTGAGCTGCGCGACGCGCACCGGATCGGTGGCGCAGCCGTTGAGT
Organism: uncultured Lentisphaerota bacterium; assembly: GCA_903912445.1. Classification (GTDB taxonomy): domain Bacteria; phylum Verrucomicrobiota; class Kiritimatiellia; order CAIQIC01; family CAIQIC01; genus DP16D-bin41. Next base: position 56,117 of record CAIWHP010000084.1, read on the forward strand.
CCGACGAGCGCGAGGAACAGAAACAGCTGTAAAACTTTTTCATCATCCGAACGGAACGTGCGAGGCAAGCGCGGGAACGCTGCGCAAGTTCGCTGGGAATGACAAGAGTTTTGTGCCGCGCTCTCTCCGGTGCAGTCGTCCGTCACACGGCACGCGCACAAGCTAATTGCGCCGGGATCGCCGATCCCGGCGAAACCAGCGAGGCCCTTGGATGCGAAACCGCGGCCGCAGTCCGCACCCGCGAACTATTTCGCGTTCGCGGGCTTGAAGACCAAATCCATGTTCTTGGCGGCGGCGACCTCGTCGAGGCGCCCGACGGGCATGGTGACGGGCGCGCGGTGGAGCGCGTCGGGGTCGCGCTGGGCCAGCGCGACCAGCTCGGCCACGGTTTGCACGAAGGTGTCGAGCGTCTCGCGGCTCTCGCTCTCGGTCGGCTCGACCATGATGGCCTCGGGGACGTTGAGCGGGAAGTAGATCGTCGGCGGATGGATGCCGCGGTCCACCAGGCCCTTCGCGAGGTCGAGCGTGTGGACGCCGGTGGCCTTGAGCGGCTCGCCGCTGAACACGCACTCGTGCATGCAGCGGCCGGGCGCGACGGCCTTGAGCAGCGGGCGCAGCTTTTCCTGGATGTAGTTGGCGTTGAGCACGGCCGCGTCGCTGGTCTCGCGCAGGCCCTCCCGGCCGAGCATCAACAGGTAGGCGTAGGCCCGCACGATCACGCCGAAGTTGCCGTAGAACGGCGCGATGTAGCCGATGCTCTTGGGCGCGTCGTAGTCCAGCACGAACGTGCCGTCGCCGCGCTTGACCACGCGCGAGATCGGCAGGAACGGCCGCAGCTTCTCGACGACGCCGACCGGGCCGGCACCGGGCCCGCCGCCGCCGTGCGGCGTGGAGAAGCTCTTGTGCAGGTTGAGCTGGCAGAGATCGAAGCCGATCTGGCCGGGCTTCACGCGGCCCAGGATCGCGTTGAGGTTCGCGCCGTCGTAGTACATCAGCCCGTCCACGCCGTGGATGATGTCCGCGATCTCGGTGAGATGGTCCACGAACAGGCCGAGCGTCGAGGGGCAGGTCATCATCAGGCCCGCGGTCTCGCTGTTGACCGCCGCGCGGAGCGCGTCGAGGTGCATGTTCCCCTGCGCGTCGGAGGGCACCGTGCGTACGTCGTAGCCGCCGATCGCGGCGCTCGCGGGGTTCGTGCCGTGCGCGCTGTCCGGGATCAGGATGTGCGTCTTCTTGTTGCCGCGGTCGCGGTGGTAGGCGGCCATGATCATGCAGCCGGTGAGCTCGCCGTGCGCGCCGGCCAGCGGCTGGAGCGTGAACTCCGCCATGCCGCAGATTTCGGAGAGCATCCGCTCGGTTTCGTGGAGCAGCTGCAGCGCGCCCTGCGTCAGCAGCCCGCCGTGCCGGAGCTGCGGCCAGAGCGGGTGCAGGTCGGAGAGTCCGGGCAGGGCGCAGGCCACCTCGCACGCCTTCGGGTTGTACTTCATCGTGCAGGAGCCGAGCGGGTAGAAGTGCGTGTCCACCGAGAAATTCCGGCGGCTCAGCTCCGTGTAGTGCCGCACCACGTCCAGCTCGCTCAGCTCCGGCAGCGCCGCCGGCTGCGCGCGCAGCAGCTTGGGGTTGATCTTCGGCCGCGCATCGTCGCCCCGCTTCGGCAGCCGCACCGCCCGCCGCCCCGCCACGCTCTTCTCGTAAATCAGTTGCATGATAACCTCGGATGTAAACAAAATTGGTTACTTCAAAACGCTTTCCAGGTGCGCCGCGAGGATGTCGACCTCGGCCTTGGTCCGCTTCTCGGTGCAGGCCAGCAGCAGCACGTTCTGCATCCCGGCGTAGTAGCGGCCGACCGGGAAGCCCGCCGCGATGCCGCGCTCGATCAGCGCGCTGATCACCTCGCCGGCATCGCGGGGCAGGGTGACGGCGAACTCGTTGAAGAAGTGCCGGTCGGCGTAGGTCGCCTTGACACCCGGGATCGCGCGCAGGCGGTCGAACGCGTAGGCCGCGCGGGCGGCGCACTGGTAGGCGCACCGGGCGAAGCCCTCCTTGCCCATCAGCGCCAGGTAGATCGTCGCCCGCAGCGCGCAGAGCCCCTCGTTCGTGCAGATGTTGCTCATCGCCTTCTCGCGCCGGATGTGCTGCTCGCGCGCCTGCAGCGTCAGCACGAAGCCGCGCCGCCCCTGCGCGTCGTGCGTCGCGCCCACGATGCGGCCGGGCATCTTGCGCACATACTGCTTGCGCGTGGCCATGAACCCGAGGTAGGGCCCGCCGAACGAGAGCGGCAGCCCGAGGCTCTGGCCCTCGCCCGTCACCACGTCTGCGCCCATCGCGCCCGGCGTCTGCACCATGCCCAGCGACATCGGATAGACCGAGAACACCGCCAGCGCGCCCACGGCGTGCGCCGCCGCGACCAGCCCCGACAGGTCGTCGAGGCAGCCGAAGAAGTTCGGGTTCTGCACCAGCACCGCGGCGACGGTCTTGTCCAGTTTCGCCGTGAACGCCGCGAGGTCGGCCAGTCCGCCCGCGAGCGGGACCTCCTCGTAGGCGATCGACAGGTTCGCCGTGTAGCACTTGAGCATCGTGCGGTAGATCGGGTTGACGCCCTCGCAGACCAGCACCTTGTTGCGGCCCGTGATGCGCAGCGCCATCATCAGTCCCTCGAACAGCGCCGTGCCGCCGTCGTAGAGCGACGCGTTGGCCACCTCCATGTCGGTCAGCCGCGCGATCGCGGTCTGATATTCATAGATGGCCTGCAGCGTCCCCTGCGACGCTTCCGGCTGGTAGGGCGTATAGGCCGTGAAAAATTCGCCGCGGCTCGCCAGCGCGTCCACCGCTGCCGGGATGAAGTGATCGTAGAAGCCGCCGCCGCAGAAGTTGGTCAGTGTCGAGTTCTTTGCCGCCAGGGAGCGCAGCACCTGGAGCATTTCCAGCTCCGAGCGCCCCTCCGGCACCTTGAAATCCGCCGTCTGGAACTCCGCCGGCACATCCGCAAACAGCTCATCGAAGCTCTTGGCCCCGATGGTCGCCAGCATCTCCCGCTGCTCCGCGCTGCCCGAACCCAAGAACGTTGTGTGTGACATGAGTCTACTCCTGAAATTCGCCGCAGACTCTACTCGCCCGCCAGCCGTTTTCCAAGGCTTGGAAATGGATCAGCCCGCTTTTCCAAGGCTTGGAAAAGTGCGCGCAAGGAAGCGCGGAAGGGAAACATCCAGTCGAGCCGGCCTCTCGACCGGATGACGAAGCAGCTCCCCCGAGATCAAAAACAAAAACTAATCGCAGGATATCGAGCAAGGGATGCCGAACGATGAAAGGGCCGGTTTCTGCAGCGGCGACAGGCGGACGCGGTCGCGGAGTGTTCAATACGGCAGGATGAGAGCGCTTTTTCCCGCCAGTGTTGTCACCACGCCTGCTGGTGAGATTTTTCGGATCGTGCAGTCGTCCTCGTCGGCCACAAAGACGTTGCCCGACTTATCCACGGCTACGCTGGTGGGTGAATTAAAGCGCGCGCCGTTGCCCGTACCATCCACGCTGCCATACTCCCCTGCGGTGCCAGCCAGCGTGGTGACCACACCGTTTGGCGTGATCTTTCTGACCGTGCAATTGCCCAGTTCAGTCAAATAGAGATTACCTGCTAGATCCACAGCCAAACCCGCCGGCCAACAAAACCGTGCCAGATGGCAGGGGCCGTCCAGGCTGCCCTTCTCCCCGGCGCGGCCCGCCCAGGTGGTAACGACACGCGCAGGCGTGATCTTCCGAATCGTATGGCTCCCCCAATCTGCCACGAACAGGTTTCCCGTCCGGTCCATGGCTATGCCCGCTGGCGCAGTGAAGCGAGCCGACGCGCCGGCGCCGTCGGCATGGCCCTGGTTCCCTGCGCTCCCGGCGAAGGTTGTCACCTCTCCAGCAGGGGTCATCTTTCGGATCGTGCAATCGCTGCGGTCAGTCACAAACACATTGCCAGTGCTGTCCACGACCAGATCACCTGGGCGTCGGAACCGCGCAGCGCTCCCCGTGCCATCGGTGCTGCCCTTCTCTCCGGCGCAACCGGCGAGTGTCGTCACCACGCCCTCCGGCGTAACTTTCCGAATGACCTTGTCATAGTCGTCCGTCACATAGAGATTGCCTGCTTGGTCGATGGCGATGCCGGAAGGTTCGTTAAACCGCGCCGCGTTGCCCGTCCCATCGACTGTCCCGCACATTTCCGCCGCGTTGCCCACGAACGTCGTGACCACACCTTTGGGCGTCACCTTCCGAAGCACCCGGTTGCGATTATCCACCACAGAGAGGTTGCCCGCAGCATCCACGACCACCCCGCAAGGTGCATTGAAACGTGCCACGGTGCCCGCGCCGTCCACGTAACGCGGTTCTTCCACGCGGACATCCGCATCCATCCAAGCTCGATATCTCGAATAATGTTCATGAAATTCTTTATAGGTGGTGGTCAGGTACTCGTTAAATTTCCCATTCAGGAAAAACTCGGCTGGATTGCCCTTGCCATCCAACTTGATTTCAAGACAATCACGGTTCGGGCTGTTTTGCACCTGGATATACTTGGTCGGCTGCCCGGTGAGCGGCTCCCGCTCCAGCCGAACTTCACGGGTCTTATAGTTCCTGGAAAAAAGTTCATAGTGGTAGCCGAAGTTTTTGCCTGCCCTCGTCTCTGCTTCCTTGATGGAATCGTAGAGTTCATGGTGAAACTCGTAGTGAAACATCGCTGCATGCTCCACCGACAGGCGAATGCGCATAATGGCGACATCATCATCGCTAAGACGATGCAGCAGATTCGTCGCCTCGTAACCATCCACGGTCCACCAGTCCTGCGCAGCATTTCTCGAAACATGTAAACAGAAATCGGCCAGACGGCCATCTTTTGCGGAGCCATACCAGGCGATTTTATCGAAGCTGTTCGTCGCTTTCCGATGCAGTATCCCGCCCCAAGCTTGTCTGGCTGTGGGCACGAGAGATTGGCCCCCCGGGAAGGAGCGTGTGTCATCGCGACAAAACTCAAGCAACCGCTCGATGGGCCAGCGTTCCTCCAGTAAGCGCGTGACTGCCTCGGGCGAAGAAAGGCCCGCTGGCTCGAGTGGTGTCTGGCAGCCAGCAAACGGCAAGAACATGCCGCCAAAAATAACGACACCGCACAAGCCGCTCACCGCATGTCCGGCGCTTCCGTTAATGCGACTCCTCAATAGCGTTCCTCTTAACCCTAAACGCTGACGGGGCTACCCGGCGCCCAAGGCTTCGATGTCAGCCAGATCTTTCTTGCGGCCGGCGGCGCGTTTATTTGCAATGAATTGTTCGCGACCGATGAAAAAGACTGGCACATCGCCGTAGGTTCCGGCGGCTTTGTGGGCGGCAGCTTCCTCCCACGAGACACCCGAGATGGAGGTGATCAGGTCAATACGCACTGGCGGCATACCCAGCTGAACGACCTTGTCGGGAGAATGAAAATCTTCAGCCGCAAGACCCGGCAAATTGAAGCCGAACGCCTCAAGGGCACGCATGATGCGCTGGGCATTCTCAGGGTGCGGACGAACAAAAACGTCAATATCTCCTGTAAAGCGCGGAGCACCGTGGAAGGCCAAGGCGAATCCGCCGACGATGAGGTATTCAACCTTTTGCTCGTTCAACAACACGAGCAGCTCTTTGAAGTCGGGCTGTATTTCCATAAAATTGCCGGCGAAGGATTTCGACCGCGCTGACGCGCTCTTCGGGCGGGCGGCTCAACCAGTAGGCGAGATCTCGCCGCGTGGAGCCGTCACGCAGGCTGTGCTTGGATATGACGCGTTGAATCACGGCGGCAGTATAGCCGATTTGCGCGCGCAGGAAACGCTTTTCCCTCTCGCGCGGACAGAGCTTTCCAAGGATTGGAAACAGGCGTTTTTCCAAGCATTGGGAAAACTCACGCTGCGTGTTTCAGGCCTTGATATTGCGCTAAGCATAGAGGGTGAGAGCCTGACACTAGCTAGGAGCGGTGGTCCCGCCACGGCGGGACCGCCGCAGTGGAACCGTCAGGCGTGGGCGTTGCACTCGTGTCTGCGCCCACAGCCAAACGACCCCACTATGCGGGGCGGTGAGGACACCGCCCCTCCCAGCTAGTCGGACAACCTCGCGTCTGTTCTTGGCGCAATATCTCCCCTTGGAAAACGTCGGTGCGTGATGAACCGGCTCAGCAGGCGCGGCAAGGGCGGGCGCGGGCGGCGGCCGGCTTCTGCAGGACGCGCAGGTCGTCGCGCGCGGCCCAGCCGGTGTGCAGCCAGAAGGCCTGGCCGCTGGTGTTTTGGCGATAGACGAAGATGTTGCATTTCTGGATTTTTTGCCGCGCCAGCACCGCGAGGCAGCGCGCGACCAGCTCCGCGCCGATGCCGCGCTTGCGGCGCGTCTGCGCAACCGCGAGATGGTGCAGCGCGCCGCGCCGGCCGTCGTGGCCGCAGAGCACCGCGCCGACAAGCTGTGCGCCATCGAACGCGACGAAGCTCATGCGGGGGTTGCGGCGCAGAAAGCGCAGGATGCCGGCGCGCGCGTCATCCGCGGCGTGCAAGCCCATGCCGGGCGTCGCGCGCCAGAGGTGTGTCACTGCGGCATAATCGCGCGGCATCATGCAGCGGATTTTGATGCTCATTTTTCCTGTAAAAGGGTGACGGGCCCGAGCAGCCCGGCGGGCTGGGGCAGCGGCGTGGCCTTCCGCTTGTGCGATTCCTTGATGCGGATGTTCGTCTTCGTCAGGCGCTGGTCGTCCGGCAGGGCTTCGTCGGCCAGCACGCGGTTCCACCAGCCGTTGACCACGTCGATTTCGAGCGCGTTGCCTGTGGGCTTGACCGCGCCGGTGATCTCGACCTGAAACGGCGCCGCCCAGACGACGCCGAGGTTCTGCCCGTTCAGCCGGACCTCGGCGATGAAGCCGAGACTGCCGAGGTTGAGGAAGAGCGGGTTGGATGGTGGATGGTGGATGGCGGATGGCAGGTCGAACGTTTTCCGATACGTCGCCGTGCCGCTGTAGGCCTTGAGGCCCGGTTCGGGGCGCTCGGTCCAGCTGACGAGCTGCGCGAACTCGGCCGCGGCCGGCGCGCCCCACTTGGCGTCGAACGTCACATGCCAGGCGCCGGTGAGCTCGCCGACCTGCGTCAGCGTCGGGAAATTATTACCGTTGCCGTTGGTTGTGGCGGGCTTCTGGAAGATCACGAACTGCGAGCCATAGGCCGGCAGCTCCAACGGCACGGTCGTGCGCCCGTCGGCCTGTGTGAAGGCGGCGGCGTCGCGGCGCGCGCCGGTCACGGCGTCCCACAGCTCCGGCTGCTTGCCGCTGACGCGGAAGGTGGCGGCAATTTTCTGCGCTTCGGCTTCCTGGTTGCTGATGAAATAAATGTCGACACCCCCATCGCAGCGATGAATCCAATCCATCCTTGGATGTTCGATGTTGGATGTTCGGTGTTCGATGTTCAATTCCACGTCCGGCTTGACCGAGAGCGCGGCGAGCGCCGCCTTCGCGGACACCGGCTTGATGCGGCCGCTGTCCCAGAGTTCGTCGGCGATCTGCTTCAACTCGGCGTCGCCCTGCCGTCCGGTGGTGCGCTCCGGCTTCGGACCGATGACGACCGCGCCGGCGAGCACCAGTTCGCGGATTTTTCGCGCGGCGGCGAGTGACATGGTCTTGACGCTCGGCAGCGCGAGCACGCGGTAGCTCATGCCGTCGGGCAACACGAGGCGCCCGTCCTTGACGCTCATGCGCGTCAGCAGCACTTCCTCGTTGCAGACGTCGTAGTCGTATTCCGGCAGCACCTTGGCGGGATCATCCTTTTTCAGGCGGACAAAATTCGGGACGTGGTCGCCGTAGTAGAAGCAAACGTCGCCGACGAACCTGCCGCGCTGGAGCAGGAACTGGCTGCGGTCGAGGTACGAGATGAACGCGTGCGCCTGTTTCGCCCAGGTGATCTGCGGATTGAAATGCGTACCGGCGAAATACTCCTGACCTGGCAGCCCCATTTCCGGCGGCGAACAGGTGAACGCGTGCCAGAAGACCAGGTTCAGCCCGGCGCACGCCTCGTGGTCAAAGCTCGGCTTCTGCGAGCACCACAGCAGATCGTTCCACTGCGGACCGATCGAGGTGAAGCCCTCGGCGCAGGCGATCTGTTTGCCGTAAATGTGCGCGGCGGAGGAAGCCTGCTTGACGAAGAAGCGCTGCTCGTCGGCTGGCCGGTGCGGCGAGGGCACCCAGAATTCGCTCATCGGCATCGAGTTCAGGCCGAAGTTTTGCAAGCCGTCGAGGCACGCGCAGTGCGGGCCGCCGGATTCCGGCTGGATGCCCATGCCAACTTTTTGCGCATACTCCGCCATCAGCGCGTAGTGGTTGTCGTGTACGAGGTCGGCGATGGTGCGGCGGAAATCGTTGAGGAATTTGTTGCTCTCGCCACGGCTGCTGACGATCCGGCCGGCAATCACGGGCAGCCACGGCTGGATCGCGTAGCCGCGCCGCTTCGCAAATTCCGCGGCAAAGATCCTCGTCCAGTTGACGCCGCCGAGTTCCCAGCTATCGGACTGGAAATTCTTCAGCGTCTTGCCCGCGAGCGGCCCGGCGTCGGCCAAGAGCGGCGCGATCATCTGCTGCCAGTAGCCGCGGAACGCGTCGGCGTCGAGATAGTCGAGGACCATGCCCCGCCACTCGCCGCTCGCGGTCGAGACGCGCGCGCCGTTGAGTGTGTAGCCGAAGCGCAACACCTGCCAGTTGCCCGCGGGCACGTCCCAGTTCAATTTGCCGTCGGTGAATTTGTCCGTCAGGTCAAGCACGTCGGCTGCGGCCACGTCTTCCTCGCCGGGCGTCGCGGGCACGTCTTCGAGCAGCGGTGCGCAGTCGGTGGCGCTGCCGCCGAGTTCATGGAAGGCGGCCTTCTGCTGCAAATCCCGGATCGGCGCACGGCCGCGGCCGGTGAGCAGCGGCGCGCCCTTGGCGTCGAGGGGGACGATTTCTGCGATCTGCACGTTGCGCGGCGTCTTCGGCTCGCGCGGATCATAGGCGCCGCGGATCAGCAGGCGGAAATCCGCCGCGGTCTGGGGCGCGAAATGAATTTCCGCGGGCTTTTTGTTCTCCACGGTGAAGGCCTGCACGGTCTTGAATTTCTTGCCGTCGTCGGAGACCTGCCACTCGCATTCGCGCGGGCCGTAGCCGGGCCGGCCGACCACGCGCACGCCGCCGAGCGTCACCGGCTGTGGGAACGCGAGCGCGACCCACTCGGGGTTTTTCGCGCTCGGACCCTGGCCGACCGTGCTGCCGTGGCTGACCCAGAACGTGGCCTCCGAGCCATCGAGCATCGCCGCCGTGTTGCCCTCCACCTGCGCGGAGCTGACGCTGAGCTGCGGCAGCGGCGTGCCCGCGCCTTCCTTCTGCCGATAGGCGAGGACGAACGTGTCGCGGTAAAAATCGTCGCGCGCCTTCGGCTGCGGCAGCGAGCCGGAAAATTTTTGCGGCCCCGCGAGGCGCGCCTCCGCGAAGGCGATGCGCTTCGCCGACTCCTCCGGCTGCACGACCGGCCCGCCGAGATTCCAGCCGCTCTGGATGTTCAGGCTCACCTCAAGCCCGAGGCGATCGGCTTCCTTGAGCGCGTGTTTGAACAACTCGCGCCACTCGGGGCTGCCGAACAGTGGCCCCGCTGGTACCGGCACATGCCCGCCCTGCGTTGCGCCGCCCGCGTCGAAAATCAAACCGCCGCCCATGCCGATGGACTGCATCCACTCGAGGTCGTGCGTGATCGCCTGCTTGGTGACGTTGCCGTTGAGCCACCACCAATAGGCGCGCGTCCGCGCCGCGAGCGGCGGCTGGTTCCAGCCGGTTTCCAGCTCGCCGGCGCCGACGGCCAACGTGAGCAAGGCACCGCACGCGAGGAGTAGAGATGAGGTATTCATGGCGCGCTTTATAGGCGACCGCGTGCCGCTTTCCAAGCTTTGGAAATCGGCGCCGGTGTTTTGTCCGGGGCTGGGAGGCGCTGAGGCGGGCAGGCCCCCGGCGCAGCGCAGCGGCCGGAGGGGGTATAAAAAACACCAAGACCGGAAGAAGTTGGTCCTTCCGGTCTTGGCAAACGTGGCGGGACGCCAGCTTACTTTGCGGCGACGGCGCGCACTTTGTTGGCGGCGCGGGTCTTGCGGCGCTGGGCGGTGTTGCTGGTGATGATGCCGCGCTTGGCCAGCTTGTCGAGCATGGAGCAATAGGCCTTGTATTCGGCCGTGCCCATGACCTTGTCCTGCTTCTCCACCGCGGCAAACAGCTTGCTGCGCTGGGTCTTCAGGCTGCTCTTGGCGTTGACATTCCGGCTGTGCCGGCCGATCGCCTGACGAGCTCGTTTCGCTGCACCTTTGATATTTGGCATCGTGTACTCCTGCTGGTAAAAAAAAGCGGCGTCATGATACGGGCCGCGCCCCGAATGTCAACCGCTTTTCACGATTTTGCGCCAGCGGGTGCGCCCGTTTCCCCCAACTTTCGGCAGGATCGCGCAACAACCTTCTTGATTTGGGCGGCGGCAGGCTCTATTTTCCGGCCGACCTTTTCAGGAGAACAGCATGCCCAAAGAATTAGCTTTCGCGTTGATCAATCCGTACACGATCGCCAAGTCGCGCACCGGCGGCGCGATCGGCCGGTTGATGAGCCGCACCGGGCTCGACCTGGTCGGGGCGCGCATGTTCGGCCCCAGCCGCGAGCTGGTCGAGCAGTATGCGACCAGCATCCGCAGCGACAAGGACCTCGACGTGGTCGAGCGGCAGCTGCTGAGCGACTACGTGCTCGGCGCCTACCTGCCCGACGTGCGCAGCGGCCGCCGTCGCCGCGTGCTGATGCTGCTCTTCGAGGGCGAGGACGCGGTGCAGAAGATCATCAAGGCCACCGGCCACATCGGCACCGGCCTCGATTCCGCCGAGACCGTCCGCGACACTTACGGCGACTACGTCCTCGACGAGCACGGCACGGTCCGCTATTTCGAACCGGCCGTGTTGATCGGGGCGAGCGCCGCGTCCGTCCAAGTCGCGCTCCAGCTGTGGTCGCAGCACTCGGCCAAGGATGGCGGCATCGTCGAGGAAGCGATGGATGTGCCGGGCGGCGAGACGTCGCAGAAGACGCTGGTGCTGATCAAGCCGGACAATTTCCGGTTCCCGAGTTCGCGGCCGGGCAACATCATCGACCTTTTCTCCGGCTCCGGCCTGCGCATCGTGGCCGCCAAGGTCCACCGCATGAGCGTGGCGGAGGCCGAGCAGTTCTACGGGCCGGTGCAGCAGGTGCTGCGCGAGAAGTTGCAGGGCGTAGTCGCCGAGAAGGCCGCCAAGGCGCTGAACACCGAACTCGGCCTAGAGATTCCCGACGATATCAAGCGCACGCTCGGCGCGAGCCTCGGCCCGCTTTACGGCGACAACCAGTTCTTCCAGATCATCCAGTTCATGACCGGCCAGATGCCGAACCACTGCCCCGCGGCGGAGAAGGCGCTGCCCGGCAAAGAGCGCTGCCTGGCGCTGATCTATGCCGGCCCGGGCGCCGTGGACAAGATCCGCAGCATCCTCGGCCCGACCGATCCCAGCAAGGCCCAGCCCGGCAGCGTCCGCCGCGAGTTCGGGCGCGATGTGATGGTCAACGCCGCGCACGCCTCCGATTCGCCGGAGAACGCCGCGCGCGAGATGAAGATCGTCAAGCCCGAAGAGGACCTGATCGCGCCGCTGGTCAAGAAATACTTCGGCTGAGCCGTCCGCCCTAGCCCCGGGAGTTTTGCCATGCTCGAGCACATCACCGCCGCGCCGCCCGATGCCATCTTGGGACTGACGGAGGCCTTCAAACTGGATCCCAACCCGCACAAGGTCAACTTGGGCGCCGGGGTCTTCGTGGATGAACAGGGGCGCACGCCGATCCTGGCGACCGTCAAGGCCGCCGAGGCCGCGCTCCTGGCCGCCGCGCAGACCAAGTCCTATATGCCGATCGCCGGCGACCCGCAGTACCGCCGGCTCGTGCAGGAGCTCGTGTTCGGCGCGGGGCACCCCGTGCTCGCGGCCGGGCGCGCGCAGACCGCGCAGACGCCGGGCGGCACCGCCGCGTTGCGCGTCGGCGCGGATTTCCTCCACAAATTCTTTCCGCAGGCCGCCGTGTGGCTGAGCCAGCCCACGTGGGCCAATCACCGCGGCGTTTTTGCCGCCGCCGGATTTGCGGTCAAGGACTACCCGTACTACAGCGCGGCGACGCAGGATCTGGACACGCCGGCGTTGCTCGCCGCGCTGCGGCAGGTCCCGGCCGGCGACATCGTGTTGCTCCACGCCTGCTGCCACAATCCCACCGGCGTGGACCTGACGCCGGCCGCGTGGGCGGAGGTCGCCGCCATCGCCGCCGAGCGCCGCTGGCTGCCGTTCGTGGACTTTGCCTATCAGGGCTACGGCGACGGCCTCGAAGCCGACCGCGCCGGCGTGCTCGCCCTCGCCGAGCGCTGTCCGGAAATGCTGATCTCCAGCAGTTTCTCGAAAAATTTCGGTCTCTATCAGGACCGCACCGGCGCGCTCACGCTGCTCGGCGCCGATGCGCCCGGCACCGCCGCCGCCTTCAGCAACATCGAGATTGCCATCCGCGTCAACTACTCCAATCCGCCCGCCCACGGCGCCCTGATCGTGCGGCACATCCTGAAGACGCCCGCGCTGGCGCAGCAGTGGCGCGGCGAACTCGACGCCATGCGCCAGCATATCACCGGCGTGCGCCACAAATTCGTCGAAGGCCTCAAGCGCCACGGCGTGCCCGGCGATTACAGCTTCATCGCGCGGCAGAAGGGCATGTTCTCGTTCAGCGGGCTGACCGCGACACAGGTCGCATGGCTGCGCGCAGAGAAGAGCATTTATATCGTCGGCGGCGGGCGCATCAACGTGGCCGGCATCACGCCGGCGAACATGGACTATCTCTGCACCGCCGTCGCCGCCGCCCTCCAGGCGTGATTTTCCGGGTTTTCGTCCGCTATAGGCCCCGTGCCCTGCGGCAGCGCACGAGGGCGTTGACTAAATCAATGTTCCTGTTATTGTCGCGCGCGTGAACGAGAACCGACAGGGGAATATCTATGGGGGGGGGAGCTCCAACAAGCGGTCGGATGCGGCCTCGCCCGCCGGCACACCCACGCAGATGGACGTCTTCGTGCAGGAGATGTTGCAGCGCCAGCGGCGGCAATCCATCGTACTGTTTCTGGTGACGGCGGTGGCCCTGCTGTCCGTGGCCGGCATGGTCTACTATTGGGTGACCCACAACAAGCAGAACCGCTACACGCAAAATGCCGCGAAAAGCGAAGTGGACACCGCGCGCACGGCCGCCGTGCCTTTCACCGAGCCGCTGCCGCTCTATCTGATCGATCCGCTCAAGCAGATCCAGGTGGTGGATGTGCCGGACAAACCGGCGCCCTTGACGGTGGATTGGGTGAAGCAGGCGGTCTATCACCTGCTGGAGGGCGAGAAAGCAGCACAGGATGGCCGCTATGATGTGGCGCTGGAGGAACTGCGCAAAGCACGGAAAATCTTCCCGGAGCTCAAGGGCTTGTCGCGGATGGTGGGCCTGATTCATCTGGCGCAAAAGGATTACCCGGAGGCGTCCAAGGCGTTCGAGCAGGCGCTGCAGGAAGAGACGGCCTCGTTCGGTGTCATCAACAACCTCGCCATCGCCTACATCGGCATGAACGACATGCCTAGGGCGGAGGCGCGCCTGCTGGACCTGATCAAGCTCCAGAGCAACTACGCGTTCGCCTATTTCAACCTGGCCACGGTCCGCCAGCGGCAGAACGACCTGCCCAAGGCGGCGGAATATCTCGGCATCTACACGCGCATGCGGCCTGGCGACCACACGGCCGGGGAAAATTATGCATTGATGCTCATCCAGCTCGGCCAGTGGGAAAAGGCCGCCGCGACGCTGGACGAGCTCGGCGACGCGATGCCCGCTGCGGCGGTGATCCAGTTCCGGTTGGCGCAGGCGCTCTCGCATGTGACGGGCAAGCGCAACCAGGCCCTCGACACGCTGGAGCATGCCGTTTCGCTGGTGGACTCGCGCAAGGCCCTCGCGTGGCTGGCCCGCAGCGATTTCGACCTGCTCCGCAGCGAAGACCGGTTCAAAAAGTTGTCAGACCAATTGGCGACCAAGGGTTCGCAGTAATCAGCGCCGCCGCCGGCGCGTTCGTCCGGGCCGGCCAGACGATGTGCAACGCGTCGCCTTCCTCCATCCGCCACAGCCGCACCCCGCTCTGTTCCGCCGCCGCTTGTCGTTCCTGGACCTCGCGGAGGAGCGAGCCGGGGGTGAGCGCAGCGCGGACCCCGAGCGCGGCCAGCCACCCCGGCGCCAGCGCGGCGGCATTTCCGGCCAGCACGACTGTGGCCGCCGGCACCGCCTGACGCGCTTGCAGCCCCGCCACCGTGCCCGCGCCGGCCTCGTTCAGGAAGAGCAGCGTGACCGGCGCCCGTTCCAAGCGCAACACGGCGGCGCGATCCTCATTGCGCCGCGTTCGCAAATCCTTCGGAGGATACAGCACCTCCAACTCGGCCGCGCCGGCCAAGGGCACGAACAGACCCGCCTCCAGCCGGCGCGTGAGATAGTGTGGGTCAACACGGGCCCCTTTGGCGTGAGCATACAGGTTCGACTCCGCCACGTCGGGCGCCAGCCAGAGCTCGCGGACGGCCACCTGTTGCAGCACGTTGCTGGCGCCGCCAACGTGATCGTTGTTGCCGCGCGTCAGCACCAGCGCGCGCAGTGCGCCGACGCCTTCCGCGTGGATGCGGCGCAGCAGGTCGCGCACCACGAACCGCGGCCCGGTGTTCACCAGCACCTTGTCGCCCCCGGGCGCATCCACCAGCGCGATCAGCGTCGGTCCCAGCCGCCAGACATGGACTGCCACGCTGCGGTCGGCGGCGATGCGCCACACGAGCGCGCCCCCCGCCAGCAGCACGGCCAGCGCCACGGCACGGCGCGTCCGCGCGCCGCCGATCAACAGCAGCACCAGCGCCCCATAGTAGGCCGCGATCCAGGTCCAGCCCGGTGTGCGGACATAGAAATGCCCGCCGGGCAGCGCGGCACTCCACTCGGTGCACTGCATGATGAACGAGACCACGGGCAGGTTCGCGCTGTTGAATAGTTCCGCGAGCGGCGTCCAGAGCGCGCCGCCCACTAGCGCCAGCACGCCCAGCACCATCATCAGGCCCGCCGCCGGCACGACGGCGAGATTGGCCAGCAGCGCGACGGGTGAGATCAAGTTGAAGTAGCGCGCCGTGAGCGGGTCGGTGACGACGCAGACGCCCAGCGACGTGAGTGCGAGCAGGGTGATGTGCCGCGCGAACTGCCGCGGCCAGCGCCGCCGCCGCTCCTCCTCCTGCACCTGCCACGGGTCTGCGCGCAGCCAGCCATGGACGCGCGCCGCCAGGGGTGGGTAGACCAGCAGCAGGCCGAGCACGGCCGCGTAGGACAGCAGGAAGCCGATGTCGCGCCATTGTGTCGGGTCCCAGCCGAGAATCAGGAGTGCCGACCACGCCAGCGCGGTCAATGCGTCGGGGCGGCGCTGCAGGATGGGCGCTCCCCAGAACAGCACGGCCATGATGCAGGCGCGGATGGCGCTCGGCGCGAGGCCTGTCATCAGCGTATACAGCGCCAGCAGCGGCGCGAGCCAGAAGAACCAGTAGGGCTGCGACACGCCGCCCGCCCGCAGCACCACCAGCAGCAGCAGGCCCATGATGGCGACGTGCGTGCCCGAGACGGCAATGATGTGCATCGTGCCGGTAACTGAAAAATCGCGGAAGAGCGCCTCGTCCATATCCTCGCGCGTGCCGAGCATCATCGCGCGCAGCAGGCCGGCCTGCTGGGGGAACTGCTCCAGCCCGCGCCCCAGCAGGGCCGTGCAGCGCTCCCGCATCCAGAGGCAGCCCGCATAGAGCGAGCGGCCCGCCGGCGTAAGCCGCTGTGCGTCGGCGGCGTCCGCCGCCAGCCGATAGCCGGCCGGCGCCATGCTGCCGGCCCGCCAGCGGGTGTACGGCCCGAGCAGCCCGGGCAGCAGCCAGCGCTCGCCGAAGCGCGGCGGCGGCCGGTCCGCCGGCAGCCGGAACTGGCACTCGACCTCGCCCGCCGCGCGCTGCCAGGCGGCCACCCGCCGCAGCCCCTCGAGCCGCAGCGGAAACGACCAGACGTTCTCGTGCGTGCGCTCATCCATCAGGCGCGTCGGCGCATCGCGCACCTCGCCGATGACGGCCATGTATTCCGCCGGCCGCCCGAGCAACGCGGAGACCTCGCGCGCGCCGGGGCTGTGTGCACACAGCGAGGCGTGCGCCCACCCTGTACAGACCAGCCCCGCCGCCAGCAGGAAATCCGCCGCCGCCTGCCGGCGCCACAGCAGGGCAGCCAGCGCACACAGGCCGCCCACCACCAGCAGCCCGCCTGCCGTCGCCGTAAATTCGAGACCCAAGGCTATGCCGCTGCAGAAGGCCAGCGCCAAGCCGCAGCTCGGCCGGCGCGGCGGCTCGCGCGCCGCCTCCGGGGTCAGTTCCTCATCCGGCCAAAGCGCCTGTCTGTCGGGCGTCGTAGACATGGGCGATTGACATTCCTCCGTTCCTGTGGCAAGAGTTTGCCCCGTTACGGCCACGACGGCAAGGGCGATTAGCTCAGCTGGCTAGAGCGCTTCCTTGACATGGAAGAGGTCACAGGTTCAAGTCCTGTATCGCCCACCAGTCCCTGCCCACCCATTCACCTCCGAAGGGGTGTCTTTTTTTACGTAAAACCAATGACTGATCAAGAGTGCCTGCCCTCCGTAGGCGGTCAGGTGTTCCAAGCCGATAAACGACGGGACGAGCGCCCAGACGGAGGTGGGTGTTGAAACTAGAGTTCAAAGGCCGGGCGCGTCGCTAAAAACGAATCCAGTGGCCTCAGCCCTATCGGGCGTTGATGCCGTTCATCTTGGATCCGCGGAATACTTTTTGGGGTTGCCGCCGACGGGCGCGCGGGCGGAGCCTGCTCCGCCCTCAGGTCGCCGCAGACTCGGTGGGCGGCGGGGGCGGTTCCGGTGTCGCTTCGGCCGCGGGTGGGGGTGTCGGTTCGGGCGCCGGGGCGGACTCCGGCGGCGCCACGAGGGTCGGCTCCTCCGGATGGGTGGCGGCTTCGCCCGAAAGGCTGCCGAGCTTGCCGCTGCCGCCGCGCTTCTCGTGGCTGAACTTGACGGAGACGATCCGCGAGATGCCGCGCTGCTCCATCGTGACACCGTAGAGGACGCCGGCGGCGGCGATGGTCTGGCGGTTGTGGGTGATGACGATGAACTGCGACTGCAGCACGAAGTCCTTCAGGACGGCGATGAAGCGGCCGATGTTCGAGTCGTCGAGCGCGGCGTCCAGTTCGTCGAGGACGCAGAAGGGGCTGGGCTTGACCTGGTAGAGCGAGAAGAGCAGCGCGATGGCGGTCATCGTGCGCTGGCCGCCGGAGAGCAGGCTGACGCTCTGGAGCTTGGTGCCCGGCGGGCGCGCGATGATCTCGATGCCGCACTCGAGCACGTCTTCCTCGTCCACGAGCACGAGCTTGGCGGTGCCGCCGCCGAACATGCGCGTGAACATCGTCTGGAAATTCAGGTTCACCTGCTCGAAGGTCTTAAAGAACATCTCCGTCGTGGTCTTGTTGATGCGCTTGATCAGCTCCATGAGCTGCTCTTTGGCCTTCGTCAGGTCGTCCTGCTGCTGGACGAGGAAATTGTAGCGCTGCTCCAGCTCCTGGTGCTCCTCGATGGCGACGAGGTTGACCGGGCCCATGGATTCCATCTTGGCGCGGATCTCGGCGACCTGCGTCTCGAGCTGGTCGCGCTCCGGGCGGATGCCGTTCTCCCACGCCGGCTCGGGCGCGGCCAAGACATCGTCGAGCATGACGTTATAGGAGCCCGTGACGCGCTCGGCGAGCGTCTGGTGGCGCATCCGCTGCTCGGTGCGCTCGATATCGAAGTGCGCCTTCTGCTTGCGGATTTCATCGAGCGCGGCGCGGCGCTGGCGGAGCTGCGTGTCCTCGGCGGTGAGCGCGGCGGTGTTCTGCGCGCGGCGCTCGTGGGCGGCGGCGAGCCGCGCGTTCTGCTGCTGCACGGTGGCCTCCAGCGGCGTCACCTGCGTCTGCGCGGCGTGGATCGCCGTCTGCAGGTCCTGGATGCGGGCGCGGTAGGAGTTGATGCCGCCGGTGCGCTCGAGGATCAGCGCCTCCAGCTCGCGGATGCGCGCCTGCATCGGCTCGCGGCGTGCCGCCAGGTGCTCGCAGTGCTGCCGGCGCGCGGCGGCCTGGATGCGGTGCTCGGAGACGGCGGTGAACTGCGCCTCGCGCTGCTGCTCCTGCGCGCGGAGCTCGTCGCCCTGCGTCGCGAGCGCGGCGCGGATATCCGCCTGCCGGTTGCGCAGCCGCTCCATCTCGTCGGTTAATTTGCCGCGCTGGTCGCCGCCGACACCCTGCTGCTTCTCCAGCGATTCCAGCTCCCACGTCACGACCTCGACGCGCTGCTGCTGCTGCTTTTCCTGGTGCGTCAAAACCTGTTGCTCGCCCTGGCGGACCGCGAGCTTGCGCTGGCGCTCCTCCAGCTCGGTGCGGGCCTGCGCCTGCGTCGCCTCGAGCGTGGCATCGTCCTGCGTCAGCGACGCGAGCTCGTGCTCGTCCGCGGCGAGGCGCTGCTTCAGCTCGTCGTGCTGGCGGGTGAGTTCCGTGATCAGGTTGCGGCGCGCCAGCGGCGCGGCCTCGCGCGACTCCGGCAGCCAGCATTCCATCGCGCCGCCCGCGCGCACCAGCGCGCCCTGCGGCGTGACGAAGGTGACGCCGTCGGGCAGCGCCTGCGGCAGCTCGCCGAGGTTGGCGACGACGCGGACATTGCCGAGCAGACGTTGGAGGAGCGGACGGACTTCATCCGCGCAGCTCACCTGGTCGAACAGGCTGACGCCGGGCGCCTCCGCCACCGTCGCGGGCTGCGGGGCAGGGGAGGTCACCGCCAGCATGCGCGCCGAGCCGGCGGCCCGTTGCAGCAGCTCGTGGAGCAGGGCGATGCCGGCGGCTTCGTCGCGGACGACGACCGCGTCCATCCAGGCGCGCAAGGCCACCTCGAGCGCGGTGCCGTATTCCGGCCCGGTCTTGATCAGGCTCGCGAGCGAGCCGAGCAACAGGTCGCGGCTGACGGAGAGGGGTTTTTTGGCGTCGAGCAACAGCTTCGCGCCGCCCGGGAAACCCTTCGCCTCGGCTTCGCTCTTCCGCAGCAATTCCAGCTGCGCCTGCTTCGCGGCGGCCTGCGACTGCAGCTGGCCCATCTCGCCGCGGAGCTGCTTGGTGCGCGCCGCGCGCTCGGCGCGCTGGCCGGAGAGCGCCTGCATCAGGTCGCGCTGCTCCTGCACTTCGCGCGCGAGGGTCTCGAGCGTCGCCTGCATCTCGGCACGGTGCGCGGCGCTGATGCTCAGCGTGCGCTCGATCTCGGCCTTCTCGGCGGACAGCCGCTCGCGGCGGATCACGGTGGTCCGTTCGCGCGCTTCCAGTTCGGCCAGATCGTTCTGGCTGCGTGTCAGCCTGGACTCCACCGTCATGGACTCCGCGCGCAGCTCGTTGAGGTGCGCGCGGAGCTTCTCGAGCTGCTTGTCGAGCGCGCCCAGCTTCGCGGACTCGGCCGCCAACGCCTGCTCGCTCGCCGCGCGCTCCGTCGTGGCCTGCTCGAGCTGGCGGCCGATCTCGGCGAGCCCTTCGCGGTGCGTGGCCAGGTTGAGCTCCGCCTGCGCGGCATCGCGCGTGTCGCGCTCCGACAGCTGTTCCAGCTCGCGGATGCGGTCGTTGTTGACGCGCAGCAAATCGTGGATGCGGTCGAGCTCCGACTTCGCGGCGGAGGCGGACTCGATGGCGTCGGAGATTTCCTGCTCCGTCCTGCTCATTTCCGCGCGGATGACCGAGGCGCGTTCGTCGAGCGCGGTGACCTCGACGGCGGCGGCTTCCTCCTGCTCCGCGAGGCTGGCGAGCTTCGTCTCCAGCGTCTGGATCTCGTTCGCGAGCAGCTGCAGCCGCTCGCGCGAGAGGAACAGGTCGTAGCCGCGCAGCTGCTCCTGCAACGTCTTGTAGCGGTGCGCCTTGCCCACCTGGCGCTGGAGCGAAATGATCTGCCGACGCACCTCGCGGATGATGTCGCTGAGGCGCAACAGGTTCGCCTCGGTGGCCTCCAGCTTGCGGATCGCCTCTTTCTTGTCGCTCTTATACTTGGTGATGCCGCTGGCCTCCTCGAACACTTCGCGGCGGTCTTCGGGGCGCGAACTCAGGATCAAGTCGATGCGGCCCTGCTCCATGATCGAGTAGGCGTCGGTGCCCATGCCCGTGTCCATGAACAGGCGCTGGATGTCCTTGAGGCGGCACGGCGCCTTGTTGATGAAGTAGGCGCCCTCGCCGGAGCGGAAGACCCGGCGCGTGACCGTGACCTCGTTGAACTCCGTGCCGAGCCGCTCCTCGCAGGCGGTGAGCGTCAGGCTGACCTCGGCCATGCCGACGGGCTTGTGCGTGTCGGTGCCGTTGAAGATCACGTCCTCCATTTTCGAGCCGCGCAGCGCCTTGGCGCTCTGCTCGCCGAGCACCCAGCGGATCGCGTCGGAGACGTTGCTCTTGCCGCAGCCGTTCGGCCCGACGATGGCCGTCATGCCCGGCTCGAACACCAACTTCGTCTTGTCGGCGAAGCTCTTGAACCCGATCATTTCGATGCTTTTCAGGTACACAAAAAAATCCCTCGCGGTGTGAAAAAAGTGCGCACTCTATAGCAAGCAGCCCCCGCCAAGGCAACCGCAATATCGCGCCCGCCGGCCCGCGCCGCCCCGGGCGGGGGCCGGCCCCGGCGAGCCGTGTTTTCACGCGTTTTGGGGGGCGGGCCGCCCCGGGCCGCAGCCGCCCGCGGGTGGCCGGCGGGACGTCCAGGCTCGCCCGGCCGAAGTTTCCCTTTTGCGCCCCGCGGTGCGGTCTGGTATAAGCAGCGCGCTGCGCCGCGGGGTGCGGGTAACTTCCAGACCAGGAGTCAACACGTGAGCGAGATCAAATCAGTCGATATTCCGCAGATTCTGCCGCACCGTCACCCGATGTTGCTGGTGGACAAGGTGCTGGAATGCGACTACAAGGAACGCATCGTGGGCATCAAGAACGTCTCGTTCAACGAGTTCTTCTTCAACGGCCATTTCCCGAACGACCCGATCATGCCGGGCGTGCTGCAGTTGGAGGC
>CAIWHP010000085.1 GCA_903912445.1 uncultured Lentisphaerota bacterium
CAACATCGCAGAGCTTGTTGAAAGCGACCGTGCGATGGCCTCGCTGGTCACTCGTTCGGGTTCCATAGTGCAGTAGCACTGCCGAGGCCAGGCTGTGCAAGCCTTCGTAGGCGGCGATGTAGCGACCGTGCGCCGTGTTGTCCGACCGGCGTCCGTCGCGCAACATATCTGCCGCAACGGCCAGGTAGCGATCGATCCACTCCTGGAGGCGATCTGTCTAGTGAAGCGTGCCGTCCTTGATCAGGTTTTCAAACGCCTGCGGTCTTGGGGTCATCACCGATCACCATGATTTTCGGTCCGTCGACGATTGACTGAACCACACCATCCTTCAGCATTTCGCGCCATTCTTCGCTGCCGTACATATTTACGTGTACGGGCCGTCGAATCGCTTTTTCGATTTCATCAACTAATCCATGCAGCCGGAGTCCATCAGCATCGCTCACGATCATCAGGTCGACATCGCTGTCGGGGCGGTCCGTGCCTGACGCCATCGAACCGAAAATGAACGCCAGCGCAATATCTTCCTTCGCCAACGTTTCTCGCACGACGTCCAGAAGTCCTGTCGTTTTCCGGGCAATCCCGCGCAGCTCTTCGAATATGGGGCACTCCGGATTTGCACGAAACTGAATCCGGTTGCCGTCGCGTTCGGACAGAACGATGCCGACCTCGACCAACTGCCGTAGCTCGTTCGACATCATCGAAGGCGACACGCCGGCGACACGCGCAAGTTCGCGCAGGTGCATCGGCTTCGGATTGACGAACAAGGCACCCAGCACTGCTTTACGGGATTTCCCGAAAAGGCAGTCAGCAAGTGAGCGCGAAGAGCTGACCATAGCTATATGTTCTGTTGATAAGCACGATAGTACACACCAACAGAACGACTGTAAAGTAAAACAGGACACGTTGATTTCGCAATATTTCCAAATACGGGATGCCGGAATTTTTGTGCAAAATGTAACGGTATAAAGACGACTCCCCATTATTCATAAGACTTTCAGCCTCACCGAAGTAGCGTCTTTTGTTGGAGGTCCGGATCGTTGATTCGCTCGTGTTTTCAAGAGCGGCAGTCATGCTCGCCTCCTATCAAGAATATCTTGGGTTGCGCCATGACGCGCGTGACAAAGTGGTTGTCCTCGCGCTGCTTGCGTGCGAACTCGAGCGGCGTGTAGAGCGTCGGGCCTACCTTGCGGCCAAGCGTTGATTCCGCTGGCGCCAGTCGCTCAAATAGATCCGCGTAAGCGAGATCCTCCGCCACCACCAGGAGATCAATATCGCTTGCTGCCGTATCCGTGCCCTTGGCCACCGAGCCAAAGACGAAGGCTACCTGAATGCGGCTGGTCAGATCGGCAAGTGCAGCGCGCAACACATCGACCAAGCCAAAGGTCTTCTGCACGATGCCGCGCACCTCGTCGAAGATCGGTGCGGCGCGATTGGCCTGGTAGTGTTTCTGGTTGCCGATCTTCGTCGCGGTCACGAGTCCGGAAGACTGGAGACGTTCAAGTTCGCGCTGCAAGGCGCCTTTGCCTGTTCCGGTCAGCCGCAGCAGTTCGTTGGTATAGAACGAGCGGTCGGGTTGTCCGAAGAAGATGGCAAGCAAGCGCTGCTGGACACCCGAGAACAAGACTTCACCTATGGAGGTGGTACTCATATGGGGATGATAGCCCCCATACTGGGGATCATCAAGTCCCGGATAATGCTTCGCTGAATGACTGACTCGCCGACACCCAAGAAAGCTGCTTGATCACGCGATCAAGTCGCTGGTAGTCCGCCGCATCGGTCTCCCTGGCCTCCGGCTGCCGGTCACCAATCTCCTGGCGCCATCGTTTCAGGTCCCCCAGCTCGCGCAGGTAATCCTCGAGCGGCATGGGGAGCGAAGGCACCTCGAGTGCCTGTTGTTATTCGGCAGTTCTTGCGTTCATGAATCCATTTCCAATACAGGTCGATGAAAAACCCGCGCCCTTACACGGGGAGGGGCACGATCTTACTGTCTGACGGAGAGTCTTGCAATCGGTGGTTCCACCCTGTTGGGCGTCAATGCGTTGTTCCAACACGCGCGAATTTCGCCGAATGTGCAACGTCGTCGGCGTCCTGCCTATGCCTCTCCGGCACGATGCAACAACTCCGCAACCAGCCGCTCTCCCCGAAAGTAATGGGCGGCCCGCCAGTGCTCGATGATCGGTGCGACCGCGGGGATGGCGCCCCGCTGTTTTGCCGCAAGCAAGATTCCCAGACTGCCAATCGTCGGCACGCCGAGCTTCTTTGCGACGGATCGACCCATGGTCTCATCCATCAGAACCGCGCACCCGCGTACCTGGGCGGCGGCGATGGCTTCTTTTTCACCATCATCCAGCAACAGGAGTGTCTGCCCCGCCTCCGAAATAGGGACCGCATCGAGCGTGGTCAGCAGCCCTTCGTCAATGGCTTTCCGGATGGCGACCGCACCCGGCATCCCCGATTGATCGATGCATTCCGAGACCACGGCTGGCGGCAGCAGGATTTCATCGACGACCGCGCGAATCACTTCAATACCGCAGGTCTTGCTAAAAATGATCA
>CAIWHP010000086.1 GCA_903912445.1 uncultured Lentisphaerota bacterium
CGCGGCCACCAGCGACAGCCTGCGCAAAAAACCACGACCGACTTTGCAGCGTGGATGGCCGCCGACCACGACCGCCGCGTTCTCCTGACCTTAACCTCCCACCGCCCCAACCTCCGAGCCCCTTCGTGAATACGCCGTGGCCTGTTGGCCTCTTGCAATATCCCCGGTTGCTTTTCTCCCGCCACGGCCCTATGTTCCCCGCAGTTCTTTTCCATTATGGGGGCGCACCGGTTTCGACGGATATGTTGGGATTGGCGTCGCGCGCCGAGGAACCCGGTTGGCCTCGTAAAAAAATCCGGGAAAAAACATAAAAGCCAACAACGAAATGGCCCTCGCGGCTTAATTGCTGCGACGTCCTCCTGCTGACACCTGCTAGGTGGGAGGACGATACAGCAGGTTGGTTCCGACTCCGGGTGGCCGGGAGAAGGAGCGAGAAAATTCCGTGGCCGCTGGTCTTGTGGATGGCCCGTTCACTGGCAGTCCACCGGACGAGATTTAAAGGTGAAACACGCGCGTAGACACGTCAGTTGCTCATGTTCGGACGCGGGTTCAATTCCCGCCGCCTCCATTCGACGCGTCCCGTGCTGCGCACGGGACTTGCTCATGGCAGGCCAGCACAGGGTGGTTAGTATCCGGCGCGGCGAATGCCCTGAGCAAGCGAGTCCGCGAGCGCGTCGAAGGGCCGTTAACGCTAAAGCACTTTGATTCATTCCTGACACTACGCGGCGCAAGGTCGCTTATGTCGTTCTGGGTTTACATCCTGCTCTGTGCCGATGGGTCTTATTATGTCGGACACACATCCGATCTCGAGGAGCGGATCGCTTGTCATAACGCTGGTCGTGGTGCAATCTTCACCGCCGCCCGGTTGCCCGTGACGCTGGTTTATTCCGAAATGCTCGGCACAGCAAGCGCTGCCACCGCGCGGGAACTGCAGTTCAAGAAGTGGTCGCATGCGAAAAAAGAGGCCTTGGTCCATGGTGAACGGCAGCGCTTGCATGCGTTGAGCATCAGTCGGGACCACCAGAAATCCACGGTCCCTGTGCTTCTCACCCCGCCATCTTCTTCCACACCCGGCTGAACCGGGCGAGGCCGGCGGTGCGGCGCTTGCGCAGTTCGGCAACAAGAGCGGCGGGCGGGCGCAGGTTGGAGTTGAGCAGAAACTCCAGCAGCACATCGGCGTCGTGCGTCTGGCCCAGCCCGCTCTGCGCGGCGCGGTAGCGGCGCGCGAGTTGCTGCCACTGGCGGCGCTCCTGCCGATCGGCGACGGCGGTCGCGAAAAATTCGGCGAGGTAGCGGGCGCGGCGGCAGGCGATGCGCAGTTTGTGCGCCCGCTCCGCCTCCCGCCAGCGCGGATGGGCGGCCCGTTTGGCGGCGCGCGCGACACACTCTTTCCAGCATCGCCGCAGGGCCGGGGTGGGGCGCGTGCGCTGGCCGGGTTTGGCCAGCGCGGCGGGCAAGGCCTCCGCCAGCAAACGCTGGGTGTCGCGTTTCAGCCGGGCCCAGGTGGGGCTGCGGAGCAGCGCCCCGGGATGCGCGTTGGTTTTTTTAAGCAGGGCCGTCGCCTGGCGCAGGAAGGCGGGCGTGACGCCGGGCAGTTCGCGCAACAGGCCGCGCCAGACATCGGCATCGCGCAGCGGGCTCAAGGCGTTCGAGAAAATCTGCCAGCGCTGTGCGAGCGCGGTGGCGGTGGTCGGCGCCAGCGGTTCCTCCAGCGCGCGCAGCAAGACGCGCAGCCGGCGGATGGACACGCGCAGGTCGTGCAGCCCCGCGACATCGCCGGCGATGACGGCGCGCTCGGTGGCGAACAAGCGTTGGGCTTGCTGCCGCAGCTCCTGCGCGATACTCGCGGCGGCGTCGGCGAACTGGAGCCGCAGCTTCATGGCTTGGCGTCGGGCTTGGCGGGGCGCACCGGCTCGAACACCACCTCGTTTTGCCGCACGCTGGTGGCCTTGGCGGCGTCCCGCGCGAGCTTGAAGAAGGCTTCCTGCGCATGGACGGCCTTGCGCTTGCCGGTCGGCTTGAGGCGCGCCCACGTGCCGTCGCCCTGCAGGCTGCGGCCCTGCACATTGTCGGCGAGGCACGTTTCCAGAATGCCGAGGAGCCGCGCGCTGGCCGCGGGGTCCTCGACCGGCACGAGCAGCTCGACGCGGCGGTCGAGGTTGCGCGGCATCCAGTCGGCGCTGGAGATGAACAGCAGCGGCTCGCCGCCGTTGAGGAAATACATGACGCGCGCGTGCTCGAGGTAGCGGTCGATGATGCTGACCACGGAAATATTTTCGCTCAAGCCCGGCACGCCGGGGCGCAGGCAGCAGATGCCGCGCACGTTGAGCTGCACCTGCACGCCGGCCTGCGAGGCCTCGTAGAGCGCGTCCATCATCGCCACGTCCACCAGCGAGTTCACCTTGATGACGATGCGCGCGGTCTGCCCCTGCTTGCTGCGCTCGGTTTCGTTCTGGATCAGCTCCAGCAGCCGGTCGCGCAGCGTGAGGGGCGCGGCCTCCACCTTGCGGAACGGCATCGGCTGCGCGTAGCCGGTGATCGTGTTGAACAGCGCGGAGGCGTCGGCGCCGAAGTCGTCGTTGCAGGTCATCAGGCTCACGTCGGAATAGATCCGCGCCGTCTTCTCGTTGTAGTTGCCGGTGCCGAAATGCACGTAGCGCCGCAGGCCGGTGGCCTCGCGCCGCACCACGAGGCACGCCTTGGCGTGGACCTTCAGGCCGCGCAGCCCGTAGATCACCTGCGCGCCGGCGCGCTCGAGGCTCTCGGCCCAGCCGATGTTGCGCGCCTCGTCGAAGCGCGCCTTGAGTTCCACGAGCACGGTGACGTGCTTGTCGTGCTCCGCCGCGCGCGCCAGCGCCGCGACGATCTGGCTGTTCTCGCTCGCGCGGTACAATATCTGCTTGATCGCCAGCACGTGGGGGTCGTCGGCGGCCTCGTTCACGAAGCGCACGACGGGATCAAAACTTTCGTAGGGATGGAACAGCAAGATGTCCTGCCGCGCGATGGCGTCGAACAGGGACTCGTCCGGCTGCAGCGCCGGCGAGCGCTGCGGCGGCCATTCCTCCTCCTGCAGCGCCGGGAAATTCGGCGTCGAGGCGATGCGGAAAAACGCGGCGAGCCCGAGCGGGCCGGGCGCGGCATAGACGTCGCGCGCCTCGACGTCGAGCACCGCTTTCAGGTGCGTCAAAAGATGCGCGCTGGCGCCGGCGCCGATTTCCAGACGGATGCACGCGCTCTGCCGGCGCTCGTTCAGGATTTCCTTCATGTCCTCGAGGAGGTCGCCGGCCTGGTCCTCGCGCAGCGTCAGGTCCGCGTTGCGCGTCAGGCGGATCGGCGCGCTCTCCAGCACCGTTTCGCCCGGGAAAATTTTCGCGAGGAACAGCGCGACGATGTCCTCGAGCAGCAGGTAGTGATAGCCGCGCTCCGCCGGCACGGTGAAGAAGCGGGGCAGGGCGCGCGGCAGCGCGACGACGGCGAAGCGGTCGCCGGCGGCGGCCTGCCGGTCCGGCGCGAGCCGCACGAGCAGGTTCACGGTCAGGCCGGGCAGCAGCGGGAAATTCGTGTCGGGCTCCAGCGCCATTGGCGTGACGACGGGATAGATGTCGTGATCGAACAGGCGCTCGATGTATTGGGCCTGCTCCGGGGAAAGGTCGGCGCTCGTGCGCCGGCGGATGCCCGCCGCCTCGAGCTGCGGCTCCAGCTCTTTCAGCAAAATTTCGTATTGCGCTGCGACGAGCGCGTGCGCGGCTTCGCTGACGCGCGCGAGCTGTTCCTCCGGCGTCAGGCCGCTCGGGTCGGGCCCGGCGTCGGGCGCCTGCCCCTGCAGGCCGCCGACGCGCACCATCATGAACTCGTCGAGGTTCGAGCCGGTGATGGCGACGAATTTCAGGCGCGTCAGCAGCGGCCGCTCCGCGTTGGCGGCCTCGTCGAGCACGCGCTGGTTGAACGCGAGCCAGCTCAGTTCGCGGTTGAGGTAGTTGGAGGTCTTCTTCACGCCCGCGCCTCCGCGGTTTCCGTCCGCGCCTCGCGCAGGACGATGGCGAGGCCGAACAGCTCCTCGAACAAATTGCCCTTCTCGCGCACGGCGAGCCGCTCCAGCGTCAGGTCCTCGGTCTGCGGGACGGTGAGCACGAAGCGGCCGGGCTCGCGGGCGCAGGCGAAATTTTGCACCTGCTGGATATGGCCGCGGTCGAGCGCATCGGCCACGCGCAGCAGCGCGGCCATCTTGGAGACGGCGATGCGGCCGTCGTGGTCCAGCGCGGCGAACTCCGGGTGCGTCGCGGCGTTGGGCACGGCGCGCCGGTGATAGCGCGCGACGAGCGCGATGATCGCGAGGTCCTCGCGGGTCAGGCCGAAAAGGTCGCTGTTCGCGATCAGGTAGAGCGAGTGCTTGTGGTGGCTGCGGTTGCTGACGAAGCCGCCGACCTCGTGCAGGATCGCCGCCGCTTGGAGCAGGATGAAATGGCGCCGGCCCATGCGGTGCTCGGGCTTCAGCTCGGTGAACAGTTTCGCGCACAGCTCGGCGACGTGCTGCGCGTGCTGCTCGTCCACCTGGTAGCGGCGCGCCAGCAGCCACGCCGCGTGCAGCACCTGCTCGCCGAACGCGCCGCTCCAGAGGTCGCGCGTGACCATCTCGCGCAGGAGGCCGTCGCGCAGCGAAATCCGCGGCACGATGAGCTGCTCCACCTTGAAGGCGCGCGCGAGCAGGACGTAGGCGTAGAGCGAGGGGCCGACCGTCTCCGCCTCCTGGAACGGCAGCTTGTGGCGCTTGACCAGCCGCTCCGGCGTGCTGCCGATGGTCTTCTCGGCGAACGCGGCGAAGCTCTTGACGTCGAGGCGCGCGCACGGCGCCTCGGCAAGCCGGGCGCCGAGCTGCGCGGCGGCGAAGCGCGCGTCGCCGCTCATCGCGATGAAGCGCAGGTCCTTCGTCTCCGCCGGCACGCTGCGGCGGATGGCATCCACCGTGCGCTCGATGTGCTGCGAGAGGATGCTGCGCGCCCGCTCGGCGGGGGCGTGGCACGCCTCCAGCGTCTCGTGCATGCGCAGCGAGCCGAGCTTGTAGGTCTCGGCAAACGCGACGCGCTCCTGCTGGACAAGCAGCACCTCCGTGCTGCCGCCGCCGATCTCGATGAGCAGCACGGCGCCGCTCCTGAGGTCGGGATCGACCGCCGCGAGGCTTTGGAAGGCCAGGTACATCAGGCGGTTTTCCTCGGCCTCGTCAATGACGCGCACGGTGATACCGGTGGCGGTGTAGATGCGGTCGAGGAGCGTGTCGCGGTTGACGGCCTCGCGCACGGCGCTGGTGGCGACCGCCAGCACCTGGTCGGGCCGGGTGATGCCGTGCTCCTGCATGACCTGGTGGAAGCCGGCGAAGATCGCGACGCACTGTTCGATGGTTGGCTGCTGGAGCCGGTTGCGCGTGAAGCTGTCCTTGCCGAGCGCCACCGGTTTTTGGAGCAGGTCCAGCAGTCGCACGGCGCCATCCGCGCCGATCTCGGCGAGTTGCATGCGGATGGCCAGCGTGCCCACGTCAATCACCGCCACGGGATTGACGGCGGCGGGCTTGGCGCTCTCGGCGGTTTCTTTGGGGCTCATATATCTCCTGCGAACCCACGCTAACCCAAACCCGGGTCCCGGGCAAGGCGGGAGAAAGGTGGAAACGGTTAGAATTTGGTGAGGGGGCAGGGAAGATGGTGGATGGTTGCTGGAGCATGGCGCAGCCACGGCCTCCAGCGCGTGGGGTAGTGCGCCGCCTCCGGCGGAGCCGCTGCAGAGAAGACGGCCCGGCGGAAAGCTCGCCATGCCCCGTTGGGGGGCCGCACCACGGCGCCACGGCAAGCAAACGCGTGCGCAAGCGCAGCCCCGACCCTGCCTTAACCCGTCTTTGTAGACGGCGCCGCCCAGCCCAGCCCGCCTCGCTTTCACCTCAATTCAGCGGCCAGAACATCCCGCGGTGAAAAAAAATCGGCGAGAAGGGTTGACAGTCCGCGGGGTCATCGCTATTCTCCGGCCCCGTTTCTGCAATCCAAAGGCAACGAAGAATGAAGACGACATTGGCGAAGGAAAGCGAAGTACAGCGCGCGTGGCATATGGTGGACGCCGAAGGCCAGCCTGTGGGCCGGTTGGCGGTCAAAATTGCCAAGCTGCTGCGTGGAAAAGACAAGACGGCGTTTGCGCCGCACCTTGATCTGGGTGATTTTGTGGTGGTCCTCAACGCGGCCAAGGTCAAGTTCACCGGCGCGAAGGAAACCAAGAAGATTTACACGAGCTACAGCCTCTATCCGGGCGGCTTCAAGCAGAAGACCGCGGCCCAGGTCCGCGCCAAGCATCCGGAGTTCATCATCGAGCACGCCGTGCGCGACATGCTCCCGCGGAACCGCCTCGCGCGCCAGCTGATCAAGCGCATGAAAGTCTATGCGGGCACCGAGCATCCGCACATCGCGCAACAACCGCAAGCCTTCGCCGTCTGATCGAAAAGGGAGAATTATCGTGGCCAAATCTACAACCCAACTCGGCGCCACCGGCCGGCGTAAAACCGCCTCGGCCCATGTGCGCATCCAACCCGGCACGGGCGTCACGCTGGTCAACGCGCGCGCCTTCACGGACTATTTCCCGATCGAGACCCAGCGCATGTACATCGAGCAGCCGCTCAAGGCGATCGATGGCATCGGCAAGTTCGACCTGACCGTCTCCGTCACCGGCGGCGGCCCGAACGGCCAGGCCGGCGCCATGCGCCACGGCATCGCCCGCGCGCTGCTGCTGGTGGATCCGAACTACCGCGGCACGCTCAAGAAGGCCGGCTTCCTCACGCGCGACTCGCGCATGAAGGAGCGCCTCAAACCCGGCCAACCCGGCGCCCGCAAACGCTTCCAGTTCTCGAAGCGCTGAGCCTCGCGCAGGCGACGTACAACCCCGACGGCCCGGC
This sequence comes from uncultured Lentisphaerota bacterium, assembly GCA_903912445.1. GTDB lineage: Bacteria > Verrucomicrobiota > Kiritimatiellia > CAIQIC01 > CAIQIC01 > DP16D-bin41. The sequence continues at coordinate 6,926 of CAIWHP010000086.1, forward strand.
CGGCGGGGTTGTTGCGTTTCTGGCAGTTGGCGGGCGCGGGCAAACGTGCTACGTTCCCCGCGCTCTGGATTTTTCCGTGCGGAAATTTTCAGGCCTGGGATACGCCGCCCCGGGGGTTCCCAGGATCGGAAACCGAAAGGAACTTATGAAGCAGAACATCGCAGTGCAGGAAACGATCAAGCTGCCGGCCGGCTATCGCGCGGCGGGCGAGGCCATCGGCCTCAAGCGGAGCGGACGGCGCGACATGGCGCTGCTGGTCTCCGACGTCCCCGCCGCCGTCGCCGGCGTCTTCACCACCAACCAGGTCCAGAGCGCGACGGTCAAGCTGGACCGCGCCCGGCTGCGCGGCGGCGTGGCGCGCGCGATCATCGTCAACAGCGGCAACGCGAACGCCTGCAACGGCCCGCAGGGGCTGCGCGACGCCGACCGCATGACCGAACTGACCGGGCTGCTGCTCGGTGCGCCGAAGAAACAGGTTTTTGTCTGCTCGACCGGCCGTATCGGCATTGCGATGCCGATGGCGATCATCGAGGAAGGCATCGGCAAAGTGGCGGCGGCGCTCTCGCCGCGCGGCGGCAAGCACGCGGCGACCGCGATCATGACGACCGACACGAAGATCAAGCACGCGACCGTTTCGCTGGAGATTGACGGCAAGCCGGTGACGCTCACGGGCATGGCCAAGGGCGCCGGCATGATCGAGCCGAACATGGCGACGATGCTTGCGTTCCTGCTGACCGATGCCGCGGTGGACCGCAAGGCGTTGCAGGTAGCGCTCAAGGCGGCGGCGGACCAGAGCTTCAACCGCGTCAGCGTGGACGGCGACCGCAGTACGAACGACACGACGCTGCTGCTGGCGAACGGCGCGGCGGGCAACAAGCTGCTCAAACCGGGGCATCCCGGCTGGGCCGCGTTCTGCGCGGCGCTCAACGCCGTGACGCTCAACCTCGCGGTCAAGATGGCGGGCGACGGCGAAGGCGCGACGAAGCTCGTCACCGTGCGCGTGCTCGGTGCAAAGAGCGATGTCGATGCCGACCTGGCGGCGCGCGCGGTCGCAAACTCGCTGCTCGTGAAGACCTCGTGGGTCGGCGATTACCCGAACTGGGGCCGGCTGATGGACTCCATCGGCTATTCGCGCGCTAAGGTGGTCGAGGAGCGCGTGGCGATCCACTACAACGACCTGCCGGCGGTCAAGGACGGCGTCTTCGCCGGCACGCCGCTCAAGCAGCTGGAAAAGATCCAGCGCCAGAAGGCTTTCACCATCACCATCAACCTGAACCTCGGCCGCGGCGCGGCGGTGATCTACACCTGCGACTGCACCGAGGAGTATGTGCGCATCAACTACGTGGAGTGAACCGACATGAGGAAAGTCATTGCGAAGGCGGAAGTGCTGGTCGAGGCGTTGCCCTACATCCAGAAGTTTCGCGGCGAAACGGTCGTCGTGAAATTCGGCGGCAGCGCGATGGAGGACAAGGCCTGTGTCGAGAGCGTGCTGCAGGACATTGCGTTCATGGAATGCGTCGGCCTGCGGCCGGTGGTGATCCATGGCGGCGGCAAGGCGATCAACGCGCGGATGAAGGACGCCGGCCTCAAGACGAACTTTGTGCAGGGCCTGCGCGTCACCGACGAGGCCTCGATGCGCATCGTCGAGCAGGTGCTCAACCAGGAGGTCAATCCCGACCTCGTCACCACGCTGGAGGGCTTCGGCTGCAAGGCGCGCGGCATCCATGGCGAGGATATTCTGAAGGTGAAGCGGCACACGCGGAAGGATGCCGCCACGGGCGAGCTGCTCGACTGGGGCTACGTGGGCGAGGTGACCGATCTGGACGCCGAGCCGATCAAGGCCTACCTGCAGGCCGACATCACGCCGGTCATCACGCCGCTCGGCCGCGGGCCGGAGCGGCACATCTACAACATCAACGCCGACGAGGCCGCGGCGGCGATTGCCGAGCGCCTGCAGGCGCGCAAGCTGGTGTTCCTGTCCGACGTGCCGGGCCTGCTCTCGAAGCTCGACGACCCGACGTCGCTGATCTCGACGCTGCAGCTGAGCGAGGTCGAGGACCTGATCGCGCGCGGCGTGATTTCCGGCGGGATGTTGCCGAAGATCGGCGGCGCGCTCAAGGCCATCAAGGCCGGCGTGCGCAAGACCCATATCATCGACGCCGCGCTGCCGCACTCGCTGCTGCTGGAGCTGTTCACCGAGAAGGGCGTCGGCACGGAAATCATCCCCTGAAGTTTCCAAGGGTTGGAAACCGGAACACATTGTTTTTACAAGGGTTGGAACAGGTGCCCGCCGTGCTCGTTATGGCGTGTGCAACGCGGGCGGTACGCCCCCCGGACTGCGTGCAGTTTTTCAAGGATTGGAAATGGACAGGGCGGGGCGGGATTGGTAGCATCCGCGGCCGTGTGGCGCCCGGCGCGCCGAAAGCAGCAAATGACCGGAGGAGAGACCATGGATATTGAACAGATCAAGACCGTCATCGAGTTGATGAAGAGCAACGAGCTGTGCGAGTTCGAGATGGAAGAAGAGGGCTTTCGGATAGCGATCAAGCGCCGCAATGCATCGGAACCGCAGGTGATCGTCTCGGCGGCCCCCGCGCCGGCGGCCGCGGCTCCCGCGCCGGTGGCCACGCCTGCTGCGACGGCGGCCGCGCAGGTCGCCGCCGCGCTGGTGGGCGAGAACGGCAAGAAGCTGGTCGAAATCAAGTCGCCGATCGTCGGCACCTTCTACCGCTCCCCCTCGCCGGACGCCGAGTCGTTCGCGAGTGTCGGGACGCACGTGGACCTGGAGTCCACCGTCTGCATCGTCGAGGCGATGAAGGTGATGAACGAAATCAAGGCCGAGATCAAGGGCACGATCCGCAAGGTGCTGGTGGAAAACGCCACGCCAGTGCAGTTCGGACAGCCGCTTTTCCTTGTGGAACAGGATTGAGCACCTCCCATGTTTGACAGGATACTAATTGCCAATCGCGGCGAGATCGCGGTCCGCATCATCCGCACGTGCAAGGAGATGGGGGTCAAGACCGTCGCCGTTTATTCCCAGGCCGATGAAACGAGCCTGCACGTGCAGCTGGCCGACGAGGCGATCTGCATCGGCCCGGCCGCCTCGAAGGACAGCTACCTGAAGATCGCCAACATCATCAGCGCGGCGGAAGTCGCCGATGTGGATGCGATCCATCCCGGCTACGGCTTCCTTTCCGAGAACGCGCACTTCGCCGAAATCTGCAAGAACTGCAACATCGTGTTCATCGGCCCCTCGGCGGAGAACATCCGCATGATGGGCGACAAGAACGTGGCGCGGCAGACCATGCGCAAGGCCGGCGTGCCGGTGACGCCGGGCAGCGACATCGTCCAGAACAAGGATGAGGCGCTCAAGGTGGCCGAGAAGCTCGGTTACCCGGTGCTCATCAAGGCCGTGGCGGGCGGCGGCGGCAAGGGCATGCGCGTGGCGCGCAACGATGTCAGCCTGGTCCAGGGCTTCATGACCGCGAGCAACGAGGCCGAGCGCGCCTTCAACAACGCGGCGGTCTACATCGAGAAATACATCGAGAGCGCGCGGCACATCGAGGTGCAGATCATGGCGGACCACCACCGCAACGTGATCCACCTGGGCGAGCGCGACTGCTCGCTCCAGCGCCGGCACCAGAAGCTCGTCGAGGAATCGCCGAGCCCCGGGCTGACGCCCGACCAGCGCAAGAAGATCCATCGCGCCGCGCTCAAGGCCGCCGAGTCGGTCGGCTACCGCAACGCGGGCACGATCGAGTTCCTCTTCGACCAGAAGAGCGGCAACTTCTATTTCATGGAGATGAACACGCGCATCCAAGTGGAGCATCCGGTGACGGAAGAGGTCACCGGCACCGACCTGATCCGCGAGCAGCTCCGCGTGGCGGCGGGCGAGAAGCTGTCGCTGCGCGAGAGCGACGTGAAGTTCCACGGGCACTCCATCGAGTTCCGCATCAACGCCGAGAACCCGCTGAAGAATTTCACGCCGAGCCCCGGCCTGGTGAAGGCCGTGCATTTCCCCGGCGGCCCGGGCGTGCGCGTGGACTCGCACGTCTACAGCGGCTACGACATCTCGCCGTACTACGACAGCATGATCGGCAAGCTGATCGTGCATGCCGCCACGCGCCCGGAAGCGATCGCGCGCATGGCGCGGGCGCTGGGGGAGTTCCAGATTGACGGCGTCTCGACCACCGTGCCGCTGGGCCAGTCGGTGCTCTCCGACGCGCGCTTCGGGCGCGGCGAGTACAACACGCAGTTCCTCGAGAACTACATGAAGGAAGTCTTTCTGCTGAACGCCTGAGGTCGACCATGCCAAGCGATATGCGTATAACGGGCGGGCGGGAGAGCGACCTGGGCGCGGTGCAGGTGCACCACGACGCCATCGCCGCCATCGCGCGCCTGGCCGCGCTGAAGGTCGGCGGCGTCGTGGACACCGGCGGCTCGTTCGTGGACGGCATCGTCGGGATGATCGGCAAGAAGGGCGGCTCGCACGGCATCCGCGTCGAGGTCGCGGGCAACGACGTGACGCTGGAGCTGCAGGTGATCATCGAGTTCGGCGCCACCATCGCGCAGCTGGCGTGGCAGGTGCAGACCGAGGTGCGCCAGGCGGTGCAGCAGATGACCGGCAAGCGCGTGCAGCGCGTGGACGTGATCGTGCAGGGGGTGCAACCGCCGCGGGCGCCGACGCCCGGGGCACCGGAGGACTTTGCGGTATGAAACCGTTGCATCGCGTGATCGGCATTGTGTTGTTCATCCTCGTTTCGGTGGCGGCGGCGTTCTTCGTCTACGCGGCCCTCTCCTCCAACCTGTGGAACGTCACGTTCCAGTCGTTGGGCGATAACCGGGCCGGGGCGCTGGCCGCCGGCCTGCTCGTGTTCCTGCTCGTGCTGCTCTATTCCTATACCGGGTCGCACCGCGCCGACTACGAGCGCTACATCTCGTTCGAGGGCGAGGGCGGCAGCGTCCGCATCAGCCGCCGCGCCGTCCGCGACTTCCTCGCCGGCCTCGCCGCCGAGTTTTCCACCATCGAGAAGCTCGACCCCGAGTTCACCATGCGGCGCGAGAACATGGACGTCGAGCTGAACGTCACCGTGCTCCCCGGCTGCCATATCCCGGAGCTGTCGCGCATGCTGCAGGAGCGCGTGCGCACGACGCTGCGCGTCAGCCTCGGCATCACGCAGATCGGCAAGGTGGACGTCCTTGTGCAGGAGATCGCCGGCAGCGGCGCCCAGGGGCCGCGCCGCGACGAGCCCGAGGCGGAGTTCAGCGGGGACCTGACCTGAGATGAACCTGCCGCAGATCCAGGCCGACTATCGCGCCGTCGCGGACGAGATCTTCGGCCCGCTGCGCCCCGTGATCGAGGCCGCGGCCGACGACATGGTCGCCGCCGTCCGCGCCGGCCACAAGGTGCTGTTCTGCGGCAACGGCGGCAGCGCGGCCGACGCCCAGCACTTCGCCGGCGAATTCGTCAACCGCTTCCTGCTCGAGCGCCGGCCCTATGCCGGGCTCGCGCTGACGACCGACACCTCCGTGCTCACCGCCATCGGCAACGACTACGGCTATGACCAGGTGTTCGAGAAGCAGCTCCTTGCGCTTGGCCAGCCGGGCGATGTGCTCGTCGCCATCTCCACCAGCGGCAATGCGGCGAACGTCTGCCGCGCGGTGCGCGCCGCCAAGGCCGCGGGACTGCAGACCATCGCCATGACCGGCGGCCAGGGGGGGCAGCTCGCCGGCCTCGCCGACCGCGTGCTGGCGCTCGCCTGCACGTCCGCCACGCCGCGCATCCAGGAAGGCCACCAGCTGATTTTACATCTCGTGTGCGAACGCGTGGAAGAGATTCTGCGCTGAACCCAAGGAGTTCCTCATGTCCCGCCCCGCCCCTCTCCAGCTTGTCATCGTCGGCTCGGTCGGCCTCGACACCATCGAGACGCCCGCCGCCAAGCACGCCGACCTGCTCGGCGGCTCCGCCAGCTACGCCTGCGCCGCGGCGTCGTTTTTCGCGCCGACCGGCATGGTCGGCGTCGTCGGCAGCGATTTCGGCAAGAGCTACCTAGACATCTACCGCGGCTTCGGCTTCGACCTCGCCGGCCTGCAGGTCCGCGAGGGCCGCACCTTCCGCTGGTCCGGCATCTATGAGGACAACATGGACAACCGCCGGACGCTCAGCACCGAGCTGAACGTCTTCGCCGAGTTCATGCCGGAGCTGCCGGAAAATTACCGCCGGGCGCCGTTCCTGTTCCTTGCGAACATCGCGCCCGCGCTCCAGCTCCGCGTGCTCGACCAGATGCGCAAGCCGCGCTTCGTCGTCGCCGACACGATGGACCTCTGGATCAACGTCGCGCTCGCCGACCTCAAGAAGGTCATCCGCCGGATCGACCTGCTGACGCTGAACGAGTCCGAGGCGCGCCATCTGACCGGCGAGCGCATGCTCGTCACGGCCGCGCACAAGCTGCTCGGCTGGGGGCCGCGCTACATCCTCATCAAGAAGGGCGAGCACGGCGCCATGCTCTTCTCCAAGCGCGGCACGTTCCTGATGCCCGCCTATCCGCTGGACGCCGTCAACGATCCGACCGGCGCGGGCGACACCTTCGCCGGCGGCTTCATCGGCCAGCTCGCCGCGGGCGGCAAGGTCACGGAAGAGGCGCTGCGGCGCGCGATGCTGGTCGGCAGCGTCATCGCCTCGTTCAACGTCGAAGCGTTCAGCCTCAACCGCCTGCGTAAGCTCACGCGCCGCGACTTCGCCCGCCGCATCACCGCCTTCAAGCACATGCTGCGGATCTGACCCCATGAATCACAGCTGGGTCGAAGTGGATCTCGGGGCGCTGGCGGACAACCTCCTCTTGCTGCGGCAGCGGCTGGGCGCGGAGGCCGAACTGATGCCGGTGCTCAAGGCCAACGCCTATGGCCACGGCGCCATCGAGGTCGGCCGCCGTTCCCAACAAAACGGCATCCGCTGGTTCGTCACCGCCCATCTGCAGGAGGCGCTCGGCCTCAAGCCGGCCGTGGATGGCGCCAAAATCCTGGTGATGGGCGTGGTCGCGCCGAGCGAAGTCACCACCCTCGTCGCGCAGGATATCATCCCGATCATCACCAGCGAGGAGCACGCGGTCGCGCTCAACGCCGCGGCCGGCGCGCACGGCCTGCGCCTGCCTGTCCACGTCAAGCTCGACACCGGCATGGGCCGCCTCGGCTTCACGTGGCTCGAAGCCGGCGCGGTCCTGCCGCGGGTCTGTGCGCTGCCGAACCTCGACATCCAGGGCGTATGCAGCCACTTCGCTGCCGTGGATCCCGACGACCCCGCGCGGGCCGGCACGCAGCTGGACCGCTTCCAGGATGGCCGCGCCCTGCTTGAGCAACACCTGGGCCGCCGCCTCTTTGCCCATATGTCCGCCAGCCGTGCGTTCCTGCACCTGCCCGCCGGCCTCTTCGACGCCGTCCGCATCGGCATCCTGCTCTACGGCTACGGCGCGGGCGCGTTTCAGGACGCGTTGCCGTTGCGCCCGGTGTTGCAATGGAAGACCCGCGTCATCCAGGTCAAAAGCGTGCCGGCCGATTTTCCCGTCGGCTACTACGGCAGCTGGCGCAGCACCCAGCCCACCGACATCGCCACCATCGCGCTTGGCTACGACGACGGCTATCTGCGGGCCTTGAGCAACAAGGGGCACGTCCTAATCCACGGCGTGCGCCGGCCGGTCGTCGGCCGCGTCAGCATGAATTGGATCACCGTGGACTGCGGCGCGGACAGCGGCGTCAGGGTGGGGGACGAGGTCGTCCTGCTCGGCCGGCAGGCGGACGCCGAAATCTGGGCCGACGAGCTGGCCGGCCTCTGCGGCACCATTGCCTACGAGATCCTCACCTGCATCCACCCGCACCTCGAACGCCGTTATATCAGCTGAGTTTTCGCGAGGCCAGGGAGCAGGGCTGTTTCAACGGCTTCGGCACGACGCCGGTAATTTCCTTTTAACCTGTCGGATGTGGCTGCAGCCGTCCGGCCATGGAACGGCGGTCGCGCTCCAAAAGCAGGGGCTAGGGCTGGCGTGGGCCTCCAGTTTCCTGCGGCTTTTCAGCTTTCGGGCGGGCCTGCTTGCTGGCCCGTCATGGAGGTCGGACCTGCCGCCCCCGCCCAAGTCCAAGGCATAAACCCAAGCCGCCCTGGCCTTGCGCTGGCTTGGCGACCGCAGGCGCGCGCTGTGTACTTGAATCCGCGCTGCGCTGCCCCGTTCGCGCGCTTTTCGTCGTTGTTGACGCGGCCGCGGCGGCAGGGTGGAGGAGGGTAGAGTTCAGCATTGACGGAGGAAGTTTGTCGCCTTAGTATATTTCTATAAAGTTGCAGTTGCGGTTGGCTTTGTAATGAAAGGGAAAACTATGCCAAACATCATGGCTGTATTGAAGCAAGAGATCGTCCGGCTGGCGCGCAAGGAAGCGCGAGGCCAGACGCAGATATTGAAAAAAATGTCGGCGCAGTATCGCCGCGATATCGCGGCGCTGAAGCGCCAGTTGGCGAAGGTGCAAGGCCAGACGGCCGTGCTGGAGAAGTCGGTGCTCAAGAAGCTGCCGCCGGCGCCGGCTGCCGAGGGCCAGCAGGTGCGCTTCACGGCGAAGGGGCTGCGCGCACAGCGCAAGCGCCTGAAACTCTCCGCCGCCGACTATGCCAAGCTGCTGGGCGTGTCGGGCCTCTCCGTCTATAAATGGGAAAGCGGCTCGACGCGGCCGCGCCAGGCGCAGATCGCGGCCTTGGCTGCCTTGCGTGGGATGACGAAGAAGGAAGCCCAGGCGCGGCTTGCCTTGCTTGGCGCGAAGGCCGCCAAGAAGTGAGGCGGCCGGCGGGTGTCGGCCGCGCAGGACACCCGCGGGATGATTTTCCAAGGCTTGGAAGATTCGGCTGGTGGTTTTCCGAACATTGGGAATAGTAGTACATGGTTTTCGACTGTCTGGAAACAACACGGAGGGGGCAGGCATGAAGAAGCTGATGCAGGTTGGATTCGCGGTTGTGGCGCTGCTGGCGCCGGTGGCGCAGGGCGCGGGCTTCGGTCTCTATGAGGGCAGCGCGCGCGGCGATGCGCTGGGCGGCACGCTGGTCGGGCGCGCCGATGATCCCTCGGCGCTCTTCTACAATCCGGCGGGCATCACCCAGTTGCCGGGCGACCAGTTCATGGGCGGCGTCACGATCGTCTCGCCGATGACGGACGTGACGATCGGCGGCGTGAAGACGAGCGCGGAGCGGAACTGGTGGTATCTGCCGCACGCCTATTATACGCACGGCTTCAATGACAAGGTCTGGGCCGGCATGGGCCTCTACTCGCGCTTCGGCCTCGGCACCGAGTTCCCGGAGAACTGGCCGGGCCGGTACAACAGCTATTCCGCAAGCATCAAGAGCCTGACGCTCAACCCGAACGTGGCCCTCAAGCTCACGGACAAGCTCTCCTTCGCGGCCGGCTTCGATGCGGTCTATCTGGACATAGACCTCAAACGCAAGGTGCCGGTCAGCGGTATCGGCGATGTGCCGGTGGAACTGAAGGGCGATGCGTGGGGCTACGGTTTCAACCTCGCCGCCCGCTATGCCGTCAATGACTGGATCGCCATCGGCGGCACCTATCTGGCCAAGGTGCGCGAGAACATCGACGGCACGGCCACGGCCGGCCCGAACAGCACGGGCGCGTCCGGCCAGATCGAACTGCCGCAGGAAGGCGCCGTGGCGTTGCTCCTCAAGCCGATGGACAAGCTCTCGGTGGAATTTGCCGTGACGGCGACCGGCTGGACCTCCTACGACCGGCTCGGCGTGGAGTTCGACAACCCCGCCGTGCTGGGGCCGGAGGTCAACAGCCCCAAAGATTGGAAGAACGCGTTCCGCTATCAGGCGGGCGTGGAATACGAGGCGACCCGGGCCCTTGTATTGCGCGCGGGCTATATCTATGACGAGGAGCCGATCCCGGCGGCGACCGCCGACTATATTGTGCCCGCGAACGACCGCCACCTGTTGAGCGCCGGCATTGGCTATCGCTGGAACAGCTGGGTGCTGGACCTTTCCTACACCTACCTGCTCATTATTGACCGCTCCATTCCCGGCCATGTGCCAGCCGATGGCGTGGTCGCTTCCGAGTTCTCCGGCGGCAACGCCCACATGGTTGGCATCAGCGTGAGCACGAAGCTCTGATCCCGGCCGGCGTGAAGTTTGGCCTGAAGCCCGGCTTTGCAGCCGGGCTTCAGTTTTTGTATGGTCTGCGCGCCCATGAAACCTCAAGCACCACAGGCCTGGCTGGCAGAGATCTTTTGCTCGATCCAGGGCGAAGGCCCGCTCGTTGGCGTGCGGCAGGTGTTCGTGCGCTTCGCCGGGTGCCACCGCCGCTGCCGCTTTTGCGATACGCCCGCTGCGGTGCTGCACGAGCCGGCGAAGTTCACGGTCCAGGCCGCCTCCGGTGCCGACCGCGAAGAAAACAATCCCGTCACCGTGCCGAGCTTGCTCGCCTTGCTCGAAAAGTTCCGGCCGGCACAGCCGCACTCGCTTTCCTTCACCGGCGGCGAGCCGCTGTTGCAGGCTGAATTTCTGCGCGCCGCGCTGCCGCGGTTGCGCCGCGCCGGCTGGCGCTGCTACCTGGAAACCTCCGGCGACCTCTGGCGCGAGCTCGCGTCCGTCCTGCCGTACGTCGACCATGTGGCCATGGATATCAAGCTGCCCAGCGTCAGCGGGCAGGCGGGCGCCTGGGTGGCCCATCGCAAATTCTTGAAGCTGTGCGCGGCGGCGCGCGCCGCCGCGTTCGTCAAAATCGTCGTCGGCCGTGCGACCGCCGAGCCGGAACTGCGCCGCGCCGCGCGCCTGGTGGCCGCCGTGGCCCCGCAGGCGCCCGTGATCCTGCAGCCGGCGACGCCGCATGCGGGGGTGCGCGCGCCCTTGCCGCAGCAACTCCAGCGCTGGCAACAGCTCGCCCTGGCTGCCGGCCTGCAGGATGTGCGCGTGATCCCGCAATGCCATGTTGTGCTGCGGCAGCGCTAGGGTGGCCCGCGGCTGCCCGCCATCGGGAGAGCGCGGCCTTTTCGTTTGGTTGCGGCCCGCGCCGCGCTAGGCTAATCTCCGCCGCACGCGATGAACAAAGAAAACCCCAAAGCGGTAGTGCTGTTGAGCGGTGGCCTGGATTCGGCGACGACGTTGTTTGTCGCGCGCAGCCAGGGGTTCGCGCTCCACGCGATCAGCTTCCGCTACGGCCAGCGGCACGCTGCCGAACTCGGCTGCGCCGCGCAGATCGCGCACGCCGCCGGTGTCGTGCAGCACCAGCTGCTGGAGGTCAATCTGAGCGCGCTGGGCGGCTCGGCGTTGACCGGCGCGAGCGCGGTGCCGAAGCACCGGACCGATGCGGAGATCGGCCACGGCATCCCCTCCACCTACGTACCTGCGCGCAACACGGTCTTCCTCTCGCTCGGGCTGGCGTGGGCCGAGGTGCTGGGTGCGAGCGATATTTTCATCGGCGTCAATGCGCTCGACTATTCCGGCTATCCCGACTGTCGCCCCGAGTTCATCGCGGCTTTCGAGCGGCTCGCGAACCTCGCGACGAAGGCGGGGGTGGAGGGCACGGCGCGCTTCCGCATCCACACGCCGCTGATCGCCATGAGCAAGGCCCAGATCATCCGCACCGGCCTGGCGCTGGGCGTGGACTTTTCCCTGACGAGCAGCTGCTACGACCCGCAGCCTGACGGGCGCCCGTGTGGCGCCTGCGATTCCTGCGCGCTGCGCCACAAGGGTTTTGCCGAACTCGGACTGACCGATCCGCTGGAGAAATGACACCCTTTGTTTGGAGACCACCATGGAAATTTTCAAGACAGTCCACTTCGAAGCCGCGCACTGGCTGCCGCTCGTGCCGGAAACGCATCCGTGCCGCCGGCTGCATGGCCACGGCTACAAGCTGGAAATTCATGTCGCCGGGCCGGTGGACGCGCAGACCGGCTGGGTCATGGACTTCGGTGAAATCCGCCAGGCGTTGCAGCCTGTGTTGGTGCAGCTCGATCATCACTGCTTGAACGATGTGGCCGGGTTGGAAAATCCCACGAGCGAAAATCTGGCGCGCTGGATCTGGCAGCGGCTCAAGCCCGCGCTGCCGCTGCTCTGCCGCCTGGTGGTCCGCGAAACCGACACCACCGGCTGCCTCTACGACGGCCGCGACTAGCCGGGATAGCTGGCCGTGACGCGGATGGCGATGCCGCCGCGCGCGGCGAAGTCGCCGGTGACGGTGGCCCGGCGCGGCCGGCAGGCGTGCACGACGGCGTCGAGCACCTCGTTCACGATCGTCTCCGCAAACGCACCGGTGCTGCGGTAGCTGAACAGGTGGAGCTTGAGCGATTTGCTCTCGATGCAGGCCTTGTGCGGCACATACTCGATCACGATTTTCCCGAAATCCGGCTGGCCTGTCACCGGGCACATCGCGGTGAATTCCGGGCAGTCGAAGCGGACCACGTAGTCGCGCTTCGGCGCCGGGTTGGGGAACACTTCCAACTGCGCCGCCGCCGGTGCCGCCGGGTAGGGCTGTTGGCTGTGCTTGAGCAGGGTCAGGCCGCGATAAGCTGGATTCGTTTTCATCAGGTCGGTTTCAAGTCAGGCCGGTTTCCCAGCCCTTGCGGTTGGCGCGCGCGAGGAAGCGGTTGATGTCGGGCAGGTTGGTGCAACGCATGTTGGGGCCGTCCCATTCGATTTTCTTGCCGAGGCCGGCCTTGATGGCGAGGCAGCCGAGCAACACGAATTCGGTCAGGCGCGCGGAGTAGTCGAACGCGGCGCACGCGGGCGGGCCGCCTTTGCACGCGCGGAAGAAGTCGCCCTGGTGGCTGCCCTTGATGCGCGGGATGCTGGCGGCGGGCATGGGGAAGGCCTTGTGTTGATCCTCGGGGATGATGCGCACGCCTTCGCCGTAGCAGCCGGTGTACATAATGCCCTTGTCGCCGATGTAGAGCGTGCCGTTGCCGCCGAAATCGCGCGCGTATTTTTTCTCCAGCTCGGCCACGAGCGGCGGCCGGTTGCGCGCTTCCTTGGCCACGCTGTCCTCGGTATCTTCCTTGTCGATGCCGGCGTGCTGCATCCCCGTGCGCTTGCCGTCCCACCAATACAGTTTTACCGGCGGCAGGGTGCCGCGCGCGGGCACGTCCCAGCGGATGCGCGTGCCGGTGGGATAGCGCTCGTCGCTGCCGCCGGCCATTTCCTCCACCTCGATGCTGGTGGGGTGCTCGATCTTCAGCGCCCAGAAGGCGCCATCCATCACGTGGCAGGCCATGTTGCCGAGCGAGCCGTTGCCGAAGTCGTGCCAGCCATGCCATTCGTGCGGGTGCAGGGGCGAGATCTTGGTTTTCCCGCGCTCGGTCTTGACGGCATCGGGGTGATATTCGCGATAGGGCGCCGGGCCGATCCACTCGTCCCAGTGCAAGCCCTTCGGCGCCGGCACGGGCGCCGGGCGTGGGCCCACGCCGCCGTTGGAGCGGTTGCTCCAGTGGTGGACCTCGGTGACGTTGCCGATGGCGCCGGCCCAGATGTATTCGCAGAGCCGCCGGTAGCTTTCGCCGGAGTGGCCTTGGTTGCCCATCTGCGTGGCCACCTTGAAGCGTTGCGCCGTGGCCGCGAGCTGGCGCGCCTCGGCGATGCTATAGGCCATCGGCTTCTCGATGTAGACGTGGATGCCGCGCTGCATCGCCATCAGCGCCGGCAGCGCATGGTGGTGGTTCGGCGTGGCGATGAGGACCGCGTCGAGGTCTTTGCCCAGCGCGTCGAACATCCGGCGATAGTCGTTAAAGGTGCGGATACCGGTCTTGGACCCGGCCTTCTTGAGCGCTTTGGCGATGCCGCTATCGTCGGCATCCACGAGCGCGACGAGCCGCTCATCGGCCGCCGGTCCGACGTGGGCGCCGACGCCGCGGCCGCCGCAGCCGATGACGGCGGTCCGCAGCTGCCCACCGGGGGAGCGGGTCGAGAGGATCGCGGGTGCGGCGCCGAAGGCGCGCGTGGCGGCCAGCGCACCCGCGCCGGCGGCCGCGGTCCGGAGGAATGTCCTGCGATTCAGCGTAGTGTTCATTAGTCGCCTGTAGGTTGGGCGCATGATGGCAAGGCGCTGCCCCGCTGTCAACGCGCTTGGCGCCACGGTGCGCGGTCAGCGAACCAGGCCAAGCGCTCGCTTTGCCAGTAGTGTCGGGGTTCGATCCGGCCGTGTTTCTGCTCCACGGTTTCGGCATAGGCCAGTGCGCCCGGCGCTTGCGGGTATCAGCGTTTCCTCGCGCTGACCCAGCAGTATGCCGACCTCATCGTTCAGCGCACTCGCGCCGAACGCTCCGCCGCCAGCCGCCCCTCCGCCTCAGCGCCCCGGCGGGCCAAGCGAAAGAATTGAGATGCGTTTGCCCTGAATTGAACCCAAGCGCTTTTTTGCGGAACACCCCGACAGCCGCCGGGCCGCAGGGCAAGGGCGGGATGCGGCTCACTTCCGGCGCAGGGGGGCGTTGCTGGCCGGCGCCTCGTCCACGAACTTGAGGACGATTTCGCCGGGCTTGGCCATGCCGATTTCCTCGCGGGCGACGCGTTCGACGAAACGCGGGTCGTTGCGCAGTCTTTCCTGGTTCTTCTTGAGCTGGTCCAGGGTCTCCTGCTCGGCGCGCACCTCGCCGGATTTCTGCACCTCGACCTTCTGCAGGTCCTGGTACTGCTTGATCCGCGGCACGAACCAAGACAGCGCCAGCACCAACGCCAAGATGGCGATGATGATCAGTGCGACTTTCTGGATGAGTGGCCACATGATGAATTCTCGGCGCGGATGCTAACACCGTCCCGGGGTGGCGACAATAAAAAGAGCCTCCGCGGTCGCCCGCGGAGGCCCGTGCGATCAGCGCGGCGTCAGATCGTGTAGCCGTACTGCGCGTCTTGGCCCAGCATTTCCTCGATGCGGAGGAGCTGGTTGTACTTGCAGATGCGGTCGGTGCGGCTCGCGGAGCCGGTCTTGATCTGGCCCGCGTTCGTCGCCACGGCGATATCCGCAATCGTGGAGTCCTCGGTCTCGCCGGAACGGTGGCTGACGACCGCGGTGTAGTGGTTGCGCTTGGCCATCTCGATGGCGTCCAGCGTCTCGGTCAGCGTGCCGATCTGGTTGACCTTGATGAGGATCGAGTTCGCCGTGCCGGTCTCGATGCCCTTGCGCAGGAACTTGGTGTTGGTGACGAACACGTCATC
This sequence comes from uncultured Lentisphaerota bacterium, assembly GCA_903912445.1. Taxonomy (GTDB): domain Bacteria; phylum Verrucomicrobiota; class Kiritimatiellia; order CAIQIC01; family CAIQIC01; genus DP16D-bin41. Next base: position 22,110 of record CAIWHP010000086.1, read on the forward strand.
GCCCACAATCTGAATGGACTTGCCGAGGCGCGCGGTGAGCCGCTTCCAGCCG
>CAIWHP010000087.1 GCA_903912445.1 uncultured Lentisphaerota bacterium
GCAATCCTACCGCAAACCGAACTCCGAGGAAGAGGGCTGGACCAATTCGCTGGCGGGCCGGTCGGCCACCAACGAGTCCCGCAGGTTGAATATCGGCTCGCTCAAGGGCAACGTCTATGAGCCGGTGGGCGCGGAGCATGCCAAAACCTCGAACGTGGAGCGCCTCGTGGAAGACCGCGCCGTGCGCGAGGCGGAGCAGCGCAAGCAGGAAGAGCTCCGGCAGAAGGCGGCGCAGAAGGAAAGTGTCAACATGGCCGGGAAGGGCGAGCTGCCGCCCCTGATGAGTTCCACCAACGAGACCTTGGGCCTGACACGCTCCCATCGCAAGGATGACGAGCGCTCCGACAACACCATGGACGCCGATTTTTCGCAGACCCGGAAGGCGATGGCCGATATCACCAGCCGCTATCAACTGAACCTGACCATGGCGGACATGGTGCGGCGCCCCGTCGCGCCGCCGCCGGATGTCGCTGCCGGCAGAACCCTCGCCGCCCGCAACACGGCAGATAAAGAGGGACCGTCCAGCTTGCGCGGCGAGGCGCGCCGTCCGTCCATGGCCGGCGAGGCCACGGCCGGCATGGCCACGACGCCCAGAACGCCCACCACCATGCCCGGCTCCGGCTCCGCGTGGATGAAACCCCCTTCCGGCCCGATGCCCGCGGTCAGCTCAGCCAGCGCGATGGTTGAAGGACCCAAGGCCCCGAAGGCTTCCGACATGCAGGCGGCCGCCATGTTCGCACCGTCCGCAGCTCCGCAGAACACGCCCTCCACCTATACGCCGCAACCCGCCTACGCGCCCGCCAGCAGTCTCCCGGGCCACTACACGCCGGGGAACCGCTCGTCCGGCAGCTTGGCGCCGACGTTCAAGCCCACCGCGCCCTACAGAAGTTTGTTCGATAATTCAGCTTCGCGCTAAAAGCGGAAAACCCGTGGTGAGTTCGGTTCGCGAGGGGACGGCCGGCTGCGCCGGCCGCATGCAAGACCGTTCAATCCGCGCGTTCGATATCGGCGCCGAGCGTGCGGAGCTTTTCATCCAGCCGCTCGTAGCCGCGGTCCACCACCTGCGCGTTCTCGATGACGCTCTCGCCCTTCGCGCAGAGCGCGGCGATGATCAGCGCCATGCCCGCGCGGATGTCCGGGCTGGTCTGGTGCGTGCCGTGCAGGCGCGCCGGGCCGCTGACCACGACGCGGTGCGGGTCGCACTGCACGATGTGGGCGCCCATCTCCAGCAGGCGGTCCACAAAATACATCCGGCTCTCGAACATCTTCTCGAAGAACAGCACGCTGCCGCGCGCCTGCGTCGCCAGCACCAGCGCCACGCTCATCAGGTCCGACGGGAACGCCGGCCACGCGCCGTCCTCGACCTTGGGCAGCATGCCGCCGAAATCCTTGCGGATGCTCAACACCTTCCGCGGCGCCAGCCGCAGGCCGTCCGCGCCGGCGGCCCACGTCACCCCGAGCTTGCGGAACACCTTGGCGATCACGGCCAGCTCCAGCGACGGGAACGCGCCGTGCACCGCCAGCTCGCCGCCGGTCGCCGCCACGGCGGCCAGATAGCTGCCCAGCTCGATCAGGTCCGGCCCGACCGTATGCTCCGCGCCATGCAGCTGCTCCACGCCCTCGATGCGCAGCCGGTTCGTGCCCAGCCCGCTGATCTGTGCGCCCATCTTGCAGAGCAGCTCTCCCAGATCCTGCACATGCGGCTCGCAGGCGGCGTTGTGCAGCGTCGTCACGCCCGGCGCCAGCACGGCGGCCATCAGCAGGTTTTCCGTGCCGGTGACGCTCGCCTCGTCGAGCAGGATTTCCGCGCCGTGCAGCTGGCGGCGGCGAAAGACATAGCTGCGGCCGAACTCCGTCTGGATGCCCAGCTCGCGCAGCCCGTGCATGTGCGTATCCACACGCCGCCGCCCGATCACATCGCCGCCCGGCGGCGGCAGCTCCGCGCGCCCGTGCCGCGCCGCGAGCGGGCCCGCCAGCAAAATCGAGGAGCGGACGCGGCGGCAGAGCTCGGGATCGAGCTTGCGCCGGCGGACGTGCGCCGCGCACAGCCGGACGGTGTCGCCGTTGCGCTCCACGCCCACGCCCAGGGAGGCGATCAGCTCCAGCATCACCTGCACATCGAGGATCTGGGGCACCCGCCGCAGCGTCACCGGCTCGTCGGTCAGCAGGCTGGCCGCCAGCATCGGGAGCGCGGCATTCTTGTTGCCGACGATCTCGACCGTGCCGCCGAGCGGCCGCTGCCCGTGGATGATGAAACGCGCCATGACGCCGCGCATCCTACACGCCGCCCGCCGCCCGCGCAATCCGTGAGGCCGCCCCCGGAAAACTTGCACCCGCGCCCCGCGCCCCGTAGGCTGGGCCAATGACTGATGAAAACCATGCGGCAGCCGGCGGGCCGGTTTTCTGGCGCGTGGACTGGGCGGCGTTCGGCGTGACGTTCGCGGTCGCGCTCGCCGCCTATGTGGCGACGCTCGCGCCCACCGTCACGCTCGAGGATTGCGGCGAGCTGGTGACCGCGGCGAACTTTCTCGGCGTGCCGCATCCGCCAGGCTATCCCAGCTGGACGCTCATCTCCTGGCTGTTCGTCAAAATATTCTGCGGCGCGACCTGGCTGGGCCATCCGAACCCGGCGTGGGCGGTGGCGCTGGCCTCGGCGCTCTTCGGCGCGCTGACCTGCGGCGTGCTCGCGCTGCTGATCAGCGGCAGCGGGAGGGCAATTGCGCATTGTGGATTGCGACTTGCGAATTTGAAGACTGAGCTGGAGGGGGATCCCGCCAATTCACAACTCGCTCGGCGGTCACCGCCGCTGGCTTCCACTCGCATTTCACAATTCGCAATTCAAAATTCACACTTCTTCGCCGCCGTCGGCGGCGGGCTGCTGCTGGCCTTCAGCCCGGTGCTGTGGTCGCAGAGCACGATCGTCGAGGTCTATGCGCTCAACGGCTTTTTCCAGATGACCATCCTCGCGCTGCTCTACCGCTGGCTGCGCCGGCCGGCGCAGGGCTGGCCGCTCCTCCTGCTCTGCTTCCTGTTCGGCTTCGGCCTGACGAACCATCAGACGCTCCTCTTCCTCGGTCCGGCGCTCGCCGTGGCCGTGCTGCTGCGCGACGTGAAGCTGTTCCGCGACTTCTTCCTCGTCGGGGCCGGCCTGCTGCTGCTGGTCTTCATGAACTTCTGGATCGCCCAAAAGGCCGATGCGCTCGGACAGCTGGCCGAGACCGCGGCCGCGGGCGGCCATGCCGCGCTCGCCGCACACTCCCAGGCGGGGCAGACCTGGTATGCGCAGCTGCTCTGGGTCACCGGCCCGGCCCAGCCGGCCTTCTGGGTCTGGATGGCGCTGGCGGTGCTGGTGCCGCTGGCAGGCCTGCGGCTGCCGCACGGCCGCACCGTGTGCGCCGCCTTCCTGCTCGCCGGGCTGGGCCTGCTGTTCTACCTTTACCTGCCTTGGGCCTCGGCGCGCAATCCGCCGATCAACTGGGGCTATCCGCGCACCTGGGAGGGCTTCCTCTACGTCCTCACGCGCGGCCAGTATGCGACCGTTGACTTTGCCGACATCCTGAGCGCGCGGTTCCTCACGCAGGTCGGGCACTACCTGGGCGACCTGCGCCACCAGTTCACACTGCCGCTGGTCCTGGCCGGCCTGCTGCCCTTCTGCACGTGGAGCGTACAGGTCGGCGGCCGGCGGCTCCGCGCGGGCGCCGTGGCGCTCGCGCTCGCGCTCGCCGCCCTGCCGGTGAGCCTGCTCGAGACCTGGCTGGCCTGGCCGGCCTGCGCGGCCCTGAACCACGCGCTCGCCGCCGTCCTGCTGCTGCTGGCCCTCACCGGCGGCGGGCTGCTGCTGCTCAATTTCGCGCGGGACTGGCTCGCCGACCTGCGGCGGCCGGAGCACGTCCGGCTGACGCGCGTGGTGATGCTGCTGGTGCTGACGGGCGTGGCGGCCTGTGTGCTCGGCATCGAAATGGTCCTGCTCGGCAAGGCCGCGCGCCAGTTCGCCGCGGGCGCTGCGGGGCACGGCTTCTTGCTCGCCGCGGCGGCCCTCGCGCCGCTCGCGGCGGCCTGGCTGCTCCACGCCCTCGCGCGGTCGCCCGTCGCGCTGGCCAGCGACCTGGAACCATGCGTGCAGCGCTGGCTGTTGACGAGCGCCGCCGCCTTTCTCGCACTGAGCGTGCTGTTCATTTCGTTCCAGAACCTGGACATGGACATCCAGACCCAGTTCGTCGGCCGCGTGCAGTTCATCCAGTCGCACTCCCTCTTCGCGCTCTGGCTGGGCTACGGCCTGCTGCTGGCCCTCACAACGTGGAGCCGGGTGCTGCGGCGCGGCACGCTCGTGCTTGGCTTGGCGGTCGCCGTGCTCGCGCCGCTGACGCTGGTCTATCGGAATTATTTTGACGCCGGACAGCTGCGCCTCGTCGGCGGCGCGGAACAGAACGGCCACGACTTCGGCTGGCAATTCGGCGCCGGCGCGCTCGAGGGGATGGCGGGGCTGCGCGCCACGCTGCAGCCCGGCGAGCCCCCGCCGCCCGATGGAGAGTGGCCGCCGCCGATGAAGCCCGACGCGATCTATTTCGGCGGCACCGACCCCGGCCGCTTCGTCCCGACCTACATGGTGTTCTGCGCGCGCGTCCGGCCCGACGTCTTCGTGCTGACGCAGAACGCCCTGGTGGACAAGCTCTACCTCGCGCCGATGCACGACCTCTACGGCGCTCGCATCTGGCTGCCGACGGCGCAGGACTGCGACCGGATCATGAACCGCTACATCGCGGACGTGGAGGCCGGCCGCGTGCGCAACCGCGGCGAAATTTTCTACGTGAAGGGCCGGGCGCAGATCTCCGGCCGCGCCGGCGTCATGGCGGCCAACGGCGAGGTCGCGCGCGCCATCTTCGAGGCGAACAAGGCGCGGCACGCGATTTATATCGAGGAGAGCGAGCCGCTCGCCTGGATGTATCCCCACCTGACGCCGCACGGGCTGATCATGAAGCTCAACCCGGAGCCCCTCGCCGCGCTGCCGCCGGAGATCGTGCGGCAGGACCGGGCGTTCTGGGACTGGCAAACGCGCCGCCTGTGCGGCAACTGGCGCTACCGCCATGACGCCGTCGCGGTGCGCGCCTTCAGCAAGTGGCGCTGCGCCATCGGCGGCCTCTACGCCAAGCGCGGGCTGCACGCCGAGGCCGAGTACGCATTCCGCCAGGCCATGCAGCTCTACCCGCTGGGCCCGGAGGCGCCGCTGCGGCTCGCGGAAATGTTCGTGGCGCAGGACCGCTGCGACGACGCCCGCCGCGTCGTGCAGGGCCTGCTGCGGCTCGACGAACAGCTGCGCGGCGCGCACACCTACCTCGCCCACATCAACACCGTCCAGCTCGCCCGTACGCAGCGCGACCGGCTGGAGCAGGCGGCCGCGGCGGCGCCGCTCGCGCTGACCAACGCGCTGGCGCTGGCGGAGCTCTATGACCGGCTCGGCCAGACAACGAACTTCCAGCACAGCATCCAGCGCCTGCTCTCCGCGGGCCACAGCGAGCCGCTGGCCGTGGCGCAGTTCCTGATCGAGCGGCGGCACTTCGACCTCGCGGACCAGGCCTTTCTGGCCCATCTGGCGCAGCAGCCCGACGATGTGCCCAACCGCATCGAGTATGCCGCCTTCGCCTTCTACCGGCGCCAGACCAACGCCGCGCGCGACCAGGTGCAAGCCGCGTTCGCCCGTGACCCCGCCACGGCCCGCGCCCGCCTCCTCGCCGAGCCGCGCTTCACCGACCTGCGCCCTCTGGCTCCGCCAACGCCTGCGCCTTGAAAACACCGGCGGCGCTTCCAAGATTTGGAAAACTCGCCGCCACTCGTTATGCTGCGCGGCCTTCACCGGTGGGTGGACGGAAAGGCGGACAGCATGAAACGGTTGGGAATTTTTCTTTCGGCCGCGCTCGCGGCGGCGGCGCAGGCGGTGGAGCTGAAGACCACGCCGCAGGAGCTGAAGATCGAGGCCGGCAGTCTCGGCAGCTTCGCGCTGAGCTACCCCACCCTCCTCAACGCGGCGCACAAGCCGGTCTACAAGCCGATCGAGGTCAAGGCCGACGGCCGCACCGCAACCGCGCGCTATGACGGCGGCGGGCAGGTATCCTTCGCTTTCGCCAACGGCGAGCTGGCGCTCAAGTTCGCGAACATCCCCGCCGACGTGACGCACTACGAAATGAACCTGCTGGTCGATATCGCCTTCAGCCAAGGCGGCTCGTGGAAGTGCGGCGACAAGTCCGGCGAGTTCCCGCGCGCGAAGCCGGCCAACCCGCACCTCTTCCAAGGCAACTGTTCGACCTTCCAGATCAGGAACGCGCAGGGCCAGACGCTCGCGCTGCGCGTCCCGGACTACGCCTACGAGCAGGTCACCGACAACCGCGAGTGGAACTGGGCGGTCTTCGCCTACAAGTTCACTGCGCCCTACGATCGCTATAACCCCACGCGCAAGATCGCCATCAGCGATGCCGCCTCCGCCGCGGTGAAGACGGTGGAGCTGAAACTGAAGGCGAAAGACATCGCCGTCAGCGCGGGCAGCCTGGGCTCGTTCGAGCTGAGCTATCCCGAGCTGCTCGCCGAGGGCCAGCAGCCGCGCAAGCCGATCGAGGTGAAGGTCGCCGGGGCCACGGCGACGCTGCGCTACGACGGCGGGGCGGAGGTCACCTGCGCCAGCGCCGGCGGCGACCTGCAGCTGAAGTTCGCCAACCTGCCCGCGGAGGTGAAAAACTTCTCGATGGATATGCACATCGATATCGGCTTCAGCAAGGGCGGACACTGGAAGGTTGGCAGCCTGAGCGGCGAGTTCCCGCGAGAGAAGCCGGCGAAGCCGCACCTCGCCCAGCAGGATCATGCGACGGCGTTCGAGCTCACCGATGCGCAGGGGCTGGGGTTGGGCGTGCGCGTGCCGGAGTTCACCTTCCAGCAGCTCTCGGATTTCCGCGAGTGGGGCTGGGGCATCTTCAACTGGAAGCTGTTCGCACCGGTCGGCGCCGAACAGACGCTCAGCTTCCGCAGCGCCGGCGGCGCGGCGCAGGCCAAGAAGCTCGTGGACGAGCTCGGCCAGTCCACGCTCGACGACTGGCCCGACAAGCTGAAGACCCCCGCCGAGCTCAAGGCCGACGCCGAAAGCGAGCAGGCGTATTACGCCAGTCTTACGCCGCCGGCGTTCGACCGGTTCGGCGGCCTGCCGGGCAGCGGCGCCAAGCTGGGGTTGAAAAAAACCGGCTTCTTCCACGTCGAACAGCAGGGCGGCAAGTCGTGGCTCGTGGATCCCGATGGCAACGCGTTCTTCCACCTCGGCATCTGCAGCTTTGGACCGGGCGAGGATTACACCTATGTGAAGGGCCGCGAGCAAATCTACGCCTGGCTGCCCGAACTGCAGGGCGAGTTCGGCTCCGCGTTCCGCCCCGGCAACGGCTCGGAAAACTTCTCGTTCCAGCTCGCGAACCAGATCCGCAAATTCGGCCAGCCCTATGACCACGAAGCCTACGCCGCGCGCATGATCGAACGCGTGCGTCACTGGGGCTTCAACTCCATCGGCGCCTTCAGCCAGATCCCCAAGGAGGCGCACCGCGCCGCCAACTTCCCCTATGTGGCCAGCCTGCCGCTCGGCCAGTGGGAGGGACTGCCACGCGTGCCCGGCGTGTTCGAATCGTTCGACCCCTTCGACGAGAAGACCCGCGCCCGCGCCGAGGCGAACATCGCCCAGCACCTGCCCGCGCGCGCCGACGACCCGCTGTGCATCGGCTATTTTATCGTCAACGAGCCGCGGTTCGACGAGATTCCCAAGGCGGTCCCCGCGCTCGACGGCAAGCACGCCTGTAAGCGCCGGCTGGTTCAGCTGCTCGCCGAGAAATACAAGACCATCGACGCCTTCAATACCGCGTGGGAAACGCAGGCGAAGTCGTTCGACGAGCTCGCCAACGCCGGCCTCGCCGTGAAGACCGCCGCCGCGCAGGCCGACCTGAAGGCCTACGCCGGCCTGTACCTCGACGCCTACTTCGCGCTCGCCAGCGCGGCGTTCCGCAAGCACGACCCGAACCATCTACTGCTCGGGGCGCGCTACCAGCCCGTCACGATCAACGATGAGCAGCTCTGCCGCATCACCGGCAAGTATTGCGACGTGATCTCGTTCAACTACTACACCATGGGCGTGGACAAGGGGCTGCTGCAAAACATCCACACGTGGAGCGGCGGCAAGCCGTTGATGCTGAGCGAATTTTTCTGGTCGTCGCCGCGCGACAGCGGCCTCGTCGGCGGACGCGAGGTCAAGGGCCAGCAGGAGCGCGGCCTCGCCTACCGCAACTATGTCGAGCAGAGCGCGGCGCTCGGTTTCGTCATCGGCATCGAGTGGTTCACGCTCGTGGACCAGTCGGTCACCGGCCGCTGGTTCAGCAAGTACAGCGGCGAGAGCGCGAACACCGGCCTGCTCTCCGTCGCCGACCGCCCGTGGAAGCCGATGCTCGCCGAGATGCTGAAAACGAATTACGAAATCTACGACGTCCTCCTCGGCCAGCGCGCGCCGTTCGCGTGGAACGACCCGCGGTTCCAAGCCGACAGCGCGGCGAAATAAGCTGCCATGAAACCCATCACGCTCCTGCTAAGCGCGTGCCTGCTGCTGGCCGCCGGCGCCGCCCGCGCCGGCATCGAGCGCCTCTGGCTCGGCCATGCAAGCGCGGATCCCGGTCGCATCACGGTGTGCTGGGAGACCGCCGTGGCGGCGGATTCCACGGTCGAATTCGGCCCGACCGCGGCGCTGGGCCAGACCGCACACAGCGCCGATCCCGTGACGTTGCACCATGTTGAGATTCCCGCGCCGCGGCTCGACGGGCCGTGGCATTACCGCGTGCGCAGCGGCGGCGACGCGTCGGCGGTGATCGCCGTGCGCGGCTGGGAAACCAACGTCCTCCGCGCCATCATCGTCGCCGACCTCGGCTTTGCGATGACGAACTGGGCGGCCGCCGTGCTGCGCGAGCGCCCACACCTGCTGCTGAGCGCCGGCGACAACGTGCCGCAGCTGCACCGCGGCGGCGTGCCCGCGGCACGGAACGACTACTCCGCCTACCGCCAGCTGATCGATCGCGCACCGGAGCTGTTCCGCACGACGCCGTTCATGCCCGTGCTCGGCAACCACGACCGCGAGCTGCGGCCGCGCGGGCCGAAGCCGCCACCGGAGCCGGTCTATGATATCGAGGCCACGGCCTTCCGCACTTTTTTCGCGCTACCCGGCGACCGGTGGAAATGGGCCTTCGACGTGCCCGCATTCGGCGTGCGGTTCATCGCGCTGGACCTGGAGCACACCTCCGACTTCGGCACGACGTGGCAGACGGGCCACGCCTTCGGGACGAACTCCGTGCAGCTTGCGTGGTTCCGGCAGACGATGGCCGCGAGCCGGCAGCCGTTCGTCATCACGCTCCACAACGAGCGCAACGCGACGGTGCGGAGCCTCGCCAAGGGCGCGTGGTGGCCGGTGCTCCGGCAAGGCAGCGCGGTGATCACCGGTTTCGGCTACTTCGCCGAGCGCGCGCTCGTGGATGGCGTGCCGTGCTTGAACACGTCCGTCTCCGGCCACGGCGCGCGCTATCCCGATCCCCAGTCCGCGTTTTTCGCCAGCGCAGATAACTACGTGCTGCTCACCTGCGTGCCCGGCCAGCCCGCGCGCCTGGAACTGAAAAATATGGCGGGCGAGGTCCTAGACACGGTTTTGTTGCTACTTCAAAACGAGTAAAATAGAGCCTTTGACGGAGAGACGGATTATGCTTTTATGTCTTGGGTTTGCGCTCAACCGTTGAAAGGAAGTACGCCATGAAGTTCATTGGATACTGTGGAAAGCTGTTGTTGGCCGTCGTTTGCATCGCCCTGCTCAGCCCCACCGCCGAAGCCCAGCCCGGCGGCGGCAAGCACAAGCGCCGGCCCGGCACGGTGCTCTTCAAGTTCAAGGTCGATGCGACGGCGCAGCAGATCAACGCGGCCAGCGCCGTCCTGCTGCAATTCAACGCCCGGATCGACCGGCAGATGCGCGACGGCGCCAGCCTCCGCATCAAGTCGCCGCTCGCCCAGGTCGTCAGCGAGGAAACGCTCGCCACGCAGCTGCTGGCCTCCGGCGCCGTGGAATATGCCGAGCCGGATTACGAAGTGCAGGCCCTGCTCACGCCCAACGATCCCTCGTTCGCCGCGCAGTGGTGGCTGACGAATGTCCGCGCGCCCGCGGCCTGGGACGTGACCACCGGCACCTCCAGCGTCATCGTCGCCGTCTGCGACACCGGGGTCAACACCACGCACCCGGACCTCGCGCCCAACCTGATCCTGCCCGGCTACAACACCTACCTGAACACGACCTACGTCGAGGACACCGTGGGCCACGGCACGATGGTCGCCGGCTGCATCGGCGCCATCGGCAACAACGGCATCGGCATCGCGGGGATGGCCTGGAAGGTCAAGCTTCTCCCCATCCGCATCACCTACGCCGACGGCGTCGGCTCCGCCTACGTCAGCGACATGGCCGAAGCCCTGACCTACGGCGCCGACCGCGGCGCGAAGGTCATCAACTGCAGCTTCAGCGGCTACAACTCCAGCGCGGTGGAGTCCGCCGCCAAGTATTGCCGCGGCAAGGGCGCGCTCGTCTGCTTCGCCGCCGGCAACAGCGCCGTGGACATGACCGTGGGCTATCCCGACACGACCAACATCTTCGTCGTCGGCGCCACGACCTCCGCCAACGTGCTCGCCTCGTGGTCCAACTACGGCAAGCCGGTGGACGTGGTCGCGCCCGGCGCCAGCATCCTGACCACCACCCTCGCCGGTGGCTACGCCACGGTCAGCGGCACCTCGTTCGCCTCGCCGATCACCGCGGGCCTCGCCGCGCTGCTGTTCTCGGTCAACCCGAAGTTCACGCCCGCCGCGGTCGAGGGCTTCATCACCAAGAGCTGCAAGGACCTCGGCGCCGCCGGCAACGACAACACCTACGGCTATGGCCTGATCCAGGCCGACGCGGCCCTCGCGCTCGCCGCCGGCACGCCGCCCACACCGCCCGCGCCCGTGGCGCCCGCCGCGCCCACCAGCCTGACCGCCTCCGCCGCCCGGAAAGTGGTCGCGCTCAAGTGGGCCGACAACGCGACCAACGAAACCGGCTACTACGTCGAGCGCGCCACCAAGACCGGCGCCTTCGCCCGCATCGCCACGCTCGCCGCCAATGCCAGGAGCTTCAGCCAGACCGTCACCGCCAGCACCTATTCCTACCGCGTGCGGGCGTTCAGCACGACGACCGGCCTGCTCTCCGGTTATTCCAACACCGC
>CAIWHP010000088.1 GCA_903912445.1 uncultured Lentisphaerota bacterium
CATCCCTGTGCCTGCATTCTACATGGACGCGACCGACGAAGATAGGTGGCTTGTTGTGGACGGATTACAACGACTTTCAACACTTAGGGATTTTGCTGTCACCAAGAATATGCGTTTGGAAAGCTTGGAGTTCCTTACACAGTTCGATAACCGTTCTTACGATGAGCTGCCGCGTAATTACCAAAGACGTATCGAGGAAACGCAAGTAACAGTGTATCTTATCGAAAAGGGTACTCCTCCAGAAGTGAAGTTTAACATCTTCAAACGCATCAACACCGGCGGCCTGCCGCTTTCTTCCCAAGAGATTCGGCACGCGCTGAACCAAGGCCCTGTTACTGACTACCTGAAGCGACTGGCGGAATCTGTGGAGTTTAAGCGCGCTACCTATGAAGGTGTCAGCGATCTGCGCATGGCGGCCCGGGAATGTGTTTTACGGTTCATGGCGTTCACGCTAACCCCATACGAAGACTACGCTGCTTCGGATTTCGACGCGTTCCTGAGCGCTGCGATGGCGAAACTAAACACGGCGACAGAACTCCAGCGGATTGAGTTCGCCAACCGATTCAAACGTGCTGTGAATTCGGCCCATAATCTCTTCGGTAAAAATGCGTTCAGGAAACTAGCGAAGGCGACGAATTTCCGGCATCCAGTGAATAAGGCTCTTTTCGAGGTGTGGACTGTGGCGCTGAATAATCAATCCGACGCAACTTTGAGCCGTCTAGAGGTCGTGAAAGACGCCCTGAACATCAAAGTAGGTGCAATGATGGATACCGATCGTGATTTTCTTAATGCCATCTCACAAGGAACTGGAGATATGTCGAAAGTACAGCTCCGGTTCAGCCGGATCCAAGGTTTACTCGAGAAGGTGCTTGAATGATTACAGAGCTACAACTTGTTAATTATAAGTGTTTCGCGGGCCAAACTCTTCATCCGAAGGCACTAACCCTGCTCGCGGGATTAAATGGGATGGGTAAGTCGTCCGTTTTGCAGGCGCTCCTAATACTGAGGCAGTCCTACCTTGATGGTACCATCCTGAAGACAGGACTAGCCTTGAACGGTTCTCTGGTCCACATGGGTACCGCAAAGGATGTCTTCTATGAGGATGCTGATAATGACCAGCTGGAAATTGGGATCGCCTGGGCCGATAGAGTGAGGTCGACGTTTTCACTAAACTACCTGCGTGAAGCAGACGTTCTGGCTTTGTCCCAAGACTCACTTCTACCCAATGTCTTCGACAGGTCGCTATTCACTGAGAAATTCCAATATTTGCAGGCAGAACGTCTTGGACCACGTGTGGCCTGTGCAGTGTCCGACCAATCAGTTCGTGTTCAACGTCAGGTGGGTACCGCGGGCCAGTATGCCGAGCACTTTCTTCATGTGTATCGGACGATGAAAGTCAGCAGTCAGTTGATGCTTCATCCTTCGGGAAAGTCCAATGAACTCCTTTCACAAGTCCAGGCGTGGATGCACGAGGTCAGCCCCGGCACTGAGGTACACTTAGACCTATATCCACAAATGGACATCGTAAATCTGGAGTACTCATTCATCACGGGAGACCAGCGTAGCAACCGTTATCGCTCGACTAGTGTTGGGTTCGGGATCACATACACACTGCCTGTCTTGACTGCCGTACTTGCAGCGATGCCTGGACATTTGCTGCTGATCGAGAATCCCGAAGCGCATCTGCACCCTCAGGGGCAGGTCAAAATTGGAGAACTTCTAGCCCGCGCTGCAGCAGCAGGCGTGCAGGTATTTGTTGAAACACATAGCGATCACGTTTTGAATGGAATTCGTGTTGCCGTCCACGACGGAATTTTAACGCCGGAATCAGTGAGTCTGAATTACTTCTCTCGAATTAGGGAAGGCGAGCGAGTTCGAGGTGTCGTGAAGGAGCCGAGAATCGATGCAGATGGACGAATCGACGAATGGCCGGACGGTTTTTTTGACGAATGGGACAAAAGTCTGGAACGGTTACTGAAGCCACGGGGAAAATAGGTATGCAGGTTGAGATGTTTTTCAATGATTTGTCGTACGTCCCTGCTGCGATAGACGTTCCCACCGCGCATCGTCGCACAGAGCAGTTTGTGCGGACTTTGCGAGAAGCGGCCAGCAGAGGAGTACAGCGCGTCCTAAGAGCTCCTGAGGGGTTCTTGGCAACGCAATTGGCTCCTGGATATTTTTGGAAGGATTGGTTTGTTGACAGTCGTGTTCAGCGAGAAGTTCGCCAGTACTTCAGGTCTCTGAATACAAAAATGCCATTCCTAACTGATATGCCAGAGGAACACAATCGCTCTCTCGGTCTGGATTTCTTCCATAATGGGGGACGTGCTCTCGGATTGGGTGCGTGCTATATCGGGGATGGTTTATGTGTGAGTCTGACCTCGAACCCGCCATGGAATGTTCCTAGTTTAGACTTGGAGGTTCACGAAATTGTAGAAGATACTTTTCAGGCGCGCAATGAGCGCGTGTGTCATGCCTCCACGGTTGCTCACGTCGTCCAACATGATGCGTGGATAAAGGAACGTCTGGAACGCTTGGCAACCAGCAGCATGGAACTGTGGAATCGCAGAGCGGAATGGTTTCCTCGCTTAGAGTTCTGCACTGCTACTGAAAACCAAATATCAAGACTCCCACGCGCGTGCTTGCCAATCATGGTGCGAGGACTTCACGCTCTTTCGATCTACTGCGCCGATTGGCGAGGCGGTGCTTTCGATCCGCACCGTATTGAGTGCTCGGTTTCGCCCGAGACCCAATCGACGCTTCAGCAGTACTCAGCGGAACGTACTTTCATGTGTCCGGACGGTATTAATCGGGTTTTTAGCTGGCACGTGAAACTGGGCCACTGGCGGGTGCATTTCCATCCGGAGGCCGCGCAGGGTCACTTATATATTGGCTATTTAGGTAAGCACCTCTCTACCGCACGGTTCCATTGAATGTCCATGGAATCAAAAAGCCAAGCTACTGCATGCGTTAGCTTGCACGGTCAGCCTTGTTATCTGATTAATCGTCAGACTATCTGGGGTACGACTGTCTGCCGCGTCTGGTTGCCGTCCACAAACCAAGTTGTGCGCGTAGACGAGAAACAGCTTGTTCCGGTCCCGGGAACCAATGCATGGACACGCCAGTACTTGACCTACTTGGCTGCTGCCGCCCGTGTCCTTGACACGCTGACGCAAAACATCCTGCTCGCACCTATTGAGGCGCCGGTCATCCCTCTGCCGCACCAACTCAAAGCCTTGTCGCGGGCTGTCTCAGGGGACCGCATTCGCTACCTGCTGGCGGATGAAGTGGGGCTCGGAAAGACGATTGAGGCGGGTCTGATTCTGCGGGAGCTCAAACTGCGTGGCCTAGTCCAACGCACGCTCATCGTCGCTCCAAAAGGACTCACGGCGCAGTGGGCGAGCGAGATGCGTGTCCACTTCAATGAGTCGTTTGATGTGGTTCTTCCCGACGATCTCAAAACTCTGTCGCGATTATCAACTCTCGGTGCCGAACTCAATGTTGACGGATCGGTCCGAGATGAAGGACACGTTGGCCGGGAACATAGCCGCAATCCTTGGCGGACATTCCCGCAGATCATCGTACCTCTGGACTCCGTGAAACCCATCGAAAAGCGGCGCGGTTGGAGCAAGGATGACGTGGCCGAATACAACCGCGAGCGGTTTGAGGATCTCATCGCGGCTGGATGGGACCTTGTGATTGTGGATGAGTCGCATCGGCTTGGTGGGACGACTGAACAGGTGGCTCGGTATCGGCTGGGACGCGGATTGGCTGAAGCCTCGCCGTACCTGCTGCTGCTATCCGCAACACCCCACCAAGGCAAGACAGACGCGTTCAGGCGGTTACTTTCCCTGCTGGATGAGAACACGTTCTCCGCTGACGAGAGTATCCGCCAGGAACGGATTCAACCCTATGTGATCCGGTCAGCGAAACGGCAGGCTATCGATGCCGAGGGAAACCCGCTCTTCAAGCCACGCAGGACAAAGATGCTGCCGGTGGCCTGGCTGGACCGGCATAAGGATCAACGGATACTCTACGACGCCGTGAGCGAGTACGTGCGAGAAGGCTACAACCAGGCGCTCAAGGAGAAACGTAACTACATCGGTTTCTTGATGATCCTGATGCAGCGGCTCGTGACCTCCTCGACGCGGGCCGTCCGGGCTGCACTTGAGCGTAGGCAGGATGTCCTGAACTCGCCGGACGCCCAGATGACGTTTTTCGATGCATTCGATTTGGACGAGTGGTCCGATCTCGACGGGCAGACGCAACTCGACTCGCTGATCCGGGTCAGGTTCAAGGCACTCAAGAACGAACACGATCAGGTCAAACTGCTGTTGGAGGCCGCGAAACGTGTGGAGCGCGAAGGGCCGGACACAAAGGCGGAAGCCTTGCTCGACTTGATCTACAAGCTTCAGCAGGAGGAAGGCGACCCCGATCTCAAGCTGTTGATTTTCACCGAGTTCGTTCCGACACAGGAGATGTTGGCGCAGTTCCTGGAAGAGCGCGGCATTCGCGTGGTCAAGATCAACGGCTCCATGGATATCGACGAGCGCCTGCGGGCACAAAAGGAGTTCGCTGGTTCCGCCCGGATGCTGATCTCGACCGATGCCGGTGGGGAGGGGTTGAATCTCCAGTTCTGTCACGTGGTGGTCAATTTCGACCTCCCATGGAATCCGATGAAGTTGGAACAGCGCATTGGTCGCGTGGACCGCATTGGGCAGTCGCATGTGGTGCGGGCCGTCAACTTCGTCCTTCACGACACGGTCGAATACCGGGTGCGCGAAGTACTGGAAAGCAAGCTGGCGATCATCCTGGAGGATTTCGGGGTGGACAAGACCGGCGATGTTCTTGATTCCGCGGAGGCCGGTCAGATGTTCGGCGAACTTTATGTAGAGACCATCCTGGCTCCGGGAGATGCTGAGGCCAAGGTGGATGCCCTTGTCGACAAGGTCAGGGAGAAGGCCCGTGGAAGAGATGCCGCTGTAGCGATGCTCGCGGATTCGGCCACCCCAGACACCACGCAGGCGCGGAGCCTCATGAACCATCCACTGCCCCACTGGATTGAGCAGATGACCGTGAACTATCTTGAATCGCACGGCGGGCGGGCTGCGCGGAAGGGCCGGTCTTGGAGTCTGGTCTGGCCTGACGGTGCGGAGATGGCTCCCGTGGTGTTCAGCACCCGAGACGCAGCCGCTGAACCCTCTGCCCAGCACCTCACCTTGGAGTCTCCAAGGATCAGGGAGCTGACCGCGCAACTGTCCGTGTTTGTTCGCCAGCAGCCTGTGCCGGTGTTGGGGGTTCGGAACCTGCCGACGAGTATCTCTGGGATTTGGTCGCTATGGCGCATTGAGCTCCACGCCGACCGGCGGCTGCGACAGAGGATCATGCCGCTGTTCCGACAGCATGACGGGCAGGTGCTGCACCCAACGGCCCGACACGTGTGGGAGCAGATCTTGGCCGGGCATTTTGATGTCGTGGATGGTATGGGAAGCGCCCTCACCGAAGCTGAATATGGTAGCTTGTGGGCGGCGGCCGAAGCTCAGGGCAAAGCGCTTTATGATGACATGCTGCAGATTCACGGTGAATCGGTGCACCGTGAGCGCGAACGTGCGGATACCGGATTCGCAGCGCGGCGGCGTATGATCGAGCGACTTGGCTTGCAATCAGTGCGCTCATCCCGACTTCAGGAACTACGGGACGAGGAACGTGGTTGGCGGCAGAATATGGAGCGCCGAGAGCGCGTGGTGCCTGAGATGACACCGCTCATCGTTGGGCTTGTGCGTGGAATGGGTTGATATGGAAAACTGGCGCGACAGAGTACTGAAGGAGTTTCCTACCCAGGTGGCGCGGCTCTCTCTGGTGGCCGACCCGGATGGGCTTTTGATGGAGGAAGGCATTCTTGGGGGCTTGAAGGAACGGGGATTCGATCTCATCCCGTTCGAGGATCCTATCCAGTTCCGTTACGCTTATGAATCACAGTACCGGGCACAGTGGGATCACGGGGCCGCTACCGATCTCGTCGTCGTATTGCGCTCGCAGGCGCGAGATTTGGACGCGCTCCCCTATGATCTTTGCCAAGCGGGTCGCAAAATAGCGTTTGATCTGACCGATATCTTTCCGAACCTCAGCTACCCGGTCGTGGATGCGTTGGATCGCCGCCACTTCGATGCGCTCTTCGAGGCCCAGCGGCAGTACAATCCCTATCGCTTAGGTGACAACCAATCCAAGGATTTCATACTGCTACACGTGTTCGAGATCGAACCCAAGGTCATCAAACATCCCGCTCATCTGCTCCACGCTCTGCTGCGCCTGCACTACCGAAAGACGGACTTACCTGTGCTCCTCGCGGCCCGGCTCATCCAAGTATTGGGCCAAGGCGGATTGTTCTATGACTGGCCGTTGGATCGCATCGTGCTGGATCGTCAGGCATTCTTTGAATTTCTGCAGGAGCGATGGGCGCTGTATGCCCAACAAGACAGCACGATTGACGAACAGAAGGTCAAGGAGCTACCCGCAGATTACGGTCTCAAATATCCTGGCCCCGCGCTGTTGCCATTCGAACATCACGACGTGCGGGTATACTTGGACAACCTTTTTGCCGAGGGTCTCCTAGTGCCCGTAAGTGTACCAGCCGATTCGGGTCTGACGAAGACATGGGTGTCGATGGGGTTGACTCTCGGGGATAGGTGCGATGCCGCGCGCAGGTTGGATGGGCTATTGGCCGAGATCAATGGCGGGATCCCGGCGGCGGCCACAGCCTATCAGGATTGGCTCACCTTTGCGCAGAAGTGGGGAGAACTTCAAGCTGTGCGGTATCGATTGGATCAGCACCCCGCGAGTCGCGATGCAGAAATTCAAGACGCGTGGAATCGGATAGACCAAGCCTTCCGTGAGTGGATGCTCCAGCGCTACGCCGGATTACATAACCAGCCTCCGGACCCGCCGGTCATGGTTCACCACATCACCCGTATGATGGCGGCCAGGTTCGGGGGTGATCACACGGTCAAGATGGCCTTTCTGCTCGTGGACGGAATGTCTCTTGGGCAATGGTGTGTCATCCGGGACGTTGTCCGGAAGGCCAAGGCCAATTTCCGTTTCGATGAACACGCGGTTTTCGCATGGGTTCCGACACTTACCTCTGTGTCCCGCCAAGCGGCTTTTGCCGGTAAGATTCCGCAGTACTTTCCAGACAGCATCCATACTACGTCCAAGGACGACGCCGGGTGGCGACAGTTCTGGATGAAACACGGTTTTTCTACTGGCGAGATTCGATTCCTCGGCCCGGCAGGCGACACGTGGACGAGCTTGGTCCAGAAAGCTGCTGCCGAAGATAGTTGCCGAGTGTTGGGAGTGGTGATCAACACCGTTGATGACATCATGCACGGGATGCACCTGGGGATGGCCGGTATGCATGGGCAGGTCGACCAGTGGGCGCGGCAGGGCGCTCTGACGAAGGCGTTGGAGTCGTTGATCAGTCATGGTTGGCAGGTCTTTGTAGGGTCCGATCACGGCAATACTGAAGCGATGGGCATCGGTTCACCCTCCGAGGGTGTGCTCGCTGAAACACGAGGTCAGCGAGTGCGCGTGTACGAGAGCGAGGCATTACGTGACAAGACAGGAAATGCTATCGCTAACACTGTCAGCTGGTCTCCCATCGGGCTGCCGGCGGGGTACTGCCCGCTAATGGCACCTAGTCGCGGTGCTTTCGTCACGCCAGGTAGCATTGTTGTCGCGCATGGCGGGATATCACTTGAAGAAGTTATCGTACCATTCATCCGCGTGTACGCATGAAGCACGGACCTTCACAAGTGGGGTTCAGCCAGAGGGTCCAGCTTGCTTGGCTAGACTTTACGGCTGGCCTCGTTCTCACCGGCAAAGAGAACGCAACCATCAACGATGCCTTGCAGGAATACCTGAAAGACAAGCTGTCCGTGGGCGGATCGGCCGTTCGGGGGACCCGGGAGAAGGTCATCACCATCCTGATGAAAATATGGGCTATCCCGCCGAACCATCTGCAGGGGGTACGCGACGACGGGCTGGCTTTGCTGCGCCGGTCGCCGTCATCCGATCACCTAGCCATTCACTGGGGTATGACTATGGCCGTGTACCCGTTCTGGAATACGGTCGCCGAAACGGTGGGACGTCTGTTGCGTCTTCAGAAGGACGTCGGTGCGGCACAGGTCCAGCGGCGTATTCGAGAGCAACTTGGTGAACGGGAGACGGTTGCACGAGCTGCGCGACGAGCTATCCGCTCGTTCATAGACTGGGGCGTACTCGTTGAAGGCAGTAAGAAGGGCGTGTATCGAGCTGCTGCCCCTGTGACTGTTGGAGATTGCGGACTACAGCGATGGCTTGTTGAGGCGTTCTTGGCTGCCCACGCCCCTCAATGGCAGTCGCTGGCAACCATCGACAAGAACCCGTCACTCTTTCCGATAGCTATGGACCGAATTACGGCCGCACTGCTGGATTCGTCTCCTCGCGTGGAGGTAGTCCGGCATGGTCTGGACCAGGAAATGGCAAGATGGCGGCAGAACGGTGCGGGCGAGATGAAGAAGCAGGGTTCGGGATGAGTCGCCGTGGTGAAAACGCGTAGAAGATCCGTGTTGCCGGTTGCCACGCGATTAGGCGTGTGTTGCGGCCGATTTTGCTCAACTAACCTTCGCGCGTAATCTGCAGCATTGCATTGTAAAAATTTTAGCGCGTTGGTTGCATCAAGTCACCGCTGGTGGCAGCACGACCGTGACCCCCGCCCCCCCCCTCGGTCCTCCATCTATCCATGTTCGCGTGTGCCTCTGCTTTTGCGGCTGCGATGTGGGCGTCAGGTGTCAGCGGATCTTGCCGAGCTTATCATCCACCCGGTGAAGCAGGATGTTCACAGTTTGCGGGTGCCAGGTGCCACCGCGTAGCGTCTTGATCCCGCGTCGGTTCAGCTCTGCCATGATCGCCCGGACCGTGCCCATCCCTGCCTTGCGGATCTCCGCGATAGCGGGCTTCAATGCTCTCGCTTGCGCCTTGGCCCTGGCCTTGTTCTCCCGGGCCAGGATGGCGCCATGCCGCCCCAGCTTGACCCCACGCGCCTTCGCCCTCTCAAGCCCGGCCTTCGTACGGGCACTTATCAGACGCCGTTCGTGTTCGCTCATGGCCGCGTGAACGTGCAGCATGAACGGATCCGCGTTCGGAAACTCCACAGCACAAAACTTAACGCCGCGCTCCATCAGGCCAGATATGAAATGGACGTTGCGCGCGAGCCGGTCGAGCTTGGCAATGACCAGCATCGCATTCGCCTTCTTGCACAGCTTCAGCGCCTGCTCAAGCTCGGGGCGGTCGGCCTTCTTGCCGCTCTCAATCTCGGTGAATTCGGCAATCAGCCCCCAGCGTCCGCCTTTCAGATAGTCCAAGACGGCTTTCTTCTGTGCCTCCAAACCCAGCCTGGAACGACCTTGCTGTTCGGTAGAGACACGGTAGTAGGCCACGCAATTCTCTTTGTTCTCTGTGGTTTTTCGCATGTTACACGCCCTTTCTGTCATGCATAAACGAACGTATGTGTATGACAAAAGGGAGGTAAATGTCAAGCTTGGCAGCTGAGCTGCAGGTATGCTGCCAGGTATCGTACAGCATTCTTCCTTGGTCTCGCGTGCGTTTGTCCCGCTCTGCATCATTGAAGATGAAAGCTTCCGCGTGGTCCTTCTCGGTAGAAACGTCATGGTGGCATCGCGCATCAGCCGCACGCGACGGGGCAGGGGATGTTGGCGGGTAACCGCCGGCATGACTTTCAACTGGCGTGGATTGTAGGTGCCCCTTTTGAAGCTCGTGTGTGGCCCTTCTAGGGCCCGCGCTTTGGTCGATAACTTGGCCCCGGTCGTCGCACCTTACGCCGACTCCAGCGTTCAGCTTTTTCACAGGCCACATTGTTGCGCCCGCCTGCTCGATAAACCCATTTTCCACAGCCCAAACGTAGCCGGCCTTTGCTGTGGCTACTTTTTTACTTACCCATTATTTACCCATAGTTGTTGTCTTTTTTCGTCCTGCATCATCCGAAACATTAGGAAACTGAGTGTTTTTACTGGAAAAATCCCTCTGTAAATCTGACTCCGAAAGGATTCGATGGTTCGACTCCATCCCCCGCCACCATCAATGACTTATGCCATATCCACACTTGTAATTCGGAGCCTGCCATCCATTTTGCTACAGCTGTTGCTACGTCATTCTCGTTGCCCATGCATCTTTGAGCGTGTATGATCCACGGCGAGCGCAAAAGCACCGGAGACGCATTATGGCGCAGCTAGTCATGCGTGGGAAAGTTTGGTACGCCCGATACCAAAAAGACGGCAAGGACGTGTGGTGCAGCACGCACACGGGCGATCGCCGCAGAGCCGAGGCGGTGCTGAAGCGCACCGTAGCAGACGCACACGGTAAAACCGCTATTCCCGATGCGATGGCATCTCTCTTAGCCGCATTCACGCATGAGGAAGCTGCTGCAGCCGGCGACATCCAAAAGCTGGCTGACTTAAAGGCACAAAGACAACGATCGGCCGCAGCACTGCTGGCAGGCACTCCCGACCGTATCACGCTCGAGGATGCATGGGATGCCTGGTTGGCCTCGCCAAAGAAACGGCAACCATCTGATGGGACGATTGAGAGTTATCGCCCAGCTTGGACCCGGTTTCACAAATGGGCCAAGGCGGCGCCGATCCAATACCTGTCTGAGGTCACGCCTACACAAGCTCAGCGATATGCCGCTGATCTTTACAGTGAAGGTCTTGCCAGCCGAACGACGGCCGGGCAACTGAAATTCCTGCGGAGTCTGTTCGCTAGGTTGCGCCTTCAGGCAGGGTTGGTTGATAATCCGTGGAAAGACGTTGTCGTGCCGGAGATCCAGCAGGAGAGCCGCCGGGCCTTAACAGCCAAGGAGCTCAAAACAGTGGGCGAATTAGCCCAAGGCAACATGCGCGGCCTCATCCTGGTCGGTCTGCTTACAGGCCTGCGGCTTGGCGATGCGGTCCAGTTGCGATGGTCTTCTGTTGACCTGAAACGCAACGTGTTGGACGTGATGCCCGGCAAGACCGCTTACAAGAGAAAGCGGGTACAGCTTCCAATTGCACCACCGTTGGCGAAGTTCTTACATAACCAGCGGATCACAAGCAGGAAAGAGGTCTTCGTTTTTCCGAAAGAGGCCGCGCAATATCAGCACAACCGCACGAGCGTTTCCCGGAAATTTCAAGCTCTCTTCGTAGCCGCGGGGATCACGACCACCGAGAAAATACGCGGCCGTAAACGTGTCGTCGTCAAGGTGGGCTTCCACTCCCTAAGACATTCGTTTGTTAGCATTTGTGCGGCGGCTGGAACACCGCAGCATGTACTCCAAAGCTTGGTGGGACATGGTTCACCAGCAATGACCGAAATCTATACCCACACAGATATGGACCAGAAGCGTCAGGCTGTGGCGGGGCTGCCTGGACTGCTGCCAGGCACAGGTGCCGCCTCATGATTACAAACACATATATTCTCCCTTCCAAGTGGAAGTTCACGACTGAACGGTGGGGCGATTACACTGCCTTCTACTTCAGAACCTGGCCCAACTCCTCACTGAATGAGCCCGCCGATCTCACCATCCAGATCTCCGGTTGGCGGTTACGTCGACGTCACCGTCCGCAAGATGGAAACCCGCAGGACATGCCGCTCTGGCAAGAGCAGGCACAGGCAGCTGTTCACAAGCTGTCGATTGCTCGAACCCAGCAAGATAACGTCCTTAGTCACAGTTCAGACCATTTTGCTGCTGGTTTTGTAGCTGTAATGGAACCAATCAGCTTCAGCATACCCCATCTAATAAATCACAATAAGTGTCCTTACGATGTGGAGCTGGCCCCGTGGCCTTCTAACAAGCCGCCACGACGGCTTCAGCAGTTTCTACGTGAGGATGGAGCTCCCGCGGGGTGTTTTGTATACGGCTTGGACGATGCTGATCTTTGGTTCGTCGAGAACATTAAAGACGACAGAGAGGCTCGAGGCAAAACCAGAAGGCCAACAAGGAAAACAAAGGCCCCCCCCGGTCATGTCGGAAGACATCGCGGGGATATCTGGAAGCACGTAAAAGAGATCCAAGCTGAATACGCTCGGCAGATGAACCAAGACCCCACCCCGCGAGTCAAGACGGTGATACAAAATCTTGTAGAAATATACCAGAGACGCTTGGGTTCTAAGCGCGGCATTAGCTTTACCATTATCCAAAGAATTCTTCGGTGCAGAGCTCTGCCAAAAACTTCGCCTAATGGAATGATTTGACCTGTTCTGACCATTTTGACCACAGATTTTTCCTCCTTTATTCATAGGTATTCACAGGGCTTTTACTCACTTTAACGCATGCGCTCTTTGATCTCATTTTGACCTCCCTCAGGCTGTTGCCGTCACGAGACGTTAGCGGGCTCTCTTAGGCTGCACAGGTTTAGAAAAAACCTCGTGATAAGTGTAGCCGAGTCGCCTGGAAAGCGAGGCAGCAGTGAGTAAGGTCGTATCGTTAGAGAAGATGGTCGTTGCCTGGGGTGCCGCCGGTGCCTGCGATCGGCGACGGGCCCTCGCCATGCTGGAAGGCGCAGAAGCAGCGCCAATCATCGAGGCCTCCGAACAAGCCCCGATGCTGTTGAATGCAGCCGCAGCTGCACGTTTGGCTTCGGTCTCGAAGCCGACGATATTCCGTTGGTCTCGGCTGGGTATCCTGCACCCGGTCCAGATCGCTGGACAGAAGCGCTGGGCTCGCGCGGATCTCGAGCGTTTGAGCGCCGAGGGTGGAGCCGCCGGTTCGAACGCGGCGAAAAACGCAACGTCTCTGGCAGCGCGCACGATTGTGGCGCGCGGGAGTGCGGCATGAACAACGTCCACCCCCTGACAACCGCGATGAGCGGCGGAAACGTGCGCAAGCTCCTGTTTCCCGAGCTAATCCCCGACGCTGGCACGCAGGTGCGCGTCACGATGGATCAAGCCGTCGTCGCCGATTACGCCGAACGGATGATCGAAGGCGACCAGTTCGAGCCGGTGGTAGTTTTCAAAACCCACGCCGGTTACGTGCTCGTCGATGGATTTCATCGCGTCGCTGCAGCGCTCAAAGCCGGCCTCACGGACATCGCGGCGGAAGTACACGAAGGCACCCTCGCCGATGCTGTGGCGTACGCGCTCAAGGCGAATTCCACACATGGTCTGCGCCGGACCAATGCCGACAAGCGCCACGCCGTCGAGCTTGCTAGGCAGCATTGGCCCGACGAGAGCAACCGCATGCTCGCGGAACGGTGCGGTGTCAGCGACAAGTTTGTCGCCGCGGTCTGCGCCTCAACTGCGAACGGTTCGCAGTCGGAGGAGCGGGTCGGGCGCGATGGACGAAAGCGGCCGGCTCGCATGCCCGCACGGGCTGTCCAGGCCACGGCCAAGCCGACACCCGCGGCATCGGTGATGCCCACATCGCCCTCAGCGACAGAGCAACCACCCTTGCCACCCCTGGCGGAACCCTGCCCGCCTGCGGCCGCCCTGCTGCCGGCTTCGAGCTCGACCGGAGTACAGCAGGCGAGCCCCTCCACGAGCCCCGACCTCATGATCGTGTGGCGGGCGGCATCCTCAGCCGAGCGGTCGGCCTTCCTTCGGCAACTGGTTGCTAACTTACCACTCGCCGAACACACCGGTGCATGGGCGGCGATTAGCGGCAAGATCCTTGTCGCGTTCGAGACCAATATGCCGGCGGTTGCCACCGCGGGTGAACCGGCCGCCAGCCAGGAAAACCCGTGAGTACCGCGCAACCCACCGCCACGAGCGCTACGCCACCACGGAGCGCGCCTGCTCGTACTGTGCATGCGTCCCCGTGTGCCGCCGTCGCCGCGGCACTCTGGGGCGTCAACCAGCGCAAACCGGGCACGGTGTTCGTCGAGACGCGCCGCTGGTCCTATCCTGACGCAGACGGTCGGGTCGGCGCCATGGTTGTACGCTTCGACAGTTCGGATGGCAGCGAAAAGACCTATGCCCCGATACATCGTGTCGAAGGCGGCTGGTGCATCGGCGATCCTTCTGGAGCGTGGCCGCTCTACGCGCTGCCCGAAATCAGCACGCACACAGGTGTTGTCGTCGTATGTGAGGGTGAGAAGGCCTCCGACGCCGGCCGCAATATTGGCCTCTGCTGCACGACATCCGCGCATGGTGCCAAGTCGCCGGCCAAGACCGATTGGACGCCGCTCGCCGGCCGCGAGGTTGTGATCCTGCCCGATAACGATGACGCCGGGCGTGCTTACGCCGAGTCCGTCAAGGAGATCGTCCTTGGCTTGAGCCCGCCAGCGGAAGTGAAGATTGTCCAGTTGCCGGGACTGCCCGACAAGGGTGACCTCTACGATTTTTGCGAAGCTCATGACGCCCAGCTACCCGAGGACATCCGTAAAGAAATTCTCGCACTAGTTGAGGCGGCAGCCTATGAGGAGCCGAAAGCCAACTCGCAGCCAGCGGGCGAGCAGGACTCTACGGAAACCGCAGCCCGACCCATGGGCGACCAGTCGATCAGCGCCAAGTTTGGTGACCCGTACTACAAGGAGACGAAGGGCGGCCTTGCATTAAATGAGGCCTTCTGGGCCGGCCTCTACTCAGCCGAACACATCACGGTGTACGAACCAGATGAGGGCGAATTCTACCAGTACGATGCGGAGACCGGACTCTATATCCTAAAGAGCACCGACTGCATCAAAACCGAAATCTCCGCCCGGCTCCTGCGGGCCAGTCGCGAGAGTAGCGTTCTAGCGCTGCAGCGCAAGCGCACCGACTCGAACTTGAAGAGTATCGTGGCTCATTTGCGCGGCCAGGTCGAGAAGCGCCAAGCTTTTACCGATAGGCAGGAACGCTACATTCATCTTGCCACTGGCGTCCTCCAGTTTAAGGCCGAGGGACACGAGGCCGACCTCGTCCCGTTCGCGCCAGAGTTCTTCTCGCGCAACCAGAGCCCGATCGCGTTCGATGAGAACGCCCGCTGCGAGCGCTTCCTAAATGAGCTGGTCTATCCGGCCGTGCATTCCGAAGACGTCGTGGTACTGCAGAAGTACTTCGGGCTTTGCCTGCTGGGCCGTAACGTAGTTCAGCGTTTTCTGCTGCTCGACGGAACTCCCAACGGCGGCAAAACGCAATTCGTGATCACGTTGCAGAAGATCGTGGGGATGGCGAACCTGACCCAGTTGCGCACTGAGCACTTGGCCGAGCGCTTCGAACTCTATCGCTACCGCGGGAAAACGCTGCTCGTCGGTGTCGACGTCGAAGCGAACTTCCTGAACACCCGTGGAGCCAGCGTCATTAAGGCCTTGGTCGGCGGCGACTGGCTCGACGCGGAACAGAAGGGCGGCAATGGCAACTTCCAGATCCAGGGCACGTTCTGTGTCGTCATCACGTCCAACTCCCGCCTGCGTGTCAGGCTCGAGGGCGACCTCGGCGCGTGGCGCCGACGCTTACTGATCGTGCGCTACGAGAACCCGCCGCCGACAAAACGCATCCCTGACTTCGGCGACCTGCTCGTGCGCACCGAAGGGCCGGGCATCTTGAATTGGGCGCTGTGTGGGCTGCGTATGTTGTTTGAGGACATTGAGGCGACCGGCGACATCTCGCTCTCCGAGCGGCAGCGTGAGCGCGTGGACTCGTTGCTGGCCGAGTCTGAGAGCTTGCGTCACTTCCTGACTGAATGCGTCGAGCAGGTCGAGGAAGCGGACCTGACCGTCGCGGAACTGGTAGAAGCCTATGCCGAGTACTGCCCGACGAAGCACTGGAAGGCGCTGCCGATCACGGTGGTCCACAGCCAACTGGAGGGGTTGATGCTTGAACTCTTCGGTACCACGAAGGCCAACAGTATTGAGCGCGAAGGGCGCAGCAACCGCGGCTTCCGGCGCGTCCGCTTCCGCCAGGACTACCGACCGACTATTTCTGACCAGCTTCCCGGCATGGAGGACACCCATGCCACTTGAACTCTCCAAGCTCGCTAACGTCCACATGATCGGTAACAAGACCCTGGCCAGGTGCCCGGCCTGCGCTGAGTCCGGAAGCGATAAGGGTGGTGAGCATCTTTTTATCGACCAACAGGGCCGGTTCGGATGCATCCTTTATCCGGCGGCCGAAGGCAAGGCCCACCGGAAGCGCATCTTCGAGCTGGTCGGTGATCGCCAAGCCCGCCCGATCCAAGTGCACAAGGTTGCTGTGCAGCCTGCACCGGGTCCTATTCTGCGGGATGTCATGAAGCGACTGGCAGCTAGCGCGCCATCTCCAAGGGTGGTTATTGGGACGCTTGGGACGGGTGTTTATTCCTTACGCGTGAATGTGAAGAAGATAGATAGTATTAGCGCGTATACATGTAAGGAGTTTCCCGGACCCGTCCCAGCCGTCCCAAAACCAGAAAGATCACGCCCAGCTACAGGCTCATGCCCTGGCACCCCGCGCCGTATCAGTCAGCGATGCCTAGCCACGGGCGCTGATCTTGCTGAGGCTGTGCGGTTGCTGGAATGGCTGCACACCGCCAAAGTGCCCCAAGACTTCGCTCTCCGTGCCGGTGAACATGTGGTGGACGGGTCGCGCTTTCAAGCCAAGCTCATAGCCGATCTGGCTGGCTGTCAGAACACCGCGCTCTTCACACCGGCACTGGATCGGGCCCGCAGGGTGCGTAGTCTACTTGCCGAGGCAGCCAACTCTTATCCTGACTCCGGTCAGACGGATTGTGCGTAAAGACAAAATCAGCGAATTGGAAGAGCAGGTCTAACGTCACAGACAGTGTGGAGCAAGCCGGCCGGGATGGCGGAGTTCTGGAGAGCACGAGTGTGCTGTGTCTGGCGTTAGCCCTCGGGCGCGTGGCTGAAAATATGTAATACTTTATCTGTTAAACTAATACTATTTTTCACTTGGTTTCTCGACCATCCCCAGTCGTCCCGGCTGTGCATATCAGCTCTCAACTCGATCATTCACGGCGGCCAGCCTCACTTAGCTGTCTCCCGGGATACGACTCGTCCGTGTTGAGCGGCTGTGGGTGGCGCTCGATTTTGTCGATGATGTTGCCCAGCGCTGGCCCCGTACAAGACCGATTACCGGGACTGATTTTTCTTCTCAACCCTGAGAATCGGGCTATGTTTCAAACTACGAGTCGTGTCACAGCAAAAAAAAGAGAAAGGCGACCGCCAAGGGCTCTTATGTAACACTCTTATGACCAATGGGGAATGTGTGCATTCCTGTTTTGGCTGTCGGAACACCCTTTGGACCGCTTGAAACCTGCATACGGTTGCCGGGGCCTGCAGGATAGGGTCAGTTCAGCCTGAATACTGGCTAAGTTGCGGTGTGCGCACATAACAACTACATCATGGTTAATTTTCCACGGCCGTGGAAAATGCTCAGTTGGCAGTTGGCATCACTTGCGGCCTTGCCTATGCTGATCGCCATGGTCACCACCACGTCCAAGCGTTTGCCACCTTCAAGGCGTCCGGGCCAGGACGGTCGCCGGTTGAGTCGCGCCCAACTGATCAAACAGCGCAAGACCGCTGTCCGGTGGGTCTTGGCCGGCAAACGACCATCCGATGTGCTGCGCAAACTTGGCCTGTCTCGCGCCTGGCTTGCCCACTGGTTGGATCTTTATCGGCAGAAGGGTGGGGCGGCTTTCGCTCGTCCTGCGCGTGGTACCCGGCCCTCGCTGCTCACTCCACAGGAATTCACCAGGTTGCTTCATACGGCCATCCAGCATGACCTACGACCGGGTAACACGGCATCGCCGCTGTGGTCCTGCGAAGCGCTGGCGACCCGGCTTCACCGGGCACGGCGCCTTCGGTCCTTGGTTGTGACGCTGCGCAAGCAGTTGGCCCGGGTCGGAATCGCCGCACCGGTCGCTCCGTGGCATGAGAAGGCCCGGCAGGCGCTCCCGGTGACCGTGCAGAGCTGGCTCGCGACCGAATTCGCGTCTGTCCAGCGGGAGGCGCGCCGGGCAAAGGTTCCGACCTGGTTCGTAAAGCAGGTCAGTGTGAAGTCCCTGACGGTGCCGGCGCACTTCAAGGAGTTCGGTGCCCTGCAGGTCTGGCTGGCAGTCGGTGGGCGTGGCGAGTTCCGTTTCATGTTCGCGCGTGATGGCGGACCATCGGATGTACTGTCTGCTTTCCTGCACCGGCTTCTTGCGGCAAGGCCGCAACCAGCGGTGGTCATCCTAAACAGGGTCAGGAAGCCGGTGGTGGTGCGGCTGCGCTGGCCGAAGAGGCATTCCGTTATGGCCGTGGAGGGTGGCGGCGTAGACACGCTGATGAGGCTCTGAATGCGGGCGCCGTCGTAGATGACACCCGGAATGTTGGATGAATTGCCGATCCCCGGTACCGTGGTCAGGGCGCTGTGAAGATCGGGAAACGGCTGGCCCTGCCCTGCGTCGTGGGTGCCTCATGCGTGGATGGTCCTGCAAACAGGGCCTTTTCGAAGCCGGCTGCGCCAGCTTGGCACTCCGTTCGGCCTCGGCCTTTTGCCCTCGACGAAGCCCCCCCCCGCCCCAGGTTCAATGACGAAACGAAAACTGGAGCTCCCACGCGTGACTGCCCACCATGCTTGTCAGGCAAGGGCTCCGGCGATAACATCCCCACAGTGATGGCCTCTTCGTCGAGGCCACCCAAATGAACATGCCAAGAAAACTAATAAGCCAAAGGGGGAAGATGAGCGGGCTTAACTGGGCATACTGGATGAGCCAGGAAAGATATGCGCTCGAGAATCCTGCCCTCCTTGAGAAGAAGGTGGCCCTCGCGCAGAAGTTCTGGGAAAAGCGCGACGCTGAGGGCCTCTGCCTGCTACTGCCCTCCACGACTCGGCTCACGTTTCTGATCACGCACCACGCTGACTTACAAAAGCTGGGGATGTTCGAGCAGATGCTCTTTGACACCTTCGCCCACGACCCGTGTCCAAGTCGTGACCAATGGAAGGGTCTATTCCTGCGCGCGGATAGGCAACGGTTGCTCGCCATCGGGGACCCGCTCCCGGCTGGCGAGCACTTCACGCTGTACCGTGGGACCGGCAAGGGGAATCAATTGAAATATCGCCGCGGCATGTCGTGGACGCTGAACCCACATACGGCCGCTTGGTTTGCTCTCAGGTTCAAAGGCGTCGATCAGTTCTGCCCGGCGCCAGCGGTTTTCACACTGACTGTGCCTCGGGACAAGGTTTTCTTCCACCGCCGCGAGGAGTCGGAGCTGGCTGTCGAGATATGGGCTTGCGGCAAGGTGGAGCGGGTCGAGTCCCTGCCGATTGCGATTCCTGCCGGTGCAAAAAACGATGCTCTCTTGCAGCTGGATCTGACGCGCATACTGCAATACGGCCAAAGCAAGTTCCGCTGTGGCCCGGCCTCCGTGCACGGCCCGGCACACTGGCAGCGCGTATTGAGCGAGGGCCTGTCACTCGCAGAAGAATCTGGGGCGGACGTTGTCGTTGTCGCGTTGTTTGCCTTGCTGCACGACGTTTGCCGGCTGGATGATGGCGGAGACCCTGATCACGGCAAACGGGCGGCGGGGCTGATCGGCACCATGCAGGGCGACTTCTTCAAGTTGAAGCCTGCGCAGATGAAAACGCTGCTGGAAGCCTGTCGCCTGCACACGGCGGGGAAGCGTTCGCGTGATGTGACTATCGGTACCTGCTGGGATGCTGACCGGTTGGATCTGGGACGGGTGGGAACAACGCCGGATTCCAAGTTCATGAGCACGGCAGCCGGACGAAACAGGTTGCGTCAACCGCGGCGGAATTGAAAAGGGCGCCTGCGCGCCAAGGAGGTAGGGCTGGGGAAGCCCATAGGTTGCGCGCAGACGCCGCGCCGCAGGATACCACCCGGCAGGGTTGGATCAAGCCGACGAAATAGCGGGCCACCGACCTCCAGGCTCCGCCGGAGCGTGCAGCCCCACCTATCGGCACGACACCCGCTTCGCGCCGACCACGGTGATGCTGGGCCGGTACAGGGTTGACTAGGACTGGCGGGCTTACGAGTCGGCGTATCGTGCGTTGATCACCGAGCGGGACATGCGCAAGGTCTGGCTCGAGACCGCTGGCGGATTCCAGCGGCCGTGCCTCCTGTGTGCCGGCCACGTTCAGACGCACTGCGCGAGCTGCTAGCGGTGGCCCTGCTCGCGAATCAACCCGCAGCCGGCTGGGCGCGCAGGGTTTCGTAGAGGCCGGCATGGTTGAGCAGGATGTCTTTCATGCCGCTTTGGACGGTGGACGAGTTCAAAGCCTGCGTGCTCATCAACGTGTGCGCGTCCAGGGCGCCCATGATGGCGTTCAGCAACTCGGTCTTCAGGTCGGGGGAGTTGGCGAACTGTTCCTTGGTGTTGTTCGTCGCCTGCTGGCGCAGGGTCTCCGACTCCAGCAGCTTCCCCTTGATCACGTTGTTCACATAGACGAGCTTGTCCTGGTCGCTGAGCTCACCTTCGAAAAGGTCGTTCACCCGCTCGATGATCTCGTTCAGCCGGGCTTTCTCCTTCTCCTGCACGCTGCCGCTGCCCTCCTCCGTGATGGGTTCCAACTTGGGCGTCTGCCCTTCGCTGAGCGGCATCGGGCGTTTGCCGAGATTCTTGAGGTTGTGGTGCGTCAGGACCACCTTGGAGAGGTCGATGCCCTCGCGCTCGCGGCCGAAGTCCAGCAGCGGCAGCAGGCGCTTGTAGAAGATCGAGCGCTTCTCGATGGCGGTGTTGCCGTAGTCGAAGATCTGGGACAGGAAGGTGTAAAGCCGGATGTAGGCGCCCATGTCTGTCTTGAACAGGATCAGCGCGTTCAGCTCGTTCTGCGCGGCCTCGGCGGTCTTGTCGTCCTGCTTGGCCTTCGCAGCTTGCAGCACCTCCTGCACGGTCTTGTAGCGCTTCATCAGGCGGTCGGCCACGGGCGTAAGCGCCGCCAGCAGCTCGCTCTGCCTGGCGTGCGGGTTGAGCTCCACGGCGACCACGCGATCAACTTCGAAGTCATCGTAATGCCCGGCGGCGTCCAGCTTGGCCCGGAGGTTGAAGACCAGATCCGGGTTGGTCGTCGCCGAGAGTTCGACGGTCGTGTAGTAGGTCTTGAAGGCAGCGAGGACATCCGCCGTGTCGTTCACGAAGTCCAGCACGTAGGTCGTGTCCTTGCCGGGGTGGGCGCGGTTCAGGCGCGAGAGCGTCTGCACGGCCTGCACGCCCGCCAGCCGCTTGTCCACGTACATCCCACAGAGCAACGGTTGATCGAAGCCGGTCTGGAATTTGTTCGCCACGAGCAGAATCTGATACTCGTCGCCCTTGAAGGCTTCGCGGATGTCGCGGCCCTTGAGGTTGGGGTTCAAGCCCTGGCTTGTCTCGGTGAAGCTGTCCGGGCCGGATTCCTTGTCGTTCACCTCGCCGGAGAAAGCCACCAACGTGCGGATCGGGTAACCGCGGTCCTTGATGTACCGCTCCATCGCCAGCTGCCAGCGCACGGCCTCCACGCGGCTGCCGGTCACCACCATCGCCTTGGCCTTGCCGCCGAGCAGCGGACTCACATACGTGCGGAAGTGCTCCACCACGATCTGCACCTTCTGCGCGATGTTGTAGGGGTGCAGCCGCACCCAGCCCATGATGCTCTTCACCGCCGCGCTGCGCTCCACGGTCTTCTCGTCGTACTCCTGGCCTCCGTGCGCCAGCTTGAAGGCTAGGCTGTAGGGCGTGTAGTTCTGCAGCACATCGAGGATGAACTTTTCCTCGATGGCCTGCCGCATGGAATAGACGTGGAACGGGTGCGGCACGTTGTCCTTGGCCGGCTTCCGCTTGGGGTCGGGACGCGTGCCGAAGATCTCCATCGTCTTGTTCTTCGGCGTCGCCGTAAACGCCACGAACGTTATGCCGCCATCCTCGGCCCGCGCCATCATCTGCGCCGCCAGGATGTCTTCCGTGCTGACTTCGCCGCCATCGTTCAGGTCCTTCAGTTCCTCGGGGGTCAGCACCGCCCTGAGCATCGCGGCCGCATCGCCGGTTTGGGAGCTATGGGCCTCGTCCGCGATCACCGCGAAGCGCTTGCCCTGCGTGGCCGCCAGCTTGCGCACGGCCTCCAAGGCAAAGGGGAAGGTCTGGATGGTACAGACCACGATCTTCTTGGCGCCGGAGAGCGCGGCCGCCAGCGCGGCGCTCTTGCTGCCGTCGTTGGTCGTAACGGTGGCCACCACGCCGCTCGTCCGCTCGAAGTCGAAGAGCGCCTCCTGCAGCTGCGAGTCGATGACGTTGCGGTCGGAGACCACCAGCACGGTGTCGAAGACCTTCTTGTGCTTCGCGTCGTGCAGCTCGGCCAGGAAATGGGCGGTCCAGGCGATTGAGTTGGTCTTGCCCGAGCCGGCCGAGTGCTGCACGAGATACTTGCCGCCCGGCCCGTCGTGCAGCACGGCCGCCTGGAGCTTGCGGGTCACGTCGAGCTGGTGGAACCGCGGGAAAATGATCTGCGTGAGGTGCTTCTTCTTGTCCCGCTGGGCGATGAGGTAGCGGCCCAGGATTTCCAGCCAGCTCTCGCGCGCCCACACCTGCTCCCAGAGGTACGCCGTACGGTGGCCGCCCTGCGGATTCGCCGGGTTGCCCGCTGCGCCGTCGTCGCCCTGGTTGAACGGCAGGAAGGCCGTGGCCGGGCCGGCCAGCTTGGTCACCATGCGGACCTCGCTGTTGCTCACCGCAAAATGCACCAGGGCGCCGTGCGGGAACGACAGCAGCGGCTCAGCGGCCTGGCCCTTGGGGTGCGGCAGGCGGTCAAACCGGTACTGGTCCACCGCGTCGCCGATGCTCTGGGTGAAGTCCGTCTTCAGCTCCGCCGTGGCCACCGGCACGCCGTTGAGGAAGAGCACGAGGTCGAGGCTGTTTTCGTTGTGCAGGGAGTAATGCACCTGTCGCACCACCCGCAGCCGGTTGGCGGCGTAGCGGGTGAGGATGTCGGCATTGATGGCCAAGGCCGGCTTGAACTCCGCCAGCTTCAGCGGCCGCTTCAGTCCGAGCAGCTCGATGCCGTGCCGCAGCACGTCCAGCGTGCCGCGCTGGTCGAGCTGGTCGCGCAGGCGGGCGAGCAGGGTCTCGCCGGCGGCAGCGCCGTGGCTCTTGACCAGGCTCTTCCACGCCGCGGGCTGCGTGTCCTGTACCCACGCCAGCACATCCGCCGGGAACAGCGCCCGCGCCCGGTCGTAGCCCTGCGCGTCGCCCTCGGCGTAGAGCCAATCGTGGGCGGCGAGGTGCTCGCAGATCTCGGTCTCGAAGCTGATCTCTTTGTGAACGCTCATGGGAAGGGCTTAAACGTTTAATTCCTGGATGGGTTTCCTAAATGCTCTTTCAAATCGGATCAGCATTTCGAGCATTCGCTCCTGGAGGCTGGGCCATTCGGACTCCAGGCCCTTCCAGCCGCCGTTCAGATAGCTGCAGATACGGCAGCCGATTTTCCCCGGCAACTCCTGCCATTCAAGTGCACCTTGGAAGACTGTTTCAATATCACTCTTTCGCGCGTGCAGCGCGTGGAAGGCAGCCTTGTTCCTGGCCTCGCCTGCACCGGGCATATTAATATAAATTTCTATGCTCGCCCGGTCCTCGGTAAGGACCGAGTTAAGCGCAAATCCTGTGCGTCCTATGCCGGCGGTTAACCAGTGGTCGGTAGGTGGCTGTCGGTTTGTAATCAGTGACGTTTTACCTTTTGAGAGTGCGATAAACTGACCCCAGAATCGCCTCAACGTTTCCTCTCGCATGGTTTGGACCTTCCGTTTTTCTTTTTCCTGCGCTCGCACTTTCACCTCGTAGTCGGTCGTTTCCGGCAACGGAATGATCTGCGTCGCATCGATCAGGATTTCGGCGCCCATGCGATAAGGGCGCAACCGGATACAGGTGATGTCCAACTCATAACGGTTCAGCCACAAGACGGCGGTGGTCAGTTCTGTGGAGAAATCTGCGGACACGAGAACGATGCGCACTTCGCCGGTGAGCTCGGCCTCCTCCTCTGAGGTCAGTTGCAGGAAATTTAGCACCGTACTTCGCGCCGCCTCCATTTCACCCCCTTGCATGAGGGCGTAAGCTTGAATTACCTGGTCCAACGTCATGCTGGAAACCATGGCGGCATAGCGGATAGCTTGGAGCTCCATGTGGCCGCCATCCTCCGTCCGTTTGATTTCCACAACGACCAACCCGGCGTCCTTGCTCAGGCATAACAGGTCGATGCGGCGGTTGCTGTCTTCCCAGTTGCCGTATTCCTCGGCGATTACCATCAGGTCATCACCGATGGGCGTGATGTCTAGGCGAAGCAAACGCTGCAGGTCTTTGCGTTCCAACAGGCTTTCCGCGGCGAAGGTTGTGCGGGAAACTGATTCCAGTTTGTCAGGCGTGACACGATATAGGCTCATGCAGATTTCCTTTCAGCGACTGGGCGAACATCGATCTGGCCGGTGACCGCGGCGGAGATCAGCGCGGTACGGCGTTCTTGCAGCAGGTCGATGGCGCGCTGGGCTTCGGCGGTGAGGTTGTCGAACCTTGCGGTTTCCGCCTTGATGTGTGTGACGATGGCGGTTTGTTCGGCAAGCGGGGGGAGAAGGACAGGGGCCTCTTTGATATCTTCCAAGCTCAGCCCCTGCTTCAGTCCGTATTGAGAAATTTCAAAATAGGTTTGTCCAAGCTTGCTCTTGAGCAACACGCCCAGAAAGGCAGCTAGAATGTCATGAGAAGGCCGGATAAGACAAAGGTGCTGATTGATATATGCGGCCTCAGGGACGGTGTCGCAGACTGCGACGTTGCCCGTTTTGGCGCCCGTGATGCAGACGACTACGTCGCCATCGCACAGTAGAGTTCTAGCAGTTTCAGTATCATTCGCAACCTGTACCCTTTTTGATCCTGCGAATTCTACTTCGAGGGCGTCGTTGAGATCGCCGCTCTGAACAAAAAGCGCGCCTTCTTCGCTAACGTGCTCCGACCAGCCACGCGGACCGCTTGTAGTGAAGGTGCTAATCGCTTTCACGCGGCGGACATTCCAATGCTCCGGTACATCGCCGAGCCATTCGATACCGGACGGCTTCATGGGTGCTTTGGGGTTCAGCCCCTTGGTGACGGCGTGGGAGATGACGGCCTGGCGCTTTTCCTTCAGCAGTTCGATCAGCCGCTGCTGCTCGGCCACCAGCTCGTCGATCTTTGCCGTCTCGCGGTCCAGAAAGGCGGCGATGGCGGTTTGCTCGGCGGAGGGTGGGAATCCAGCGCGCTCGTCAAGGTATTGCGCGGCGTCTAAATTTTGGATGCCGGAGGTCTGTTTGATTGATCTGGTGTTAAGACGAACGGAGTAAGCCGCAGCATGTAAGTATCGCCAGAATGATGCATTCATATCTGCTGCGACCTTCACACGAGCGACAAAGTTCGAGCAAACTGCAGGGCTTGGATCGTCGTAAAGAACGACACAGCCAACGGGCTGGGTTTCGCCACCGCCGGATTTCTCAAGAAGAAGGTCCCCTCGGTTGAGAACACGTCCCACACGTTCCTTCTCTGTAACGTTCCGAACGGTTGGATCAGTGAGTTCGACGCGAAGCTTTTGCCGGTCAAAATCTGCAACGCGAACACACGGGATATCATTCTGATTCTGCTGCGGATCATCTCCCCAGATACCGTTTTGACAACTAACGACTGAGTGTTTGATCCGGTCAACCACCCAATGCGCCGGCACTTCGCCCAACCATTCCACGCCGCTGTCCTTATACTTCGGGTAGCGTGGGAAGCTCATTGCGTCAGGCCCTTGATCATGGTGAGGATGCGATCGGTGACGCCTTTGAGCTCGGTGTCAATCTCCGCCAGCGGGCGCGGCGGCATGAACACGTAGAAGTGCCGGTTGAAGGGGATCTCGTAGCCGACCTTGGTCTTCTCGTGGTCGATCCAGGCGTCCGGCGCGTGGGGCAGGACCTCGCGCTTGAAGTAG
>CAIWHP010000089.1 GCA_903912445.1 uncultured Lentisphaerota bacterium
CCGCGGTGAAAATGGCGGTGCAACGGCTCCGTACGCGTTACCGGGAGTTGCTCCGCGAGGAAATCGCCAAGACGGTCGCCGCGCCCGGCGATATCGAAGACGAACTCCGCCATCTCTTTGCCGTCTTTTCGTCGTGAATTTGCGTTACTTTTCGGCGCGGCTGCTTAAGTAGAGGGTGAACGATAGAACCATAAACCAAGCAGAAGGGAACGATCCATGAAGTCAGCAGTTCAAAACGCAGGCAGCAACGCCACTCTCCGTGTGTGTCGGCCCGCCCTGTTTATCGGGATGGCCCTGCTGGCCGGCCTGACGCTG
This sequence comes from uncultured Lentisphaerota bacterium, assembly GCA_903912445.1. Lineage (GTDB taxonomy): Bacteria > Verrucomicrobiota > Kiritimatiellia > CAIQIC01 > CAIQIC01 > DP16D-bin41. Next base: position 316 of record CAIWHP010000089.1, read on the forward strand.
GCGGCACCGTCCAGGGCCGCTGCCCCGGAGAACGATCCGATCAAGGACGCTATCCGGAAGATGTTCGACATCGCCTACGTCCCGGTGCAATCGCCGATCATCGCCAAGATATTTTCGGCGTCATTCTATGATGTGACGAGCAAGATCAAGGGTGGCGACATGGCGAGCAAGCTGCGCGTGGCGCGGATCGGGGACCGTGTGGTTTTGCTTGAGGACACCACAACCACGCACCCCATGCCCGTGTTCTTGTCGACGATCAAAAAGGACTTCCGCATCACGAAGGATGAGGATGCGGCGCTGTTCGAGAACACGCTGGACCGGCTGTTCCCGGTGGGCGGTTTTGGGGGCGACGACTCGAAACATAAAGAAATCCGGCGCACCAAAGAATCCGTCACGTTTGTGCGCGGTGCGTTTTTCGATAAGCGCAAGGGGTTTATACTTACGCTTGCGGCCGACGGGTCTGTCACGGGGGTCACCTATTCGCTGGATATCAAAAAATAGTTCGGCTGGAGCGGTGCAGGGTGACACCGTGAGCAAAAGCCCAAGTCCTCGAAATGACGAAAGAGCCGCCTGACGATGTCTTCGCAACCTCATCTCATTCCGACCGCACACCGGTGCCCGGTGTGCGGTTTGGAATTACCCGTGCATGTGCCGGTGGAGTTGTGCCCAAAGTGTCTGCTGAAAACGGGGCTTGGCGATGGGGAGGCGGCCTCCGTCGCCGCCGCCCCTGCCGCCGGTCGACCGGCGGTGGGCGAACTGTTTGGGCACTACCGGCTGGTGCGCCTGCTGGGCGCGGGAGGGATGGGGGCGGTCTACGAGGCGGACGACCTGGAGAGCGATCGGCGCGTGGCGTTGAAAATCCTCAGCCAGCGGTTCGACGCGCCCGAGGCGCGCAAACGTTTCCTGCGCGAAGGTCGGCTGGCGGCCGCGATCAACCATCCAAACAGCGTCTACGTTTTCGGCACCGAGGAAGTCGGCGGTGTGCCCGTGATTGCCATGGAACTGATGCCGGGCGGCACGCTGGAGGAACGGGTGCGCCGCGACGGGCCGCTCGACATTCGCACGGCTGTTGATGCGGCGCTGCACATCATCGGCGGGCTGGATGCGGCGCACGCCTTCGGCATATTGCACCGCGACATCAAGCCGTCGAACTGTTTTCTCGATGCCGACGGCACGGTGAAGATTGGCGATTTCGGGCTCTCCGTGTCCACCGAGGCGCAGGGCGCCGCGCGGGTGACGGTCAACGAAGCGTTCATGGGTACGCCGGCGTTCGCCGCGCCGGAGCAGTTGCGCGGTGACGAGTTGACGGTGCGCTCCGATATCTATTCCGTCGGCGTTACGCTGTTTTACCTGCTGACTGGACGATTGCCGCACGAGTCGCATGACATGGTCCGGCTGCTGGCCAAGGTGCTGGAAAACCCGGCGCCCAGTCCCGCGCAGTACCGTCCGGAGGTGCCTGCGCGGTTGTGCCGGGCGGTGCAGCGCTGCCTGGAAAAATGCCCCACAGACCGTTTCAATAGTTATGCCGAGTTGCGCCGCGAACTGGTGCGGTTCGGTTCGAGCGGCACAAAACCGGCCGCGCTGGCCGCGCGCTGCGTGGCCGGCGTGGTGGATCTGGCCCTCGTCGGGCTGCCCTTGCTGCTCGCGTGGCGAGCCGTACCGGCCGCGGAACTGCCGTGGTTCCATGACGTCTTGTCCGGCTTGATGAAGGTGCTGTGCGCGCTGGTTGTCGTGGTTGCTTACTTCGCGTTGCTGGAATGGCGGTGCGGCCGTACGCCGGGCAAGGTGTTGCTGTGTCTGCGGGTCGTAGACCAAGCCGACCGGGCGCCTGGCTTGAAGAAGGCGTTGACGCGTGCCGTCCTATTCGTGGCCCTGCCGGTGCTGGGGGCGTTGATACTGCATCCGCCGCTGCGCGTGGCCAGCGTGGCGGAAAAGCACGTGATGGTGACGCTGCTGGGCCACACCTTCCCGGCAACGACCAGGCAAGTCACTTACGGCCCCGATTGGAGTTGGCAGATACCGGCGTACTGGCTCGGTGCCACGCTGCTGCTGTTTTGTGCCGCGCGGCGGCGTAACGGATTTGCCGCGTTGCCCGATCGGCTCACCGAAACCCGCGTGGTGACGACCGCGGTGCCGATGGCGCGGACGGCATTGCCGCCCGCGGACGTGCCCGCCGATGCGGCCAGCAAGCCGCAGCTTGGACCGTTTCACGTTTTGGGCAGCATCGAAGGTTCGGCCGAGTGGCTCACGGGGTACGACAGTCGCTTGCTGCGGCGCGTGTGGATTCAGCAGCTGCCGGCCGGCACGCCCGCGGTGGCGCGGGCGCTGCGCAACCTCGGGCGCGCAGGCCGGCTGCGCTGGATCGCGGGGAAACGATCCTTGGCGGAAAACTGGGATGCCTACGAAGCACTTACCGGCCGGCCGCTGGGGTTGGTGCTCCAACCACCGCCGCCGTGGCGGGTTGTGCGGTTCTGGTTGCTCGACCTCGTGCTGGAGATCCAGGAAGGACTCAAGGACGGGACCTTGCCCGAAGTGCTGGGGGTGGATCGTGTGTGGATTACCGCCGAAGGTCGTGCGAAGCTCCTCGCTTTTCCGGCGCCGGGTGTGGCCGCTGTATGTACGGCGGAGGCCGATCCCACCGCCGCGCCACCCGTGTCGTGGGCGCAGGCCCGGAACTTTATCGTGGAGCTCGCCACGCGCCTGCTGGAGAATCGTCCGCGGCCGCTGTACGTCGTAGAGTTCCTCAAGGCGCTGCCGACGCTGGCTAGTGCTGCCGATGCGGTCCAGGCGTTGCAAGCGCTGATGAATCTGCCCGCGGCGGTGTCGCGGACGCAGCGGCTTGGCATCGTCGCCGCCGGCGTGGCGGGGCCGGCGCTGCTGGGGTTGACTGGCCTGCTCTGCTGCCGGGCGTCGGTGGAGGTGGCGCTGTGGGTGGGAGGCCTGGCCTTGCTGGTGGGGGTGGCCTTCCCAGCCTTGTTGGCCGCGGCGGTGGCGGGCGAAGGGCTGTTGTTGCGGGCGTTCGGTGTGGCGATTGTCGGCCGGGACGGCAGCCCGGCGACGCGATCACAGACGACCCGGCGGAGCCTGATCGCGTGGCTGCCGTGCCTGGTCTCGCCTGTGCTGGCGGCGGTGCTGGCGTTGTGGCTTGATGTGGAATGGGCCGGAACGCTGGTGGGTCTGCTCGTGGCCGGGCTGACCGCGACGTCGTTGGCGCTGCCGGAGCGGAGCTTGCCGGATCGGCTGGCTGCAACATGGTTAGTGCCGCGATAATCCAAGGATGAGGAGAAGTTATGAGCCCGACCCCCAACCAACCCGCCGTGCCGAAGAAAGGCTGCCTTGGCTGCCTGCTGAACCTCCTGATCGGTGGCGTGATCCTTGTGCTGGCCTTGGCGGGCTGCGCCTACCTCGTCGTGATGCACACCACGCTGCCGTTCAAGGCGGTGGCGTCGTTGCTGGAGAGCGGTAGCACCAACGCGAATCTGCGGATCACCGGCCTTTCCGGCTCGATCTCGTCCGGGTTTGGCGTCAAAGCCATCCGATGGAGCGGTGGCACGATCGGCGATGTAAGGGTGAAGTACAGCGGGTTCCGCGATTTGGTGTCAAAGAAGGAACTCATCCTGCGTGAGATCCATATCGGCCGGGCGCACCTCGATCTCACGGAGTGGAAGAACTCCCCGGCTACGACGAACACGGCGACGACGGGTTCATCCAGTGAATGGCCGCTGAAGCTGCTCCAGATCGACCGCCTGACGATTCAGGACCTGACGCTGACGAATCGCCTCACCGGTTTCAGCTTCGCGATGCCGGCGCTGGAGTGGACCGGGTTCAAGGCGGTGAAGGGGCAGGTGGAGTTCGGCCAGTTGAAAGTGGACAGCGACCGGCTGAAGATCGTGACACAACCGGCCCGTGCGGCGGAGTTTCAGCAACTGATTGAAGGCACGCTCCTGCCCAAGTTGCATCCGCTGATTCGCCGCCCGATCAGCTTCATGGCCGACATCGGTTATGCCGGCAGCAATCTCGCCTGTCGGGTGAGCGCCTTCGACGGCAAACTCGACTTCGAGATCAAACCGGACCAGACCAGCTTGCTTCGGTGCAAGGGCCTCGACCTGGGCGACTACTTCGACGCGCCGCTGCCGCAAGATCTGACCACCGAGTTGGCGCTGGAGAAGGGCGCCGTGAAGTTGCGCGGCGGGACGTTCAAGCTGGGCGTCCGCACGTTTGAGATCCAGCTGCAGGACGCATCCGAAACCAACCTCGTGGTCGCCGTGAGCCGGGTGAACGGCGAGGAAATCCGCTGTGAACTGGTCGCCCTGGGTGAACCCTCCCGCCTCCAGCCACGGCTCACCGCCAAGCCGCCCTTGAGTATGCAGGACACGCTGGCGAAGGTGTTCTACGGCAAGCGGTATGCTGAGCTGGCGGCCGTAGAACAAGCCGATGTCACGCGCAAGCAGGCCGCCTTCGCGGCCGGAATGGAAAAGTAAATTCGGGCGTTACCTTTCGCGCCCGTTGCTTAAGTAGGTGGTGAAAGGGAACCGCCATGTTTGAACACTTTAAACAGAAATCGTTTGCGGACCGGATGAAGGATACCGGCTACCTGCTGAAGAACTCCTTCAGCCTGGTGGGCGCCAATGCCGGCATTGTGAAACCGACTGTTCACATGGCGATATACTCGCTGCTGATGACCAGCCTGGTGGTCGGGGCCCTGGTCCTATTGCTGCTACGCTGGCATGTCGGCCTGGGCGTAGGGGCGCTGCTGTTCACGGTGCTGGTTTTGCTCCCGTTCAAATTTTTCTATCGGACCCGGCAAAAGGCGTGTCAAAGCTGGATGACCTACCAGGCCATCACCGGCAAGGTGACGCCGTACCCCGAAGCGCACCGCCACACCGCGGCGGAGAAAGGCCGGCTGCGGTTCATCGCGTTCGTGGATCTGTTGGTCGCGTACGCCGGCAGCCAGCGCGGCCAAAACCGCGAAGGCGTCAGCGCCTTCGTCACGAACCTCTTCCTCAGCGCCCTGGTGGAGGTGTGGGACTTGGTCAATCACTACATGATTCCCGGCGTGGTCATCGAACAGAAACCGCTGAAGGAAATCGTGCCGCAACTCAAGGCGCTGCGCAACAACGTCCCCGCCACATTGGCCGGCGTGTTCGGGATCGACTTTGCCGGGGACGTGCTCAAGATTTTGTTGGGTCCGGTGTATTTGGTTGCCTTGGCGGCCGGCGTGGGGTTGAGCTCTCTGCTGGGACCGTCCATGCCACACACGAGTTGGATGATTCAAGGCCACGCCTACACATGGGTGCCGGTGCTGGTCGTCCTGTACCTGATCTGCTGTGCCGGTGGCGTGCTGAAGGCCTGCGTCGAATCCGTCAAGACGATCTACTTCACGATCTTCTACACCGCGATCATGCGGCCCGAGACCATCGCACCCTACCTGCGTTCCGAGTTGACGCATTACTTGGTGCTGGGCGATAGCGCGGCTGCCGCATCCGCGCCCGATACGAAAGGATAAGTTCGAGCTTTCCCGCCGGTGGCTTAAGCGGTTGGCGGAAACTGGTAGAATGCAAGAAACGTCAAGCATAGGGCCAGAAGTTGAGAAACGCTGAAAGTATCCGCGAAAAAATGAAAATCCACACACGTGCGGGCCTCTATTTCATTGCGGGTATGTTGACCGGAACCTGTTGGGCCCAAAACCCGCAGAGCCTGCAAGGGATCTCTGCAAAGGGCTTCAAGATGAGCACCAGCGCTGACTATGTTTCGCTGGTGGCGGAGGTGCTGCCCCTGCCGGGCCAATATGCCGGTGACTCTTGGAATAATAACAATTCATTCAAAGGGATTTTGCTGATGGCTGGGACGGACAACACGAAGGGCATCCAGCCGGCAGGGACCAAGCCTGCCGACATCCAGAGGTCGGACATCTTTGTCCTAGGTGAGAAGTCACGGTTCCACATATCGTGGAGTGAGCAGGAGCCCAACCTCAACATCAAGTTCGTGCCCCTTCCGAACGGCAAGGGGGACAAAAAAGTCATCAACTGGCTGCAGGCGCTGCAAACGGGGCGCGTGGTGCGTCTGGACGGTGGGTTGCGCGGCGACCTGTGCCGCGACCTCGTGATCGTAGTGACGGATCTGCGCGGTGAGCTGCTCGATGGCCGTCATGACCGGTGCCAGCGTTGTGGCCCCCGCCTCCGGCAGCGTTTGCTTGTGGAAGCATTCCGCGCTGCACGCGCGGAGCCGCGCGCCGAAACCCTTGACCAGGCTCCGCACCTGATTGATCAACGCGCTGCGCGCGCTGACCAGACCATCGCGCGCTTGGATCAACACCAAGCGCGCTTGCGTCGCCTCGGCGCGGTGATGGACCGGATAGAGCAGGCGGCGATCCGCCCGCGCGAGCCGCGCCAACAGCTCTGCATCGCGCAGATCCGATTTCTTTTCGTTGGCCCAAATCGCGCGCAGTTTGCGCGCGTTCCCGACCAGCGCCTCCAGGCCCGCCGCCGTGGCGAGCCGGCTGACCCACCGCGAAGGCGTGCCCGTTTCCATCGCCACCACGGCACCGCGATAGCGTTGAAAGAACTTCGCTACCGTCTCCGGTGTGGCGGCCACGGCGGTCTGCTCGACCACGTCGCCAGCGGCGTTGAGGACACACACCGTATGCTTTTTATCTCGCAGGTCCATACCGATCGTGATACTAGTTTGCACGGCTGATCGCCTACCTTTCTGCAGCCTTACGAGGACTGCGTTGGTTGTTGAGCGTGTTTATCACAGCTCGGGGCGATCAGCCTTCTCATCTTACCTTGGAACAGACGCATCAAATGAAAACGAAAGCAGCTGCCATGAAACACTCGCTCAAACTTCTCGCCGCCCTGCTGCTGGGGCCGCTGACCGCGCTCCACGCCGCCGAGGTCGGAACAAACCAGGAACCGTTCCGCCTGCTGGCCAAGTTGCCGTCGATCAACATCAACTTTAAGATGGGTTTCCAAAGTGCCGAGCTCGGCCTGGGCAAGACCAACGACCTGCCGGGCAAGAGCGAAGCTGACGTGCGCGAGATCCTGCAGACGTCACCGACCAATTCGGCCGCGTGGTGCGCACTCGCCGGACAGTTGCTCGGCCGCGCGACGCGGGACCACCTGCATGTGGAGCACCTCAACCTTGAAGACCTCCCCAAGCTGCTGGCCGCGGTGCAGGAGGGGCGGTTGACCAGGGATGACGTCCAGCACGCCCGGCAACTGATGGACGAAGCGCTCGACGGATTCTCCAAAGTTGTCGAGCTTGCACCGGGAAAACCCGACGGCTACGTCCAGCGAGCGTTCTGCCGGATGTTTTTCGGCACCAGCCTCCAGGTGCTCACCGATGCGCTGGAGGGCAAAGCGCCCGTCCTGTCCTCGTTCGTCACACCCGCCACCTTTACCGACCTCCAACAGGCCGCCCGGCTCTGTCCCGACAGCGTGAAATTACAGGCCGGGTTTGCCTCCATCTTGGTCATGTCCGATGCGTTGGCCGGGAGCGCCAGGCCCAACCCCGCCAAGGATCCCAGCGACGCCCTCTCTGAAAGGTCGCGCGCGGCCCTAGCGGAAATCCGTCCACGCCTCGAAACCCTGGCCGCCCGCAACGATCCTGAACTTGCCGCACATGCCTGCGAAGCACTTGCCGTGATCGAGTTCATGCACGGCGCGACCGGCAACGCGCAGACCTATGGCCAGCGCGCCGTTACGCTCGACCCGACCCGTGAGAGCGCATGGGAAATGCTCGTCGGCTTGCAGGTTAAGGCAGAACGCCCCGCTGAACTGCTCACCATCTGCGCCGAACGCATCAAGGCTGCTGACACCATTCGTAACCGCTACCTCCTGGCCAAGGCCCACGAACAACTCGACCACTACGACAAGGTCGCCGAGCAGCTCGACCTCATCCTGAAACGCGAGCCGGACAACTTCCTCGCCATGGCCGGGAAGGCCGCCATGCTGCTGCACCTCGGTGACGATGCCAAGGTCGCCAAGTGCCTCCAGCGTGCCGCGACGCTGGCCAACGACTCAACCGAGCCAGCGCAGCGTGCCGACCTCCTCGCGCTACAAGCCATCCAGGCGGTTCTCCGCGGTGACCGCAACACTGCCGAACTTCACCTCGGGCAGGCCCTCAAGCTCGATGAAAATAACAAGAATGCCCGCGCCGTTCTGCAGGCGCTGGGGCCATGAGGCGCTCCACCCGGAAGATGTGCGGTGCAGCGCGCCCTTCGCGTATTCACGGCCTGTTGCTCGCGCCGCTGGCCGCGCTGCCACGAAACGCGTCTTGCCGGAAGTTTCGAGCTATGGAAAACTCCGCCTAGGCTGTCCAACCATTGGAAAACTTGGTGCGATGACTTCCAATGTTTGGAACGGGCGAAAAGATAAGATGAAAAGAGTAACGATGAAATACATCTTTCCGCTTCTTGTCCTCCCGCTGTTGGCCGGCAGGTTGCAGGCTTCGGAGTACTATGTTGATGCCAAGCAGGGCCTCGACAGTAATCAGGGAACGCTGGCGCTTCCGTTTCGAACCCTGGCGCGGGCTTCAGCCCAATTGAAACCGGGCGATGTCTGTATCCTGAGGGAGGGAACCTACCGGGAGACCTTGGTCCCGGCAGCCTCTGGCGAAGAAAACAAGCCCATCGTCTATCGCGCCGCCCAGAACGAAAAAGCGGTCCTATCCGCCTTGGACCTGGTGACCGGGTGGCAACCCGATAAGGCTGGAGTTTTCAAGGCCACGGCTCCGAAGGGAACCCGCGACAGCCTGTTATTGGTCGATGGGCAACGCGCCGTCGAGGCGCGCTGGCCGAAAGCTGCGGGCAGTTTCCTGGAGGCGCCGCGGGCCGAGGTCGCAGCGGTGAGCAACAGCGGGGCGGTGGAGAAAGGCATGGATACCATCGCCGATCCGCGCCTGCCCGAGCGCAAGCCGGCGAACTGGCTGGAGGGCGGAAAGATCTGGTATCTCCAGTGGTACAACGGCTGGTGGGCGGAGAAGGGCAAGATCCGCACCTTTGATCCGGTCAAGAAAACCATCACGCTCGACAAGATGATCGGCAGTTCCGAGCGTAAACCCAACCCGCACTTCAAGTTCACCTACGTCGTCTCCGGCACCCGCGCGTTGCTGGACGCGGATAACGAATGGGTCTATGAAGCCAAAACAAAACAGATCTTTTATCGCGCGCCCGGCGGCGCGAATCCGGCCAAGCTTCAGGTCGAAGTCTGCACCCGTCAGTCGGTGGTGGACTTGAGCGGCAAGAAATTCATCGTCATTCAAAACATCGAGGGGCGGGGCGGAAACGTCCTCCTGAGCGAGACGACGACCGGTTGCCGGGTGCAGGGGATGAAGGTGCTCTACCAGGAAGGCTCCAAATTGAACGGCACGCGCAACGAAATCCGCGACAGCGAGTTGGCCTTTTCCAAGAGCAGAACCATGTTGAGTATCGGCGGCGAACAGAACCGGGTAGTGAACAATTATTTTCATCATCTCTCGGAGGAGGGCTGCGCCATCGCCATCCTGATGAGCGGCAAGGAACAGCTCTTTGCCTACAACACGATGGAGCGCTCGGGCGATCGCATGCTCGGCATCAACGCGGTGCACAGCCAGATCATCCATAACTTCTTCAGGGACGCCTCGTTTCTGGCCCGGGACTCCAACTGCCTCGGGGCGGGGATGACGGATGGGGAAGGCACCGAGATCGCCTACAACCAATGCATGACTGACTACCGCCGGTTGCTCTACATCAATGGCATTTATTTGGACAACGCCGCCGCCGGTTTCATCGTCCATCATAATGTCATCCCTGTCCTCGCCATGAACGAGCCGAAGGTCAATGTGCTGGTGTACAACAATACGATCTACCGGTTCAGCGATTACAACCCCAACCCCGAGACGGCCTTTGACAGTATCAATGCGGACTACAAGCGGTCCATGCCGGTCGGGCATGGCGGCGACTATGCCGGCTGCCAGTGGGTGAACAACATCTTCGGCTTTAGTGTGACGCCCTTCGCCGGGCAGACCTACGTTGCCAATCTTTCGTCGATCAAACCGGCCGAGGTCTTCAATGACCAGAGCGGAAAACCGATCGACATGCTGGAAGAGCCGTGGACGTACGACTTCACCCTCAAACCCGGTTCCCCAGCGATCGGGGCGGGCGTGCCGCTGGACGGAATTACCGAGGGAGCCAAGCCTGACCTCGGGGCGTATCCGTTCGGAAAACCGGTTTGGAAGGCCGGGTGCGATCTCAAAGCGCCTCGGGACATCGCCTTTGTACGCCCGCAGGCCACCTACTTGAACATGCTGGTGAACCATGGGTTTGAAGGTAAGGACACGCTTGCCCCTTGGATCAGCACCGGGAGCAAGTCGGCGCAGCCTTTTCGCACCAAGAGCGCGTGCTGGCACAATCCGGCCAGCGATCCGGCGTTCCGCCTCTTTGGCGCCGCGCAACTTGGCGCGGGAGCCAATGGGCTGGAACAAACCGTTCACAACCTGAAACCCGACACCGTTTATCAATTTTGGGCGTGGGTTAAGCCAACCGCCAGCACGCAGAAGGTCCAGATCGGCGTGCGCGATGCCACCGGAAAAGAAACGACCGCCACGCTGGCCAAGGTCACCGGATGGACGCGGCTCTATCTCGACTTCAAGAATCCCGCCGCCCATCAAACCGCAACCGTCTTCGTCAAAAAGTTGAGTGACGATCCGGCGCTGCTCTTTTTCGACGAGGCCTTCTTCAGCCGCGAGTGGATCGTCGAACCAAAAATCGACCTGTCTCCCGGCGTGATTCGTTTCCCTGCCGTGGAGGACACCTATGTGGATGCCGGCCGGCCGGAACAAGTGTTCGGTTACGCCAAGTATGCCCCCGTGCAGGAATTCGATAGGGACATCGGGAAACGCGGACGCCGGCCGTTCCTCAAGTTCAACCTCGCGGCCCTCAAAGGGAAGACGATCCAGAAAGCCACGCTGCGCTTCAATGTAACGGCCGGATCGACCATGCAGTTCGACAAAGTCACCCTCGCGGTGTTGGAACTGCCCGATGAAACCTGGACCGCCCGGGGTGAACATCCTATCACGTGGAATACCCAGCCCAAGCTGGGCAAGCTCATCGCCAAGGCTCCCTTCCTCAAGGCTGGGTGGGTTGAAATCGATCTCACCGATTACGTCAAAACCCGTTTGGCCGCCAGCGGCATCGTCAGCATCGCGCTTTCCGATGCCCAACGCTCCGGACAATACGTGGGCATCGGCACCAGCCAGATGATGATGAATCCACCGGTCCCGACCGATCCGCCGGCCATTGACGTGGTCCAATGAAGCGAAGCGCACGATGGGCCCTCGCGCCCCTGCTGCTGGCACCGCTGGCCGCGCTGCACGCGAATCGCGCCTTGCCAGAAGTTACCAGCTGTGGAAGGCTCGCGTCGGTTGTTTCCAAGCCTTGGGAAACTGCGGTGATGAATTTCCAAGGGTTGGAAGGACAGCATGGAAGAAGCAGCGGTGAAACGTGAAGCCGTCAAAGCAGCAACGAGATAAATTCGCCATGAATATTAAATGCATTTTCCCGCCGGGCCTCGCCTTGGCGGCGCTGCTGAACCTTGTCGCGCAGGCGGAAGGGTCGCGGGACAAATTCACTCATGCAGACCCTGGGGCGGTGCATCTGGACGGCTGGTTGGGCGACAAACTGGCGCTGTCGATGAACAACCGGGTCATGGCGCAGGACCTGGAACGCATCGTCCGGCCGTTTCGCGACCGCACCGAGGAAAACGGCGGTCACTGGCGCTGTGAGTATTGGGGCAAATGGTTCACCTCCGCCGCGCTGGCCTGCGGTTACGCTCCCACGCCGGAACATCGCGCGTTGCTTGACCGTGGCCTCAACGAACTACTGGCCACGCAAACGCAAGACGGTTATATCGGCACGTACAAGGACGGCAAGCATCTCGAAGCATGGGATGTCTGGGGGCGCAAATATGTCCTGCTCGGATTGCTGGCTGACTATGATCTTACCGGCAACCGCGTCGCGCTCGATGCCGCGCGCCGCACAGCTGATTTTCTAATCCAGGAAGCGCCGCCCGGCCAAGTGAACCTTGCGGACAACGGCTTAGCCGTCGTCCAAGGTCTCCCCGCCAGTTCCCTGCTTGAAGCGATGGCGAAGCTCTATCAGCGCACGGGCGAAAAGCGTTATCTTGATTTCGCCGATTCCATCGTCGCCAACTGGAGCAAACCGGGGAAGTTTTCCCCCACCGGGCCGCAACTGATTGAACAGGGACTCGCCGGCACCCCGCCGGCGCAGATCAGTGCCCGCAAGGCCTATGAAATGATGTCGTGCTTCGAGGGGCTTTGCGAAATGTATCGCATCACAGGGAACGGCAGGTATCTGGACGCCGCCGTCCATTTCGCCCGGACGCTGCGCCAGACGGAAATCATGGTCCATGGCTCCGGCTCCAATCAGGAACTCTGGTGCGACGGCGCACGGATTCAAACCGAGACGATGGAGCAGCCCGTCGAAACATGTGTCACCGCTACGTGGATGAAATTATGCGATCAATTGCTGCGGTTGACCGGCGACCCGGTGTGGGCCGATCAGCTTGAGATCTCCCTCTACAATGCGCTGCTGGGGGCCATGACACCCGATGGCGCCTGGTGGGCGTATTTTTCGCCGCTCTCCGGTCAGCGCGTGCCCAGCCATTATCAGCACGTTGACTGTCAATTAAGCTGCTGCGTGGCCAACGGTCCGCGCGGACTTTTCCTTACGCCACGTTGGGCTGTGATGGGCTGCAAGGACGGCGCCGTGGTGAATCTCTACGCGCCCGGCCGGGCGACCCAAAAACTGGCCGACGGCACGGAGGTTAACATCGTCCAACAAACCGATTATCCGGTGAGCGCCGATGTTAAGTTCGCCATTTCGTCCGCCAAGAAAGCCAAGTTCACTGTGAAGTTCCGCATCCCGGCGTGGAGCAAGCAAACGGCACTGACCGTGAATGGAAAATCGGTTACCACCCAAGCGGGCAGTTATGCCGAGGTGGAACGTGACTGGTCGCCAGGGGATCAGGTTGTTTTGAAGCTCGATCTGCGCGGACGCGCCGTGCCGGCCCCGAGTGGTGCGCCACAACTGGCCGTCATGCGTGGCCCGGTGGTGCTGGCCCTCGACAGCCGCCTGACCAAACCGCAGGACCTGAACGTGTGGCTGGCAGCGGACAAGGATGGGTATGTGGCCTTGAAGCCCAGCACCAACCACCCCGCGCAGGTGTGGATGGCGTTCGACGTGCCCTTTGAAGTGCGACCCTCGCACTATTTCAACCATCATCAGGTCACGCTCACGATGTGCGACTATGCCTCGGCCGGCAACGGTTGGAGCAGCGACGACCTGTTCCGTGTCTGGCTGCCACGCCCGCTGTTCTTGCGCCATGCCTATCCCGCCGGCACCTGGCATTTGATGTGTCCTGAAATCAAAAACGACACGTGCCCCTCGATTCCCAAAGCCACCAGCGTCGCGGGTATCCCTTGAAATATGAATTTTTCCAACAGGCGCACAGCCGGGAAACGCGCCCATGAACAGATCCCTGACCCTCATCGCCCTGCTGCTCGCGGCGCTGGCCGAGTTGCACGCAGATGGCGGGGCTGGCAATGCTGTTCCAGTACCCAAGCCGGTGGATACAGCTCCCTACTTAATTGGCGCCCAGATGTGCCCGCTGTGGCATAGTTCGAAGGCGTGGCAGCCGATCACCTCTTATCCTGAGCGCAAACCGGTGTTAGGCTGGTACGACGAAAGCAACCCCGATGTGACGGACTGGGAAATCAAGTATGCGCTGGATCATGGCGTTTCGTTCTTTCTCGTGTGCTGGTATCGCGCCAAGGATAATGTCGGCAAGCAACCCATAAAGCCTCTGCACGAGCAGTGGATCACGGAAGGATTGTTCAAGTCGCAACAGCAGAACAAGTTCAAGTTTTGCATCATGTGGGAGAATGCCAACAGTGCGGCTGCTGGCATCGCATCGGAAGACGATTTGCTGAACCATCTGTTGCCGTACTGGATCGATGCCTTCTTCAAGAAACCCGGCTACCTAGTCCTCGGAGGCAAACCCGTTCTTTCTGTCTATAGCGTCGATAAATTTGTGAAGCAACTTGGCGGGGAAGCGAAAGCCGCACTTGCGGTCAAGAGGATGGAAGCCGCCTGCCGGGCCGCGGGGTTCAAGGGACTTACCTTTATGGGGCAACATTGTTGGGGGAATCCAATTCCACCTGTCACCCGGATGAAGCAGATAGGCTTAAGTCACAGCTTCGCCTACCACTGGCCATCGTTCATGGGTCAGGCCTATATGCCGGCAGGGACTTCGCCCGATATGGGCAAAGTCATGGCCGGCCAGGAAAAGTGCTGGCAGACCATGGCGACCCAGGCCATTCCCAATATCGTCACGATTTCCATGGGCTGGGATTCAACGCCCTGGGGCGGCGCCACCTCGAAGGTCCGGTGGCGCCTGACGCCGGACCAGTTCAAGACCCTGTGCACGCAAGCCAAGCGCGTCGTCGACCAGCGGAGATCCACGGAGCCCGAGGGCCGTATGATCCTGATCGACAACTGGAACGAGTACGGCGAAGGGCACTACGTTTTTCCGTGCCAGGAATACGGCTTTGGCTATCTCGACGCCATTCGCAGCGTCTTCGCGCCCAACGCAGGGCCGCATGTGGATGTCGTCCCCGCAGACGTGAAGCTGGGACCGTATGACGTGAGAGGCTTGTTTTGAGAATATCCATAGCCGGTGCTCATGACCCTCGCCGCTCCGCTGCTGGCACCGCTGGCCCGCTGCATACGAAGCGCGCCTCGCCGAACGTTCCAACCTTTGGAAAACTCTGTGTCGGCTTTTCTCTGCCATTGAAAAATAGCGGCGCGATGACTGCCAATGCTTGGAACTGGCGAATCAAATAAAAATGACAGGAGCAAGCATGAATCATATCCTCACAATTCTCACACTCCTGCTGCTGGTACCGGTGGCTGCGTTGCATGCCGCCGACGGCCCGGTACTTCGCAAGGAATACCAGGAGCGCCAGCGGCGCGTGGACCAGTGGTATGCGCCGGCAAGGTTCGGGCTGTTCTACACATGGGGGATGCTCACCGGAAGCAAGGGCTCTTCGC
Organism: uncultured Lentisphaerota bacterium; assembly: GCA_903912445.1. Lineage (GTDB taxonomy): Bacteria > Verrucomicrobiota > Kiritimatiellia > CAIQIC01 > CAIQIC01 > DP16D-bin41. The sequence continues at coordinate 15,422 of CAIWHP010000089.1, forward strand.
GCGGAAGTGAAAATCCCCTCCGTTATGACACCGTCGCGGCGTTCGAGGCGGCGGCGCAAGACCCGGATGCCATTGCCGCGAACATGGTTTCCACAGTCAAGAAAATCGGCGCGCGCTACCTGATCTTCACCGTGTTTCACAGTTGTGGCCGTTACTTCGTGACGTATCCCTCGGATGTGTCGGGCTACAGGTGCAAGGCAACGAAGGATTACTTTGGCGCGCTGGTCAACCGCTGCCATCAGGAGGGTGTGCCGCTCATCCTCTATATGGGGGCGGACAACTACCATGCCTTCATCAAGGACGGCCCGTTCATGACTGAGGAGATGCGCGACCAGAAGAATGTTTTCGCCGCCGTGAAGCAGATGATCAACGAGCTCATTGACCGGCACGGAGAGAAGATCAGCGGCTTCTGGTTCGACGGGCAGTATCAAGATGATTTGGGCGAACTCATTCACGCACGTCTACCCAAAGGCATCGTGATCCACAATAACGAAGTCACACTGAGCAGTTCCCACGTGGATTTCGGAAGCACTGAATTCCTCTGTGGGCGACCCGACCCGGAATACAGCCGGCCTTCGGGACTGCTGAAGCCTCCCTTGCAGGGGAGCGCGATTCTGCCCAAACGCGACTTCAACGAGGACATCCCCCAAGCCGGTGGCTGGTGGTATCAAGGGTTGGATGAAAAATCCTACGGGAGCCTGCCTTACGTGAAGGACCCGACCTATTTGGTCAAGCAAATGGTTTCTTCGCTGGGACAACGTCGCCAGTGGAACTTCGCGCTGGGCATCGGGCCGATGATTGACGGCAAGTTGCCATCGTGCTTCGATCCGATGATCGCGAACATGGGCTGGTTTCTGGCGTGGGCCGGGGAATCCATCTATGACACGATGGGCGGCGAGGGCTCGGCCTTGAATCCTGGCTGGTGGAACAATGGCGCTTACGGCTCGATCACGGTATCCCGCAAGGATCCACACATCCTTTACATCCATGTCACCACGCCCCCGTCGAAGGGTTGGCTACAGGTGCAGAACAACGGTTATCAGGTTGCGTCCGTGGTGGACTTGAGGAGCGGCAAGCCTGTCGACTTCGGCGACAGTGGTTTGTTGACGGTCCGGAATGAGGATTGGAAGGACGTCACTGGTTTCGGAGCCAAGGTGTTTAAGGTGACATTGGTGGCATCGAACAACGAAAATCGCGCGAAGGGAAGAAGCCGCAAACCATGAAACATTCACCTGCATCGTTGACCGCTCTGCTGATGGCGACGCTTGTCTGCCTGTCATCGGCGCGAGCCCAGCAAGCCCGGAAACCGGCCAAGGCCGATGAGGCCCAAGCCATCGCTGCGGCCATCAACGCTCCCGTCGAAAAGGACCCGCGGGTTCAATCCGATGGAAAAGCTTGGGGGGTCAACAAAGCGACGCTCAGCGATGCAACGCGGCCGAGAGTGTTGCTCATCGGCGATTCCATCCTCAACGGTTACGCCAATACGGTCATTAAGCGGCTCAGCGGCAAAGCCTATGTCGATTACTGGGTGACCCCCGCGTGCCAGAGCGAGCGTTTCAACCAGATGCTGGCCATGGTTTTGAAGAATGGCCCCTACGATGTAATCCATATCAACCTGGGGCTGCACGGTTTTCAAAAAGACCGCGTCGTGAAGGGCCAGGCCGAAAAACAACCGCGCATCCCCCCGGACCAATTCGAGCCGCTGACGAAAGCCTTCGTCGAGGTCATGCGCAAAGAGCATCCGCAGGGCAAGCTCATCTGGGCCAGCACCACCCCGATCTCGCTCCGGGACAAACCGGCGGAACTGGATCCGCAAAGCAACCCGATCATTGTCGAGCACAACCGGATGGCCGCCAAGGTGATGGTTGCAATGCAGGTGCCTGTGAACGATTTATACAGCCTGATGATCAACCGCCTCGACCTGAAGCAAAACGATTTCCACTGGAAGGACGCCGCGAAGAAAATCCAAGGCGAGGCCGTTGCCGACTGTGTGCTCAAGCTGCTCCCTGCAACGAGGTAAACAACGTCTTCCCATGACGCGTCTGCCAAGCCATAATTAGCCGCAGTCCATTGGACAAGCCCTGCGACATGGGATTTGTCGGACACCGCACAACCAGAGAAAAAGCCATGAACAAACTGTCATCCGTTATCTTCACTGTCCTGTTGCTGGCGTCGTGGGCGAATCTTACCGCAATCGCGAGCGATGCGAACTTGCGGGCAACAGAGCAGCTTGTCGTGGTGCAAGACGGCAAGCCGGTTGCCGTGCGGTATGCGAGTGTTGCGTGGGAGCAAGCTACCGATGGACTTCAGTCGCCGTCAGACGGCCGCGGTCTGTTTGCCGGCAAGGATCTAGGACCGGGCGACTTCCAGATTTCTGCGCGACTGAAACTCGACCGACTGGACGGCACGGCGGCCTCGTTCATGATGAACAACAGCCATCTCGGATTCGACGGCCGTGGCAAGGCGCTCTTCATTGAAGGCCCTCTTTTCAGCGGCCAGAAACTCTTGCCCGAAGCAGCGAAACCGCTGATCAAGTCCGGGCAGGCCTTTGACCTCAAGGTCGTGCGCGAGAATGGCGTCACGCGGTTCTTGATCAACCAGCGTGAGATCCTCCGCATGGATAATTGGAAGGGAGCGGCCGAGCAGATCGGGTTCCGGCCACATCGGAATCGGATCACGCTCGAACGGTTCGCGGTCCAGGGAAATCTCGTTGCGCCCACACAACCGTTAGGCATACCGGTGTTTATCAGTGGGCAGGCCGGTTATTCCGGCTATCGTATACCGGCGCTGGCGGTGACGGCGAAAGGTACGCTCCTGGCGATCTGTGAGGGACGGAGGAACTCTCGGAGCGATACGGGAGACATCGATCTTCTGGTTCGGCGCTCCACCGATCACGGTAAGACGTGGAGCCTGCAGCAGGTCGTCTGGGACGACGGAGGGAACACCTGCGGCAATCCCTGCGTGGTGGTGGATCGAGATACCGGCAGAATTTGGCTGCTGACGACTTGGAACTGTGGCGATGACCACGAGGGAAGCATCATCGCTGGAACGAGCAAAGACACGCGCCGGGTGTTCGTCACTAACTCGAATGACGATGGCGTGACGTGGGCGAAGCCGGTCGAGATCACAGCCGATGTTAAGCAGAAGGACTGGACGTGGTACGCCACCGGACCGGGCAGCGGTATCCAAATCGAACACGGCCCGCACAGGGGACGCCTCGTCATCCCCTGTGACCATATCGAGAAAGATTCCAAGCACTATTACTCGCACGTCATCTATTCCGATGATCACGGCAAGAGCTGGAAACTCGGCGGTTCGACGCCCGAACACAAGGTCAACGAATGCGAAGTGGTGGAACTAGCTGACGGACGGCTGATGTTGAACTGCCGGAATTACAGCGCGCAACGGTACCGCCAGATCGTCTTCAGCGACGATGGCGGATTGACTTGGAACAATCAGCGCCACGACGAGACACTGATCGAGCCGATTTGCCAAGCGGCCATCGAGCTTTACCGTTGGCCATCGCAGGGCAAGCCGGGGGTAATGCTCTTCAGCAACCCAGCCAGTACAGCTGGCCGCAGACACATGACGGTGCGGGCCAGCTTCGATAATGGAAAGACTTGGCCGGTGGCACGCGTGTTAAATCCAGGACCGAGCGCCTACTCTGACCTGGCCGTGTTGCCTGATGGTCAGATCGCCTGTCTTTACGAAGGCGGCACGGATTACGATGTCCAGCACATGATGTTTGCCAACTTCTCGCTGGATTCGCTACAGGAGGCAACACGCCCATGAACAGGCTGACATCAGTGACCCTCTTCACCCTGCTGCTGACCGGCTTTGTCGCCGGCGGCGCGGAGGTGCAACGCGTCACGTTCCGCGAGGTGGATGCGCTGCTGACCAATCCCGGCATGGGCTGGATGAGCGGACACCGCAGCCCGAAAAGCGAGCCGCGTTTTCCATGCTCGGTGGTGTATATCCGCTTCGCTTGGGCGGATGCGGAACCGGAGCAAGGGAAATACAACTGGAAGTTCATCGATGATGCCATCGCCGCGTGGCAGCCGCGCGGCGCGGCGGTGGCCCTGCGCGTGATGGCGTGCAGCGCGCACAGCCCCGGCTACTACACCGCGCCCAAATGGCTGTTCGATGCCGGCTGCAAGGGCTTCGAATACCAGATCAAGGACAACCATCCCACCAGCGGCGGCAAAAAGATTCCGCGCATCGAACCCGACTACACCGATCCGTTGTTCCTCAAGCATCACGGTGCGTTCCTCAAGGCCATGGGCGCGCGCTACGACGGCCAGCCGGGCGTGGAGTTTCTCGACATCGGCTCCTACGGCGTCTGGGGCGAATGGCACACGCCACATCCCGCGCCGGTCGCCGTACGCCAGCAGATCGTGGACATGTATCTGAACGCGTTCCACAAAACGCCGTTGGTGTTCATGACCGACGACGCGGCGGTGTTGCCCTACGCGCTGGCCCATGGCGCGGGGCTCCGGCGCGACGGCGTCGGCTCGCCCTCGCACGAGAAAAACTGGATCGGCTCGAAGAAATACACCGCCGTGCCCGCGATGGCCGACACGTGGAAGACCGCACCGGTGGTCTTCGAGTGGTATGGCACCTATGAGGACATGAAATCGCGCGGCTGGTCGTTCGATGCCGCAGTGAACTTCATGCTGGCCAACCATGTAAGCATGATCAACGACAACATCGGCCGCGTGCCGCCGGAGGCGCTGCCGCAGCTGCAGCAGCTCGCCCGGCTCGCGGGCTACCGCTTCGTGCTGCGCGAGGCCGCGCACGTGCCGGCGGCGCGGCGCGGAGGCCAGCTCGCCGTGGACATGAAATGGGCGAACACCGGCGTCGGCAAACTCTATCGCCCCTACAAACTGCAGGTGTTGCTGCTTGATGCCGCCGGGAAAGCGGTGTGCACCAGCGACGCCAAGAGCGAGCCGTGCGACTGGCTGCCCGGCGAACGCGCCGTGAGCGAGACGCTCGCCATCCCCGCCACCCTGCCGGCCGGCGCCTACACCCTGGCCGTTGCCATCGTGGATCCCGCCGGCCAGCGCCCGCCACTGCGCCTCGCCATGGACGCGCCGGAACAGTCGGGCCGCTATTCGATCGGCAAAGTGCGGGTGGAATGAGCGCGGAATTTTCCAAGCAAGCAATCGGAGAAACCACAGAGGTCGGAATGAGGTCCACAGAGGTTGGCGCCTCTGTGCCCTCCATGTCCTCTGCGACCTCTGTGGTGACCTCTTCCAAGCATTGGAAACCGGGATCACTGCTTTTTCCAAGCCTTGGAACTTTTCACGAATTATTTTCCAAGGCTTGGGGAAAAGCGCCGGAAAATTTCCGAGCCTTGGGACAGCGTGAGGTAATGGCCTGAGAGCGGTTGTGTCATTGAGTTTGGTCGCTCTGCTGTGGACGGCAACGGCCGCTCTGCGCGGTGAGGAGCCGGCGCAGCTTACGCCCAGTGAAATGGCGTTGCAAAAAATCCTGGGTGCGGGCACGCCCGACCCACTCCCGCTTTGGCCCGGGCGGCCGCCGCAGTTCATGGAGAACGCCACGCCGGAAGTGGTGACCGAAGAGGCGCGCTTGCGCAACGTTTCTGTGCCGACGATCAGCCTCTATCTGCCGCCGCCGGAGAAACGCACCGGCCTGGCCGTGATCGTCTGCGCCGGCGGTGGCTACGGCGGTCTGGATTGGCGCACCCATGTGGCCTATGCCGCGCACGTGTTCAATGCCAAGGGCGTGGCGGTCATCGGCTTGAAGTATCGCACCCGGCCGCCGCACCTGGTGTCTAACGAGGGCATCCAGGCGCTCACGTTGCTCGACGCCAAACGCGCCGTGCGGTTGGTGCGCAGCCGCGCGGCGGAGTGGCAGCTCGATCCGCACAAGATCGGCATCGTCGGTTATTCCGCGGGCGCTAATCTCGCGATGAATCTGGCGGCGAAGTTTGATGCGGGCGATCCGCAAGCGGCCGATCCCGTCGAGCGCCAGAGCAGCCGGCCGGACTTTGCTGTGGGCCTGGGCGTCTGGCATTGGCGGAAGCCGGTCTCGCCGTTTCATTTCCCCAGCAATGCGCCACCGGTGTATCTGGTGCATGCGACGACGGACAAGCCGCTGGAGTTGCCGCAGCAGATCAAAGCCGACCTGCTGAAGCTAGGCGTGCCGGTACGCTTGGACCTGTTTGAAGAAGGCGGGCACGGCGTCGGCAATTTGATTCCGACGCGCGTGCAGCATGGCTTCCCGCCGGCGCAGTGGCCGGAACTTTTTCTGAAGTGGTTCGCGACACTCGCGCCGGGCGGAAAACAAGCGACGGAGGGTTGGAAGAAATTCGAGGGCAATCCGGTGCTGGGCGGGAAGTACGGGACGTGTTTCGACATCTCGGTCTTGCGCGAAGACGGCAAGTATCGCATGTGGCTTTCGTGGCGGCCCAAAGGGTCTGTGGCGCTGGTGGAGAGCGCCGACGGCATCCACTGGAGCGAGCCGCCGCAGATCGTGCTGGGGCCGCGCAAGGAAACGGGCTGGGAAAATTCCATCAACCGTCCCTGCGTCCTGAAGCGCGCCGATGGTTATCATCTGTGGTACACCGGCCAGACCAAGAGCAATTCGTGGATCGGCTATGCGACGAGTCCCGACGGCGTGGCGTGGAAGCGCATGAGCGACAAGCCCGTGCTCTCCGCCGAGCGACCGTGGGAGAGGGTGGCGGTGATGTGTCCGCACGTTGTGTGGGACGCGGAGGCGAAGCTGTTCCGGATGTGGTACTCCGGCGGCGAGCAGAACGAGCCGAACGCCATCGGCTACGCGACCAGCCCCGACGGACTCGTGTGGACCAAACAGGTGGCGAACCCAGTCTTCTCACCCGATCCGAATTGCCCGTGGGAAAAACACAAGGTCACCGCCTGTCAGGTGGAAAAGCGCAGCGACTGGCATGTGATGTTCTACATCGGCTTCCGCGACGAGGCGCACGCGCAGATCGGCGTGGCCCGCTCGCGCGACGGCATCACAAACTGGCAGCGGCTCCCGCAAAATCCCATCGTACGCCCCGGTGCGAACGCATGGGATCACGCTGCGTGCTACAAACCCTACGCGATTTTTGACGGCGCGCAGTGGCTGCTCTGGTATAACGGCCGCCATGGTCATCTCGAACAAATCGGCGTGGCGTTCCACGCCGGCGAAGACCTGGGTTTCGAAACAGCAAAATAACGGAGAGGCTCCATGCAACACCTGATGACGCGGGTTTGTTTCGCGGGACTGCTGGCACAACTGACGACGCTGCACGCCGCCGAGGCGCCGCTGGCGTTCAGCGACCCGAAGCCGCAGCGCTATGAGCTCACGGCGCGGGCCAGCGTGCTCGATCCGCGCGCCAAGCCGCACCCGGAGATTGATTTTGTCTTTGAGAAAGGCGGCAAGCCGGCGGACCTCGAGAATGCTTCGGTGGATACGCGCGTGAAGCCGCAGGGCAAGCTGGTCATCTGGCTGATGGGCCACAGCGCGCCGCTCTTTGAACGCATCAACAGCTACGGCCTGCACGCAATCCGCGTCCACTATGCGAACGGCTGGTTCGGCAAGTTCGGCAACGAGTCGCCCGGCGATGATGGCCTGCTGCTCGGCAAAATACGCCTCGAAGCTGCCACCGGCGAAGACTTCAGCCCGTTGGTGAGCATCCCGAAGCCCGACGGCATGATGGAGCGCTCCGTGCAGTTCGTGAAATGGCTGGCGAAGGAAAATCCACAGGGTCGCTGGGATTATTTCCTGACCGCCGACCGGCAGGGGCTGCGCTGGGATCGCGTGATCATCTCGGGTGCGTCGCACGGTTCGACCACGGCGGCGCGCTTCGCGAAGTATCAGCGCGTGGATCGCGTGGTGATGTTCTGCGGTCCGCGCGACCAGTTGGAAAAGTGGCAGGCGTTGCCTTCCGCCACGCCGACGAACCGGTTCTTCGGTTTCAGCCATGTGCTCGATGGCGGCTGGCCGGGACACCACTATGACCGCTCGTGGGAACTGCTCGGCCTGCACCAGTGCGGTCCCATCGTGGACGTGGACAAGGTGGCCGCACCCTACGGCCACACGCGTCGGCTGATCACCGCCGCCGATGTGAAGGGCGACGCCCGCCGTGCACACAGTTCTGTCGTGCCCGGTGGCGCAGCGGTGAAGAACGCCAAGGGCGAGTTCATCCACGAAACCGTGTGGCGCTATCTCTTCACCGCGCCCGTGGACAAATTCGGTCCGCCGGTGCCGAGCGATCCCGCCGCGCACCAGCCCCAACCGCCGGCCCCCGCGAAAGCCGCGAAGAAAAAAACATGAAGCCAAACCACACTCCGACTCCGTGTGCTGTTGTGCTTCTCTTGCTGGTTTCGCTGGCGGCGTTACGGGCCGCGGATCTACCGCCGGCCTCCGGCGTCACGGTCGGGGCCGATGGGAAGCTGCGTTATGCGTGTACCGGCAACGGCGACCGCATCGTGGATTTCTCCCATGCCGGCTACGGCGGGGGCGGCGTCAAGTTGCCGGTGGTTGCGGTTTGCAAAGAAGTGGCGCCTTCTGGAAACGACGATTCCGCCGCCATTCAGGCGGCGCTCGATACGGTTGCCGCGTTGCCGCTGAAGGATGGCGTGCGCGGCGCGGTGTTGCTGAGGTCCGGAACTTTTCATTGCGCGCAGCAGCTCACGCTCGCGCACGATGGCGTGGTCCTGCGCGGTTCGGGCGCGGGGCAGGGGGGTACGGTCATTGAGATGACCGGCGCGGCGCATATCTGCGTGAGCATCGCGGGCGAGCGGCTGCGGTTCCCGAAAGAAAATTCCGCCGCGAGTATCCCGATCACCGATGCCTACGTGCCCTCGGGCGCGACGAGTTTTTCCGTCAAGGACGCCCGCGGTCTTGCGGCGGGCGACGTAATTCTGATCCGGCGGTGGGCGACGGCACAGTGGATTCATTTCATGGGCATGGACAAGCTCGTGCGGAACGGGCAGCCGCAAACGTGGATGAAAAATGATGCGCCGCTCACGGTCGAGCGCGGCATCCGCGCGGTACAGGGTAATCGCATCACGCTGGGTGTGCCGCTGACCGACGCCCTGGACGCGCGCTTTCTTGCGCCGGGCAACGCCGTGGTGATCAGGACGAAGCGACCAAAGCGCCTGATGCAGTGCGGGCTGGAGTCGCTGCGGATCGTCTCTCCGCCACCGAGCGGAACGCTCACCGAGCACAATAACGACGCGGCCACGCTCGATCACTGCGAGGACTGCTGGATCAAGGACGTGGCGATGCACAACACGCTCGGCAACGTCAAGGTCGGTGCCGGCGCGCGGCGCATTACGCTCGAGGATATTCACGCCGTACATGCGGCGACCATCGAGAAGGGCGCGGGCTATCCCGCAGATTTTTCGCTTTCGGGCCAGCAGGTGCTGATCCAGCGCTGCTCCTCAAGCGGCGACGGCTCCTTCTATGTGGCCACCTTGAACTCCTCCGCCACGTTGAACGTGGCGCTGGACTGCAAGTTCCAAGGCAAGGGCGGCATCCAGCCGCATATGCGCTGGTCCACGGCTTTGCTGATTGATGCCTGCCAGCTCCCGGAGGGACGGATAGAATTCATCAATCGTCGCACGTCCGGCTCCGGCCACGGCTGGGCGATCGGCTGGGCTGTGGCGTGGAATTGCGCGGCGAAAACGCTGACGATGGAGCAGCCGCCCGGCGCGCTGAACTGGTGCATCGGCTGCACCGGCGCGTTCGGCAAGAACAGCGCGCAGAGCGGCCCGTGGCTGGTGGCGCACGGAAAACCGGTGACGCCGGCCAGCCTCTACCTCGCGCAACTGCGCGAGCGCCTGGGCGAAAGCGCGCTGAAAAATATCGGCTATTGAGTTGGCGGCGCGCGTTTTCTAATTTGCCGCCGCGCAGGTGTTTCCAAGCATTGGGGATAGTCGGCGTGCGGGTTTCCAAGGCTTGGAAACGTCAGGAGCCAGCGAATGAAAAGAATTAGGACAGCGTTGTGCGGCGTGTTGCTTTTTGCTCTGCCGATGGCTTGCCGGGCCGGGGGCGTGCTGGAGCCGGAGCAGTTCAAAAATTATGTCGAGCGTTTCAACGCCGATGACCGCGAGGTGGTGGCCCAAGCGTTCCCGAATACGCGGGCGTGGGAATTTCTCGCGGCGAACATGCCGCTCTTCGAGTGTCCCGACAAGGAGCTGGAGCTGACCTATTACTTTCGCTGGTGGACGTTTCGAAAACATTTGAAGCAGACGCCGGACGGCTGGGTCATCACCGAGTTTTTGCCGGCGGTGCCGTGGGCGGGCAAGCACAACACGATCAACTGCGCGGCGGGTCATCACATCCGCGAGGGACGTTGGCTGGCGGATCGGAAGTTCATAGGTGACTACATCGGGTGGTGGTTGCGCAACGGGGGGCAGGTGCGCCGTTACAGCTTCTGGGTTGCCGACTCGGTGCTGGCCTGGTGCGACGTGATCGGCGATTATGCCCTAGCGAAGGAATGGTTGCCGGATCTGCTCAAAAACTATGAGTCATGGGAAAAGGAGAAGTTGGATGTCCCGACCGGCATGTTCTGGCAGTGGGACAGGGCCGATGGCATGGAACGCAGCATCGGCAAAGGCGGGTTCCGGCCGACGATCAACAGTTACCAATACGGCGATGCCTTGGCCATCGCCCGCATCGCCGAAATGTGTGGCAAGGTGGAACTGGCCCGGATCTATCGTGACAAGGCGGCCAGGATCAAAAACCTGGTGCAGGCAAGGTTGTGGAATGAAGAACAGCAGTTCTTCGAGGTGCGCAAGTCGCCGTGCGGGCTCGGGTTGTTCAAATGGCTTCTCAATGACGATGCAGCATTGACGCGCGCAGCGAAAGTGTCGTCATCGGCACCCGGCCCGGTGAATAACCTGAATGATGGCGTTGTGCCGAAGGCTTCTAGTAACTGGAAGGTCTCGCATTTCACGTTCGATAACCACGTCGGAACCCATGAATGGGTGCAATACGATCTGGTCACGCCGACACAGGTGTCCAGCATGTCGCTCTATTTAATGACGGGTGGGAAGTACATGATGCCTGAGAGTTATCGCGTGCTTTTCCGGCAGGATGGGGTCTGGAAGGTTGCGCAGGATGTGAAGGGCACGCTGGCAGAGAAGAACCAATGGAATAAGATTACCTTTTTCCCGGTGCAGGTGGATGCGGTGCGTTTGGAGGTGACCCTGGCCGGCGCTGACAGTGCCTTCGTAAACGTCCGTGAATTGATTGGTTACGTGCCGTGGTATTTTGATCTGCCCGATCCCAAGTTTTCCGTTGCTTGGCGGCAACTTGCCGACACCAATGGTTTTGCCGCGCCTTGGGGTCTCACCACGGCCGAGCGGCGCCATCCCGAGTTCAAAATCAGTTGCGACGATCATGATTGTCTCTGGAATGGCCCGGTCTGGCCATTCGCCACCGCCCAGACCTTGACTGCTCTGGCTAACTTGCTCAATGGCTGCCCGCAGGATGTGGTGAATCGCGGGACTTATTTTGAGGCACTATCTACGTATGCCCATAGCCAGAGGTTGAAACGCGCGGATGGGAAGGTTGTGCCATGGATTGACGAGGACCAAAATCCGTTCACCGGTGACTGGATCGCACGCGCCATCCACCTTGAGACAGAGAGAACGTTTTCCGCGGATTCCACGAAGAAGAAAAACTGGATAACCGAACGCGGCAAGGACTACAACCACTCGACCTTCTGCGACCTCGTCATCAACGGACTCGTCGGCCTGCGCCCGCGCGGCGACGACACCGTTGAGGTCAATCCCCTCGTGCCGCCGGAGGCGTGGGATTGGTTCTGCCTCGACCGCGTGCCCTATCACGGCCGCCTGCTCACGATCCTCTGGGACAAGACCGGGAAGAAATACGGCCGCGGCGCCGGCCTGCGCGTACTCGCCGACGGCAAAGAAATCGCCAGCAGCGCGACCTTGAAACGAATCAGCGGGGGAATGCCGTGAAAATGGCCGCTAGGCTCCAAAATGCAGCCGAAGCGCACCCTGATCACTGCACAGCTGGTCGCGCGTTGACTGTTTCCAAGGCTTGGAACTGACATGCAAATGACAGCGAAAGGAGCACTGAACAGATGAAACGACACCCGATGAGAGCCGCGATGTTTCTGGCCCTCGCGCTCGGCGCGAGCGGTGCCGAGGCGCCTGTGGAAATCAAGGGCAGCTTTCTGCTCGACCCGCGGCCCGTGGGCCAGACGCCGAAATATCTCGGCGTTTGCCTGGAGGTCGCCGAACACGCCGACCGGTGCAATCTCTGGGATTGGCTGGCGGACTCCGGCGCGAAGATGGCGCGGGTTATTCATCCCGATAGGGATTTGCGTGCGCCTGCGGGCAAGGGAGACCTTCACAAGGACATCGTCACCCAACAGGATTTCGAAACTTTCCGCGCGCGGCTGCTGGCCGACCCGGAGAAAAATGTGCCTTGGCAGAATTTTCTCTTCGACCAGAACGGTCCGTGGCTCGGCGTGCCCGATGACGAGATTCGCAAGGCGACGGAGTGCGGCGTCGCGCCGATCGTCTCGATGGCCTACACGCCGCAGTATTATCCGCGCTCGTTGTTGAAGTCCTACGGTGACTTCCTTCAGGCGCCGGATGCGGCGGTGAACTGGGACGCGGCGGCGGCGGCCTACGAGTATTACTTCGCGTTTATCTACCGCTATGCGAGCCGCAACGGCGTAACGCATTTCATGATGCTCAACGAGCCCGATGACCGGAACAAGAAAATCGTCCAGCAGGTGGGTGTGCTGGCGCGCATGGCGCGGCTCGCGCTGGAGGATACGCGCGCGAAGCTCGCCGACAAACGCGTCGCCGCCGGCTTGCGCCTCTCCGGGCCGGCCTGCCATTTTGCGTGGGAAGGTTACTGGCCCACGGTGCAGCCCTATTGCGACTTCCTCGATTTCCATTTCTATGACCCGGACCCGGAGATGTTCAAGCGGCAGCAGGCGCGGATGGCGATCCGCGCGCGTCCGAGCGGCAAGAAAACCGCCTTCACCGAATTCAATCGCATCGGCGGACCGCTCCAGCCCGACCAGGCTTTGTTCTCCGTGAAGCCGTCGCTGCAATTTGCGGGGCTGGTGATGGCGATGCTCGCGGCGAGCCAGCCGCAAGACGCCGGCTGCGAGATGGCGCTCGTCTATCAGTTCCAATTCCCCGCTACGCACCGCAACTTCAAGAGCCTCGTCTATGGAGACATGAATCTCGTGGACTGGACCGGCCAGGACAACGCGCTGCATAGAAAGCCGGATGAGTGTCACCCGACCTTTGAACAATTGCAGCTGCGCATGGCAACGCCGGCCTATCACGTCTTCAAAATGCTGGTGCGTTGCACGCCTGGCGCGGGCGAACGCGACTCGTATGAAGTGTTGGCCCTCGGCGAAAGCGCCAAAGGTTTCTGCCACGTGTTCGACCCGAACATCCGTCACAACGTCTTCAAAATGTTGTCGCCGGAAAAATATTATGCGCTGAACGGTTCGGGTTCCGATCTGCGGACGCTGGCGGTGCGCACACCGGAGCGGCTGATCATCCTGGTTTTGAATTCCGGCCCGACCGCCGCCAAGCGCGTCGCGTTCAATCTGGAACTGCTGCCCGAAAAATATGCCACGGCCGTTATCCGAGAGACTTCTCTATTACAGCGCGACCAAGCGATCCGCCAGACACCCGTTAACGGCCCAGGGCTGGTTGTTGACCTACCCGCCGAATCGCTGACGCAAATCATCTTCACGAAGGAAGACCTCGCGCAGGTCAGCGAGTTGAAACTGGAGGAAAAAACCTTCACCCCAGGCACCACGCAGAAACTTGGCCTGCTCGAAACCACGCGCCTGCACGCCCTCGGCAAACTCGGTGACCGCTGGCTCGACCTCACCGATCTCAATGTGGTGTGGACCAGCTCCGCGCCGGACTTGGTGCCGGTCTATCAAGGCGGACTCGTGCAACGCCTGTACCAGACGACGAACGCAGTCACGCTCACTGCGAAGACCCTCATCGGTAAAACCGCGGCCTCGCTGGTCGTGCCGCCGACTCCGGCGAAATGATGAAACGAAGTTTTCCAATGCTTGGAAAAGAGCGGGAGGCAAATTCCCAATCATTGGAAAAAGTCAGCGTGGGGCTTCCAATGCTTGGAAATTACGGAGCAAAGAAATGGAACGAATGGCGATAAAGATATTTGTGTTGCTGTGTGTCGCGCTCGTCACGACACAAACCGTGTGGGCGGACGAGGCGATGGTGAGCGAGGCGATGCGTCAGCGCGGTATTGTGAGCGCGGGCGATCCTGCGCGCATGCAGGCCGTCCTCGCGAAGGCGCGGCGCGGCGAGCCGATTTGTGTCGCGGCGATCGGCGGGTCCATCACGGCGGGCGGGGTGGCGACAAAGGATTCGAAGCGACGCTATGTGCAGCAGCTAGCGAAATGGTTCGAGAAAATGTTCCCCGGCCTGAAGGTTCGTTTTGTGAACGCCGGCATCGGCGCGACGAATTCCGGCTACGGTGCGCTGCGCGTGCAACGCGATGTGATCGCACAGCAGCCGGACCTCGTGGTCGTGGAGTATGCCGTGAACGATACCATGGGGCTTGCGAAGCTGGACGAAAGCTACGAGGGCGTTCTCCGGCAGTTGCTCGGCAGTTCGACGAACCGCGCGGTGATCGAACTGTTCTTCATGCACAAGGACGGCAAGAGCGCGCAGCCGGAGCAGGTGGCGCTGGGGCGGCACTACGGTTTGCCGATGATCAGTTTTTGCGACGCTGTCTGGCCCGAGCTGCAGGCGGGCACGCTCAAGTGGGAAACGATTTACGCTGACGTGGTTCATCCCAACGATGCCGGGCACGATATCGCGAACGAGTTGTTGTGCAGTTTTCTAAACGCGTCGCTCGCCAAATTGCCGAAGAACGATCGCGATCTTCCAGCGCTTGCGCCGATACCCGCGCCGCTGATCTCCGATACGTTCGCGCGCTGCACGATGTTCCGCGCCGCCGATTTGAAGCCGCTCTCGGCGGAAGGCTGGACGTGCGTGAAGTCGAACGTCTGGGAATGCGGCAGCGCGGGCGGGCGGCTCGAATACGAAGTGCCGGGAACGATCCTGATGCTCGGGCGTAACATTCCCGTCGCAGCCAGCAATCGCGTTGAACTCGTCGTGGATGGCGGAACGCCGCTTCCGATTGTGCGCGACGGTCACAATCGGCCCGTGGCGAAGGGGCAGAACGCCGGCCTGCATCGCGTGGTTGTCGTGGTCCAACCGTTCGGCAAAAGCGAAAAGGAAAACACGGATAAAGTCCAAATCTGGTGGGGAGGCGCAGCAGGTTTATGAGCTTCGTGAAAATCAAATCACTCGCGACTGCCGTGTTGATCGCAATTGGGCTGAAGGCTTATGCCGTCGAGCTGAAGTGGGTCGAACCCTTCGAGGCGGCGAAGCAGGAGGCTAAGCGAACCGGTAAACCCATGCTTGTCTTTTTCGGTAACACCGACTTCTGCAAAGACTGTCAGGCCTTTACGAATGCGGTCTGCACAGCACAGGCGTTCAAGGAGTATGCCGCAGCCAACCTGATCTGCGCACGGGTTCTTGAGGTGCGATCCGATTCAAAAGAGGAGAGCTGGACGAAGTCCCGGATCATTGAAGAATTCAATATTCCGAATGCGCATGCTGTGATCATCGCTAATGCGGAAGGCAAGCGGATAGGCGAGCTTTCAACTGCGCCCAAATCGATTGGCCAATTCATTCAGGATATCAAGACGATTGTCGCCAAAGCGCCTGCGGAAGGCCGCTTGAAATACTCCGAAGTTGATATGTTCGACAGGA
>CAIWHP010000090.1 GCA_903912445.1 uncultured Lentisphaerota bacterium
GGCGCGCGTGGGGTAATCGAGTTTCTTTGGGGCGCGACGAACCGGCCCGCGCCGTTCGAAAAATGGAATATGTTGCCGAAGAAGGTGCCCGATCCGGATTCGGTTCCGCTTTATAGTGACGCGAAGAACGCGGTCATGCGCATCATGTTTCCGATGGAGCCGCTGGGTTCGCGCGACTGGCACGACGTGATCGTGCGCGGTACCGGGCCAAAGTTACAACTTTGGATTGACGGCGTGCTGCTGGACGAAGAATTCCCCCTCGGCACGACGCGGCCCGCGACCACACCCCGGTTTTTCGGCGCGGCACAACTGGCCGACGGCAAGTTGCTGGCCGGTTTCTGCGGCCAGATGGATCACGCGGCGCTGTGGCACCGCGCGCTTGGCGCCGCGGAGATCGTCGCGCTGAGCGGTGGCGCAGAATGGGTGAAGCAGCGCAAGCTGGCCGTGCTCGGCGTGCCGCCGACGAATATGCAGTATTACCGGCCCGCCGGACACAACCTGAAGCCGGGCGATTGCATCCCGTGGTTCCACGACGGTACGTTCCACCTGTTCTATCTCGTGCTGCGGCGCAACATGCACAGCAAGTGGGATGGCGGACACGGCGCACTGGAAATTCTCCACGCCTCGACGCGCGACCTGAAGAGCTGGCAACAGCATCCGGTCGTTGCACCGATTTCCGAACAATGGGAGGCGTGGAACGGCACGGGCGCAGCGGTGTTCCACGACGGGAAATACTGGATGTTCTATCCGACGCCGGATTACTACTCCGGTCACGGCGGCATCCAATTGGTCACGAGCCCGGATGGCAAAGAATGGACCAAGCAGGAGCCGCATCCGTTCCTGCCCGGCGGCGACTGCGAAGTTTTCCCTGATCCAGATCCGAGCAAGAAACTGTTCCACATGATCAAAGCCGGCAAGATTTTTGGCGGCACGCTGCCGGCGTTGAAGGACAAGACGCTGTTGGCGTGGGTCTCGACCGCCGATCTCGACCAGCATGGCGCGGGTGTGCTGACGGTAGAGGGTACGGCAGGCCAGTTCGATTCGCTCGTGCTCGGCGAATGCGCTTCGCGGCGCTGGATGGCAGGCAGCGATGGCCTGCATCGCACGCAAAAAGGGCAGGATAAAAATGCGGTGGAAACCGCGAAACCGGGGGAGTGGGTGCAAATCGCGGCGACCTATGCTGGCAACACGGTCACGCTCTTCCGCAACGGCGCGCGCTATGCCCAGTATCAAATCGAGCAGCCGCTGCACATCGCGCCGGGCGCCCGGGTCATCGTGGGACTGCGGCATCTCGACCGCCGCGACAGTCCCGCCGCGCATTTTCACGGGGCGATTGCCGATGCGCGCGTTTATCGAACAGCTTTAACCGAGGCGCAGATCGCGGGTTTGAAACCGCACGATAGCGCCGGGCCGAAGCCGCTCGTGTGGTTCGATTTCAAGGCCGGGAAGGCTGTCGACCGTGCCGGCACGCTCGCGCCCGCCGCGCTTGAGGGTGGCGCAGCGGTACGCGATGGCCGGCTCGTGCTCGGCGGTGGGAAGGATTGTGTCGTGAGCGCCGGCAGGAAAGCCGCGCTCGCACATTGGGTGTCGGAAGACCTCAAGACGTGGACGGAATTGCCGGAGCCGTTCCTCGTGACCGATGAAAGCATGCGCGCGCAGACGTGTCCAAACTGGTTCCCGTGGAACGACTGGTATTACTTCCTCGGCGGTGGCGGCAACATCTGGAAATCCCGCCAACCCTATGGCCCGTGGATGCTGCAAACGCGCCGCGTGGATTCGCTCGCCGTGCCGAAGGTTGGCGCGTTCACCGGCAACCGCCGGCTCTTCGCGGGCTGGATGGCCGACAACGGTTTTGGCGGCAACCTCGTCCTGCGCGACATGGTGCAGTTCGACGACGGCGCGCTGGGCACGCGCTTTGTGCCGGAGATGATGCCGCCCTGCGGCGAGCCCATCGTAATGAAAGAGAAAGAGCGCAACGCGCGGCTCGAAGCCAAGCAGGGTCGCCAGCAAATTCTATTGAGCGGCATTCCCCATAACGCGCGCATCACCATCACGCTCGCGCCGCAAGGCGCGGTGAAAGCCTTTGGTCTGCGCCTGCGCACCACCGATGGCACCCGCGATGGCACGGACTTCCGGCTCGATACGCAGGCGGCGCGCGCGTCCTATTCGCACAGCACGCACAGCGGCAGCGGCGGCCCGCTGCTGGGCGGGCATGCCATCAGCGACCTCCGTGGCCTCGACAAGCCCGTACGCCTCGACGTGATCTGCCGCCACGACGTGGTGGATGTGGAGGTGGATGGCCGCCACACGCTCGCCAATTATTACTGGAATCCGAAGGGCGATCACCTTGGCATCTGGGTGGAGGAGGGCGCGGTACTCGTCTCCGATGTGGTCATCCGCCCGCTGCTCGAACACATGCCGCCCGGCGCGCTGCGGCCGCCGGAGTTGCGCCGCGCGAAGTGAGCCGTGTTCCACGGAACGAGCGTGGTTGTGTGACGGCTTGCGCCGGATAGCGACTTGACTTTCCCTGCTGCCAGATAACAATGCGCGTGCTGTCGAACGGGCGGTGCGGGGCAATGACCGGGCTCGTGACGCGGCATTTAACCAGCAAAGGGAACACCAGATGAACGATCAGACCAGTCTTACCCGGCGCGAATTTCTCGGCACGGGCGGCAAGGCGGCGGCAACGTTGGCCGCGGCCGCAGCCTTTGGGCCGACCATCCTCAAGGCCAAACCCGCGGGCGAAACCATCGGCATCGGCTGCATCGGCATGGGCACGCGCGGCGGCGACGTCCTCAACACCATCCTGAACTGCGAGGGCGTCAAGGTGAACGCCATGTGCGACGTCTATGGCCCGCACCGCAAGAAGGGCGTCGAGCGCTGCAAGAATCCCGACGTGAAAACCTACGTGGACTATCACGAGCTGCTCGCCGACAAGAGCGTGGACGCCGTCGTCATCTGCGCGCCCGACCACTGGCATTGCCAGATGGTGCTCGACGCCGTCCAGGCGGGCAAGGACATCTACTGCGAAAAGGGTTTCTCGCGCACGCTCGACGAGGCGAAGCAGATGCGCGCGGCGCTCAAAAAGAGCAACGTGGTCTTCCAGCTGGGCCACCAGGCGCGGCAGTCGGCGTGCGCGCTGCAGGCCAAGGAGCTCATCGCCACCGGCGCGCTGGGCCCGATCACCTTTGTGCGCACCGGGCGCATGATCAACACCCCGCCCGATCATCCGGTGTGGCGCTGGTATGGCTACTACAACCAGCTGGTGCGCCCCGATCCCGCGCAGGTGGTGAAGGACGTGGATTGGAACCTCTGGCTCGGCAGCGCGCCGAAGATTCCGTTTCACGAGCGGCATTTCTGGCACTGGCGCTGTTACTGGAACTACGGCACCGGCCAGGCGGGCGATCTGCTCTCGCACGAGCTGGATTTTGTCCAGTACGTGCTCGGCCACGGCATCCCCGACACCTGCGCCTGCCTCGGCCTCAATGCGCTGCTGCATGACGATCGCGAGGTTCCCGACACCTGGCAGGCGACCTACCAGTTTCTGAAGCTCGGCCGCACGGTCACCTTCACCGGCACCATGAACACCGCCATCGGGCAGCCGGTGGAAATCTGCGGCAAGAACGCCTCGCTGCGCTTCGATGCCATCGCGCACGACATCACCAAGTTCACGGTCGTGCCCGAGGGCTTCAACACCACGGATACCCTGCCGAAGGGCTACCTCAGCGGCAAGACGCCGAAGCAGCCGAGCCACATGCAGGACTTCATCAACTGCGTCCGCAGCCGCGGCACGCCGAAGTGCTCCACCGACGAGGCGTTCATCGAGACCGCCACCTACCTAATGTCCATCGAGGCCTATCAGCAGCAGCGGACGGTGCGCTGGGATCCGCTCAAAGAAAAAATCGTTTAGGGTTCCCGTTTTTCGCGGACAGGCTGGCACGTCCGGCGGCGTGAGCGTGTAAGTGCGTATCAGGCACAGCAAGGCAGCAAAAAGAGTTGCCTTGCTGTGCTTTTTGGCGTAACAAGCAAAATTATTGAGGTGAAAACGGAGGAAAATGACCATGACGAAGAAGCAAAAGCAGCAGCCAAACCATGCCGATCAGGTGGCACGCCGGGCGTTCATCAGGAAAGTTGCCGTGGGCGCGGTGTTCGCGCTGCCGGCCGTTGAATCGCTCACCAAGTCCGATCTTCTGGTGAAGTCGGCCTTGGCCGCCACGGTGCCGACTTGGGTTGTATTGGCGGACATGTTCACAGAGTCGTTAGGCTCGGTGTCGCCGGCGTCACAAACGGTGCCCAACGGTGGCACGGCCAGCATCCAGGTCACGCCAAACCCCATGGCCATGGTCACGGGGTTTCAATACCGCATCGATGGGGGGCTGATGTGGGAAATGGGCATGAGCTTCGCGGGCGGGGGCGGTATCATCAAATTGAACAATGTGACGGCTAATCATCAGGTCGATGTCATGTTCCTGACCTAAACGCCGGCCGGCTGGCCGTGCGGGCGCAAGTGCTTCGTGGGAAAGGTGCCGA
>CAIWHP010000091.1 GCA_903912445.1 uncultured Lentisphaerota bacterium
GCAAGAACGTCGGCATCCTCTTCGACGCGAACCGGCTCGACAGCGAACGGACACGCACGCTGCGCAAGCTCGGCGAGCAGCAGCTCAACGAGGGCCTCTGGCCGTGGTTCCCCGGCGGACGGCCGAGCGAGTACATCAGCCTCTACATCGTCACCGGCTTCGGCCGCTTGCGCCACCTCAGCGCGGAAGTGGAGGTCGGCCCGGCAGTCAAAGCCCTCAACGCGCTCGACAAGTGGATGAACGAGCACTACCGCAACATCCTCAAGCTGCCGCACCCGGAAGACTATGTGCCGAGCAGCACCGACGCGCTCTATCTCTACGGCCGCAGCTTCTTCCTTAAGGATCGCCCGATCGCGAAACAGAACCGCGAGGCGGTGGACTTCTTCCTGCGGCAGGCGCGCAAGCTTTGGCTCAAGGTGGATTGCCGACAGAGCAAGGCGCACCTCGCCATCGCCCTGCTGCGCTTCGACCCGCAGGCCAAGGTCGCCGGGCAAAGCGACCCGACCCCGCTGGACATCATGAAATCCATCAAAGAGCACAGCGTCACCAACGAGGAACTCGGCATGTTCTGGCGCGACCTCGAGTTCAGCTGGTGGTGGTATCGCGCGCCCATCGAGACGCAGGCGCTGATGGTCGAGGCCTTCGCCGAGGTCATGGGCGACACGCAGGCTGTCGAGGACTGCCAGGTCTGGCTGCTCAAGCAGAAGCAGACGCAGGACTGGAAGACCACCAAGGCCACCGCCGACGCCGTCTATGCCTTGCTCCTGCGCGGCTCCAACAAACTCGCCAGCGACGCGCTCGTCGAGGTCGCCCTTGCCGGCGACTGGCTCAAGCCCGAAAAGGTCGAGGCCGGCACCGGCTTCTACGAGCAGAAATTCCTCCGCGCCGAGATCAAGCCGGAGCAAGGCGCGGTCACCGTGAAGAAGAGCGACGAAGGCGTCAGCTGGGGCAGCATGCACTGGCAATACCTCGAAGACGTCGCCAAGATCGCGCCGCATACCGACACGCCGCTCAAGCTGAAGAAAACCCTCTGGCGTAAAGACACCACCAACAAGGGCCAGGTGCTCGTGCCCGTCACCGGCGCGCTCGCCGTCGGCGACGAAGTGATCGTCCGCATCGAGCTGCGCACCGACCGCGACATGGAATATCTCCACCTCAAGGACCAGCGCGGCAGCGGCACCGAACCGGTGAACGTGTTGAGCAAGTATCGCTTCCAGGACGGCCTCGCCTACTACGAAAGCACGCGCGACACCGCGAGCCACTTCTTCATCGATTACCTGCCGAAGGGCGTCTACGTCTTCGAGTATCCCGTCCGCATCCAGCTCAAAGGCCGCTATCAGACCGGCCTCGCCGAAATCCAGTGCATGTACGCCCCGGAATTCAACAGCCACAGCGAAAGCCTCACACTCGACGTGCGGTGAGAAGGTTTCACCGCAGAGGGCAGAGGCTTGGACAGAAGCAAACGAAGGAACGAAGCGGAGAAGAGTTAGACCCGGCTCCGCTCAGCGCTACGCCGGAGCAAGCGCGGATGGCCGCAGATGCAGGCAGAAGAGGTAAACGCAAAGACCAGCAGAAGGCGCAGAGCGACGCAAATCACGGGCGGCGGTACGCCGTACCGTGCATTTGTCTGGTTCGGCATTGGTTCCTCTACAAGAGTCCTTGTTTCTCGAAAACCGACTCCACTATGGCACGAGCGTTCTTGCTCATGACGTTCTTCCCCTGGGCAACGCATGCGAAGGCATACCTCTTGCCATCGCTTTCAACGTAACCGACGAACCAACCAAGGATGAACGTGCCATCATCCTCTGTACCCGAACCGGTCTTCCCGTAGAGAATGCCTCTGTCAGTCTTCTTGATGAACATCAGCTTCTTCAGCGTCGCAAGAGACGCCTTCGAGAACGGGACTTCACCGTAAACGATGTTGCGCATCAAGCCTGCCTGCTGGGCAGGTGAGATCATAATTGTGTTTCTCCCCTTGGAGGGAAGCCAGAAGACGTCGCTGCCTACAGAGATGTTACAGTTACCGTATCCAACCATGTTGATCCAGTTCTGCATTCGCTCAGGCCCGATCTGACGCGCTAGCTTCTGGAATGCGGGCACGCAAGAAGCCTGAAAGGCTTCCTGGAGGGTGAGGTCGTGATTCCACGCCGGAATAGATCTCTCAATTCCGTCCCATTTGTAGAACTGCGCGTCGGGTGACGAGATGATGCCTGACTCAAGTCCGATCAACGCGTTCACGATCTTGAACGTCGAACAGGGCGGAAGTGGGGTCGTTGCAACATCCGGTCGGTAGGTCGTCGTGCGCCCAGACGAACAGTCAATGACGACAAGCGTGCCTTTAAGCTCGCCGAACGCTTCCTTTGCCGTGGAGTCATGTATCTGGACCGTCCGACAAGATGTCAGCAGAGTGATTCCCAGAATCCCGCATAAGAATATCGTTGGTTGTCGTTTCATCTTCGTCTTGCCGAACAGCAGTTAATGAACGGACTTGGCGTTCATGTATGTACCTGAGGGCACACGCCCTTTGAGTGGAAAGCAGTCTATGGATAACGGTTGGTATTGCAATGGGAATAACTTTCGGCTTGCCCGCGAAGTAGTCTTTCTGCGGCGCTTATGCTGCCGGCTAAAGACTACTTGTGTAACAAGGCCTGGGTGGTTGGCTGGCGGCGGACGCGGCGCGGTGACACCGCGCCCTCCAGATTGCATTTGCTGGAGGGTGGCGCGTTGCGCCGCCGGTTTCGTTTTGGTGGGGTTGTGTTGCGGCACTCGCGGCGCGCGCGCCCTACCGAAAATTCTTGGCTTCGGTCTTTGTAGGCGATGGCTTGGGTCGGGGGATCGCTGACAGTCATGCCGAGTTGCTCGACGCCGTTGCTGTTAGTGCTTGTTCCTCTGATGGTGTCGGAGAGTTGTTGGGCGCTGACTTCGCCGAGCGTGCCGGAGGCAATCGTGAAGGGAGTCGCGCGGGAGCCGCCGCTCGATGCGGGTTGGGTGGTCTGGCCGCGGGCGCGGCGGGTTCGACCTCTCGACAAGCTCGAGGCAGGCACGCTCACCGCAGGCGGGTTCGACCCTTTGACATATCCAATCGTTGGAAAAAGCAGGCTGCCCATTTCCAATCCTTGGAAACCGGCCTCTGCTGCGCTACAACTCCGTCATGAAACGATCTTGGTTGGCGCTGCTGTTGCTGTGCTGTGTTTCGTTGGCCGCCCGCGCGGAAGACGGCGCGACGGCGCTGGTGGACTGCACGTTCAAGCTGTTCAACCGCAACTCCACAGCGACCTGCTTCCTGCTGCATCCCGACGATACGCCGACCAATGTCTTCCTCGTGACCGCCTCGCATGTCTTCACCAAGATGACCAACGACGAGGCCCTGCTGGTCCTGCGCATCAGCGGCACCAACGACACCTACTCCCGCAAGGACTATCCGCTGAAGATCAAACTCGGCCAGCGGCCCACCTGGTACAAGCACCCCACGGAGGACATCGCCGTGCTGAAGCTGCCGGCCGACCCCAAGCAGCACTTCCCTTCGCTGCCGCTCGCCTGCCTTGCGGACGAAAGGCAGCTGAAGAAATCCGACCTCCACATCTGCAGCGAAGTGTTCGTCTTCGGGTATCCGACGCGCTTCGAGGCCAACCACGCCGGCTTCCCGGTCGGCCGGCACGGCTCCATCGCCAGCCACCCGCTCACGCCGGTCAGCGCCAACCGATATTTTCTCGTGGACTTCAACACCTTCTCCGGCGACAGCGGCGGACCGGTCTTCATCACCACCCGCGGGCAGCCGATGATCCTCGGCATGATCCTCGCCCAATACCGCCACGACGAGCGGATCACGACGCTGGACGAGGAGCGGATCATCCACTACCCGCTGGGCATCTCCAAGGTCATCCACGCCTGCTTCATCCGCGAAGCCGTGCTGGGCGCGGCCAAGCAGGATCCAAGCCCGGGGAAAGCAGCGCGCTGAACCTGCGCCAACCGAAGCGAGTCGCCTTTATTCGCAGGAGTCCGGACACTGTTGACACCGCAACGACGAGTCGCCTCGCCCGGCTCGCCCACGGCGGCCACAGGCCGCCGCTACAGAGCAGACCGCCCCAGCGCACAGGCGAACTCCAGCAGCAACCCACAGGCAAGAAGTACCCCGAAAATACTGCGCACGAGGAAGAAGATTACTTGGACGGAAGCTTGATCAGGTAGACATCGCCGTTGCCGGCGCGGCAGCTGGTGAACAACACGTACTTGTCGTCCGGCGAGAAGGCCGGGTGCGGATGCCAGTGCTGCTCGGAGAAGGAGCTGTCGTGGCGGAAGATATGGCGGCCGGTCATTTTGCCGTCGGCGAGCTGGTAGAGGCTGAGGAACGGCTCCTTGTTCGAGCCATCGCCGATGAAAAGGTTGCCGTGGTGGCTCGCCTGCACGTGGCCGTCGCTGAAGGGCATTTCGTATTCCTTGCAGGAGCCGTCGCGCGTATCGGCCACGCCGATCTGGGCCGGGCCCTTGGGATAGCGGACCTGATAACCCACGTGGATGCCGTCCTCGAACCAGAACTCATGACCGATGCTGATCTCCGGTTTCTCCTCGACGCGCAACGGACGGTTGTGGCTGCCGTCGGCCGCCACCAGCCACAGGCGCTGCTCGACCTGATTCCAGCGGCCTTCATGACAATAGAGGATCAACTTCGGGTTCGTCGGACTGATCAGGGTATGGCTGAGCCACTTCTGCTGCCGGGCGGTCTCGTGCCAGCCAGTGCCGTCGGCCTTGCCAGTCAGCACCGCGCTCCACGGGCGCTTGGTGAAGTGTTCTTCCATGTCGGAATAGATGACCTTGGTCCGGGTGGTCAGCACGATGTTCGAGGTGATCGAGAAGGCGAGCGCCGCGCCGTCGGCGGTCACCGAAACCGCCGAGCCGATGTTGAAATTCTCGGGGACGGCGGCCACGGTGCGTTCGGCGAGGGTCTTGAGGTGGACGGCCTTGACAAGCTTGCCCTCGCGATAGAACACCTCGCGCGTCGCCGCGCAAACCTCCGCGCCGGTGCCGCTGATGGACTTGGAGTCCGTCAGCTGCACGAACTCAAACGTCTTGAGGTTCATGTAGAACAGATTCCACGAGCCGGTGCGCTTGGAGGCGAAGACGAGGCTGTTATCGGCCGGCACGAAGCTCTGGCTGGTGAAATAGAGCCCGCTGTCCTCGGCCGGGCTGGAGGTGAGCTGGAGGATTTCGCAGCCAGATTCCTTCGCCGTCAGCGTTTTGTTTTCCGCCGGATACACCTTGCCCTTGAGCGAACCCGTCGGCGGCGCGGCAAAGGCCGACGACAACGCGAGAGAAAGACCGCAGACCAGCAGGCGTCCCATGTTCATGATAATTGCTCCAGCTTTTTGCGGCCGCAGTGTATCGGTCAGCGAGGGGATAGCAAGCGCCGGCTGTCGAGGAGATGCGCCAGCGCGAGCACCGGATGCCGCCAGAGCATGCGGGGGCCGGCGAAACGCATGACGGCTCGAATTTGTTCGCGCTGCTTGGGCGCGTAACAGTGCGTCAGGCATTGCGCGCAGGCTGGTTTTCCGGCGTGGAAGGGACACGCCGAGAGCCGCGCTTCGGTATAGCGCAGCAATTCCTCGCAGTCCGTGCACCACGCCCCTTCGTTCTGATGGCGGGCGCGGCAAAACAGCCGGAGCATGGCCGCCACGGTGCGGCGCTCGCGTTCGAGGCGCGGTTGCATGGCGGAAACTATCGCACACCAACGGGCAGATACAACGGCGTGCCGGTGAGCAGCTGCTGCGGGGCGGGCCGCAGATTGAGCAATGCGTAGAATAAACCCACCGCACGGCAGACAGGTAGGGCGCTCGCGCCGCGAGCGCCGGGACGTCACCCGGCGCGTGGGATCGTGACCGGCGGCGACGGCGTGGTCAGCGTGCCGGCGCGTAACGGGTATCGAAGGAGTGCCAGAGAAAGAGCAGCGGATGCTGCCGGAGCAACCGCGGGCCGGCATAGCGCAGGACGGCCCACATCTGTGCTTGTTGTGGTGGTGCAAAGCAACGGACCGCACACGTGGCGCAGGTGGGTTTCTCGGGGCGGAGCACGCAATGCGCCATCCGCTCTGCGGTGTAGCGCTGCAGGTCCGCACAAACGGCACACAGCCCCTCCCCTCCACCGTGCCAGTCACGGCAGTAAATACGGATCAGCGCCGCCATGGTGCGGCGTTCACGATCAAAGCGTTTTCGCATGGCGGGCATTAGCGCACAACCTCCAGTAGATATAACGGCGAGCCGGTGAGCTGTGCCGGCCGAGGGATCGGCTGGTCGAGCGCGTCGCGGACCTCGCCACAGGTGAACGGCGGATGAAAGGCGGCCGGCGCGGGATGCGCGTAGGCGAACGCAAAACAGGCGCCGTCGGCGGCGCGGAACAGGAAATAGCGCGCGCCATCGGGCTGGACGCGCCGCTCCAGGAACGTCGCGGTCTCGCAGCGCCGCAGGAAAACGCGGAACTGGTGGTAGGCGGGACGCAGGCGCCACGCGGCCGGGTCGGCCGCGGTGTCGTCAAGCAGCCCGAAGCCGCGCGCGGCCAGCCGCCACCAGTAGACGCGCTCGACCATGCCGGAGGCGAGCGCGATGACGAGGTAACGGAGCATGTAGTCGGCGTAGTCCTGCTCGGAGACGCTCGGGTCGTTGCAGCGCGGGCCGGGCGACTCGTAGGGCGAGCCGACGGGCGACCAGACGCCGGTGCCGGCGAGCGGCCAGTTGGTCTCGGAGATAATCAGCCGCGGGGCCACCGCGGGCGAACAGGCAGCGATGGCGCGGGCGAGCGCAAACTTTTCCGCGGCCGAAAATTTCCCCTGATAATTTTCCGGCGCGCCGCGGCGGTCCACGTAGAGGTGGTGTGACAACGCGTCAAAACGGAAATCAGGCGGCAGCAACTTCAGCACGGCCAGGAGCTGGTGATACTCAAAGTCGATCACCGCGGGACCCATCCAGCGCACCTGGGGGAATTTTCCGCGCAACTCCTGCACCGGCGCGAGCAGCTGGAGATAGTCGCGCAGTTCCCAGAGACCCCACTTGACGCGGTTGATCGCATGGCCGACCTCGGCCCACTCGGCCACCGCGCCGACCTGGTCCAAGGTCTGGGCGACAAAGTCGCGCCAGCGCGCCGGCTCCAGCACCGCGCGGCGGTCCTGCACCAGCGCGATGGCCAGCGGGTGCCCGGCCGCGGCGAGCTGCCGTGCCGCCAGCGCGGCGAAGGCGCGCTGCTCCGGCGCCGCGTGATGATAAAAGCGCACGAGCACGGGGATCTTTCCCAGGTCGGCCAGCCAGCGGCTTTCGAGAGCGAAGGATGCCGGCCGCGGCTCGACCGCCAGGCCGAAGCACCCGGCGAAATCCACCGGCGCCGCATACAGCCGGTCCCGCAGCGCGCGGTACTGATTCCAGACCGGCAGCGCGCCGCCGGCGACGGCGCCGGCGATGTGCATCGAGTTCGCGGCGGTGTGCAACTTGTTGCGGTCGCGCGAGACCAGCGTGCTGATCGCCTGCGCCGAGCGCTCGTCCCAGATCCAGATGTCTTTGGGATCTGGATAGGTGGTCGCCGGGTCGCCCGCCGGTGCGCCGCGCTCGCGCAGCGGATGCCGCCAGCGGCGGGTCAAGGTATGGCCTGCAAACCGGCGGCGATAGTGCCGCTCCCAGCGCAGAAACTCGGCCGGCGGCGGCGCCTCGAAATACATCTCAAAAAAGACGCGCAGGAAGTCCGAGGGCAGCGTGATGCGCGAGAGGTCGCGTGCCACGTCGCGCAGGCTCAGCGCGGCGCGCAGCCGGGCGCGGTTGAGGTCCACGAACTGCACATCGGCCCATGTGGCGTCGCCGGTGCGGCGGAGCATGATGTTCTGGTTGCCGAGGTCGTTGTGCTGCACCCCGGCGCGGTGCATCGCGCGGACGGCATCGGCCACCGTTTGCAGCAGGCCGATCAGCTTCGAGCAGACCGGGTCGGCGCGGTAGAGCCGGATGAGTTCGTCGCGAAAGCAGGTCAGGCCAGGCGCGAACACGGAGACAAAGTGGCTGGCGAGCAGGCGGCGGCCCGACCAACGCTCGATACACGCGACCGGCGCGGGCGTCCCGACGCCGGCCGCATGCAGGCGCGCGGCGACGCGGAAGGAGCGCTCGGCCTTGGTGCCACGCCGGGCATCGTTCCAGTCCTTGAGGCGGCCTTGCGCCCCGAAGGACTTGACCACGACAGCGAGCGGCCGGCCGGCCGCCAGCGTCACCTCCAGCTGCACCGTCCGGTTGCGCCCGGCATGGAGCACGTTGGCCGCCGGCGCGGCGGCGCGCAGTTCGATATCCGCCAGCAGGGCGCGCACGGCGGGATCATCGAACTCCGGCAGCAGCAGCACGCGCGCGCCGCCGAGGACGAGCGTCGGCCACGGCTGGTTCTGGAAGACAGCGTGGTTCATCCGGAATCTTTGCGGCGGGCACGCCGCCAGATCAACCCTAGCACCACCAGCAGGACCGCGAGCAGCGTCGCCGAGCCGATGACGGAATCGGTCAGGTCGCCGCGTGCGCCCCAAAAGCGGGAGCGCAGCGGCGGCGGCAGGGCATCGGTGAGCAGGTTGTTGAGCTTGATGCTCCAGACCCAGCCGGCGTGCGCGCCGACGGCCAGCCAGATGCTGCCGGTCAGGCGCACCATCGCGCACAAGGCGAGCCCGAGGAAGGCGAGGTTGATGAAGCGGATCCAGAACGCAGCGTCGGCCGTATCCAGCCGCAACGCGCTCGCACACACCGAGCCGACCGCCGCCCAGAAGCCCGGCACCTCGAAGGCGGCGCCGGATGGATTGATAAAATGCGCCGCCGCAAAGAGCAGGCTGGAGGCCAGCGCCGCGGTCACGGGCCCCCAAGCGCGCGCCCAGAGGCGGAAGAGGATGCCGCGCGCGACGGTCTCCTCGAACACCGACACGAGCAGGGCCGCCAGCGCATAGCCCGCGACCGCGAGCGGTATGCTCGTCGCCGGGTCGAGCACGCACGTCACACGGCGCCCGGTCAGGAACATGAACAGGGCGAGGCTGCCGAGCGTCGCCACGCCCAGCGCGAGGCCGGCAAGCAGGTCTTTCCAGAGCGGACGTGCCGCCCCCCCCGCGCTCCGCCAGCCGCAGTCGCGCCAGCCGCGCCAGCCGGAAAAGCGCAGCACCAGCGGCAGCAGCACGAGCAGCCAGACCTGCAGGGCACGCGTCATGATCTTGCCCGTGCCGCGATGGGTGAGCACCTCCGCCCACGCGGGCGGCAGGTGCGGCAGGCCGAAGCGGACCAGCGCGACCGCGGTGACCGCAGCCAGCAGCATCAGCAGCACGCCCAGCGCGAGCAACGTGGCCACCACGCGCCAGCCGCCGGGCCCAACGGGAGCCGTGGCGCCCAGACCTGACACCTCACTTTTCACGCGGCTCCAATCCTTTCACGCTACCGGACGGGGGCGGCCGCTTCTCCCGGGCCGCGCGCTCGAGCTCCCAGAGCTTGGCGTATTTCATCCGCACGCCAAACGAGCTGATGCGCGCGATGAACAGGCCGGGCAGGCCGTCTAGCAGGCCCATCTTGAGGAAATAGGATTTGAAGAAGCGCCACTGGGGCCTGACGAAATAATCCACATAGCGGAAGCGCTCGCCCTTGCGGAACTTCTCGCGCGCCGTGATCGTCGTGTAGCGATTGATGGTCTCGATCTGGTCGTGCATGTCGTCGTAGGTGTAGTGATAAACCGGGCTGCGCAGCGTCTTGACGGCGCCGTTGACGATGACGCGGTCGTGCGGCTCCTCGCCGGAGCTGCTCCCGGCGTCCTTGCGAAAAAGGCGCAGCTTGTAATCGGGATACCACTCGCCGTGATGGATCCAGCGCCCGAGATAGTGCACCAGGCGTGGAAAGCGGTAGCCGACGATCGCGCCCGAACCGGTGCCAAACTCGCGCAGGATCTCATCACGGAGGTCGGGGGAGATCTCCTCGTCCGCGTCGAGGTACAGCAGCCACGGATGCGTGGCCATGCCGCGGATCAGGTTTTTCGAACCGATGTAGCCGAGCCATTCGTGCTGGTAGACACGGTCGGTGTACTCGCGGCAGATCTCCGCGGTATTGTCGGTGCTGAAACTGTCCACGACGACGATCTCGTCGCACCACCGGACGCTTTCGAGGCAGCGCCGGATTTTCATGGACTCGTTGCCCGCGGTGATGCAGGCGGAAATTTTCTCACGCATGGGGCTCCCCGCCGGTCAGAAGTTCCTCGGCCGCCGCGACGACATCCGCCGTCGTGACCGCGGCCAGCGCCGCGCCGGCCGCCGCGGACTCGCGCGGCACGGCACGCCCGCGCTGCGCGCTGCGCTGCACGACGCGGCACCGCGCACCCAGCGGCCCGGTCCGCGCCGGGTCGGTGACACCGAAGATCGCGACCACCGCCGTGCCGACCGCGGCGGCCAGATGCATCCCCCCGCTATCGTTGGCGAGCACCAGCGCGCACTCGGCGAGCAGCGCCGCCCACTCGGGCAGCCCGGTCGTGCCGGCCAGGTTCAAGGCCCCGGCCCCCACCCCGCCGGCGACGGCGGCGCACGCTTCGGCATCGCCCGCGCCGCCCATGATGACCACGCCGCCCCCGTGCCGGTCACGCAAATTTTTCGCGGCCTCGGCAAACCGGGCGGCCGGCCAGCGCTTGGCCGGACCGCGCGCCGCGCCGGGCATGACCCCGAGCAGTGGCCGCGGCAGCCCGGCGAGGATCCGCACCGCCGCCGCGCGCGCGGCAGCCGGGAGCGCCAGCTCCGGCGCCGGCAAGGCCGCCGCCTCCGGCGCCAGGATCGCCGCATATTCCCAAGCCTGATGCTGGCGCGCGGCGTCGGCCGGCGGCGTGGCCACCCGCGTGAGCAAGGCGCGCCGCCAATGGCCGGCGAGGCCGGTCCGCTCCGGCACCGCGGCCAGCCACGGCAGCCACGCGGAACGTGCCGAGTTCGGCAACAGGTACGCGGCGGAGTAGCCGCCCCGCATGATTTCCGCCACCGTCGGCCAGGTGCCCGTCACCGCGCACCGCCGTTGCGGGGCGGCGTGCAGTTCCCAGAGCGGCAGCAGGCCGGGCTTGGCTAGCACGGTAAGCACCGCGCCAGGGTGCTGCGCATGGAACAGCTGCAACGCAGGCAGGGCCATGATGGCGTCGCCGATCCAGCCGGGGCTGACCACGAGCACGCGGCGCTCACTTGAAACAGATGCGCTGGATGCAGCCATAGAAGTCCTCGACACCGCTCAGCAGTTCGATCTCGACCCGCAGGAAGTACAGCGGCAGATCGCGCCGCTCGATATTCGGGAAACGCACGGCGTCCTTTTCCGTGGTCACGATCGCCTCGGCGCCACGCTCGATGCTCTTGTTGATGAATTCGATGATTTCCATCTGGCTGTAGCGATGATGGTCGGCGAAGCGCTTGTGGTAGAGCAGCTTGGCGCCCAGCCGGACCAGCTCTTCCTCGAACCCCTTGGGCTGGGCGATGCCGGAGACCGCGGCGATGGCGAGGCCACGCAGCTTCTCCAGCGGCTGCTGCTCGCCGCTGAAGACATTCTGCAGCTTTTTGGCACTGTGCCGGCACTCGATGATTTCCGCCGTCGGATTGAGGGCGCGCAGCTCCGCCTTCAGTTCCGGCTCGCCGCCCGGGCGCGACTTCGTGATGAACAGGTAGCTCGCGCGCCGGATGTTGCGGATCGGCTCGCGCAGGATGCCGCGCGGCAGCATCTGCCGGTTGCCGAACGGGTTGGTGCTGTCCACCAGCACCAGGTCCAGGCGATGCTTGAGGGCCATGTATTGGAAACCGTCGTCCAGCAGCAGCGTGTCGCACCCGTATTTCCGGATGGCGTGGCGCCCGGCCTTGACGCGGTTCTTGTCCACGATGACCACGACGTTCGGCAGGTTGCTGGCGAGCATGAACGGCTCGTCGCCGCTGCTGGCGGAGTCGAGCAGCAGGCTGCGCCCGTCGGAGACGACGCGCGGCGGGTTCGGGTCCGCGCCGAGCCGCAGCAGGTTGCGCAGCCGCTGCCACACCGGGGGCGTGGCGCTCTTGTAGCCGCGGCTCAGGATCGCCACCTTGCGGCCCTGCTTGACCAGCGCGCGCGCAAACGCCTCGGCGATCGGCGTCTTGCCCGTCCCGCCCACCGTCAGGTTGCCGATGCTGATCACCTGGCACCCGAGCGCGTGGTGCCGGAGCACGCCGTGCCGGAAGAGGAACAGGCGCAACTGGACGATGCCGCGATAGAGCCACGACAGCGCCAGCAGCAGCCGGCTCAACCAGCGCGCGCTCACATCCTTGCGCCGGTCCTCAATGACCGACAGCACATAGGTTTCAATTTGTTCCAAACGCAACGCCACAATACACTCCTGCCGGGCGACCGGCGCGGCGATGTTGCCAGCCGCCGCGCCGCGGCGCAAGACAGCATTCGCGACGGCTGCAATATCCGGCGCGCCGGTGCGTTTTGCGCTGGCCGATCACAAGAGGGAAAAGGCTATGAAACACAAGTCCATCGCCGTGTTGTGTGCAGGAGTGCTCGCGCTATCCATGAGCGCGGTCGCTGCCGAGGAATGGAAACCGCGCGACATGAACCGGCCGCGCCCGCCGGTGCGCGACCCCGGTCCGCCCTCGGCCAAGGAGTTCGCACCGCCGCCCTCTGGCGCGGTCGTGCTCTTCGATGGCAAGCACCTCGCGCAGTGGGAACGCAAACCGGGCGCGAAGGACAAGGACAAGTCGCCGGAGCCGAAGTGGAAGGTTGAGAACGGCTACTTCGAGATCGTGCCGAAGAGCGGCAGCCTCGCGACCAAGGACAAGTTCGGCGACTGCCAGATCCACATCGAGTGGGCCACGCCCGCCGAGGTCAAGGGCAACGGCCAGGGCCGCGGCAACAGCGGCGTCTTCCTCCCCGGCCACAACGAACTGCAGGTGCTCGACTCCTATCAGAACGACACCTATGCCGACGGGCAGGCCGCCGCGATCTATGCCAAGTGCCCGCCGCTGCTCAATGTCTGCCGCAAGCCTGGCGAGTGGCAAAGCTATGACATCACGCTGCTCCAGCCGCGCTACGACGCGCAGAAAAAACTCGTCAAGCCGTGCACGGTCACGGTGATCCACAACGGCGTCCTCGTGCAGGACAAGGTGGACCTCGGCGGCGGCGCGACGGAAGGTGTGCTCAGTCTGCAGGACCACAACAACCCCGGCCGCTACCGCAACATCTGGATCCGCAAACTGACCGCCGACGAGACAAAATGATTTGAAACCAGAGGAGCCCTCATGAAGAGAAAGCTGATCAACACCGCCATTGCTGTTTTGTTTTTGGGTCTGTCGCCGCTGCGCGCGGACGTCACCCTGCCAGCCATCTTCTCCGACCACATGGTTCTGCAGAGCGACGCTGCCGTGCCGGTCTGGGGCTGGGCCGAGCCCGGCGAACAGATCACCGTCAGCATCGCGGGTCAGACCAAGACCGCGACCGCCGACGCCGGCGGCAACTGGAAGCTCGCGCTCGCTCCGTTGAAGGCCGGCGAAGCGCTGACCATGACGGTGAAGGGTAAGAACAGCATCACCATTCAGGATGTCGTCGTCGGCGAAGTCTGGCTCTGCTCCGGACAGTCGAACATGGCGATGACGGTCAATCGCGCCAAGGATTTCGATGCCGAAAAGGCGGCGGCGACGTTGCCGCTCATCCGGCAGTTCCGGGAGCAATCCGGCGGCGCCGCGACGCCGCAAGCCAAAGGACAAGGCAAGTGGGAACTGTGCAGCCCCGAAACCGTCGGCAGTTTTTCGGCGACAGCCTATTTCTTCGGCCTCAACCTGCACAAGAAGCTGAACGTGCCGGTGGGTCTGATCAATTCGTCCGTCGGCGGCACGCCGGTCGAGGCGTGGACCAGCCTGGATGCGCAGAAGAAAATCCCGGAACTGCAGCCGATGATAGAAGCCTATGAGAAAAGCGCCGC
The DNA here is from genome assembly GCA_903912445.1 of uncultured Lentisphaerota bacterium. Classification (GTDB taxonomy): domain Bacteria; phylum Verrucomicrobiota; class Kiritimatiellia; order CAIQIC01; family CAIQIC01; genus DP16D-bin41. The sequence goes on from CAIWHP010000091.1 coordinate 13,933, forward strand.
CGCGTGGGATCCGGCCAAGGCGCAGGAAACCTACGAAAAGCAATTGGCCGCGTTTAAGGCCGCCGCGGCCAAGGCCAAGGCGGCGAACAAGCCCCTCCGCGGTCGTCCGCCGCGCAAGCCCGGCGATCCCAAGAGCGGCGGCAAACTCCCGTCGAGTCTGTTCAACGGGAAAATCTCCCCGCTGATCCCCTACGCCATCCGCGGCGCCATCTGGTATCAGGGCGAAGCGAACGCGAAAAGTCTGGAGAGCGGCAAGCTTTACGCGACCCAACTCGCGGCACTCATCAAGGATTGGCGCACGCGCTGGGGCGAAGGCGACTTCCCCTTTGCTTGGGTACAACTCCCCGACTACAAAGCCCCGCAGAAAGAGGCGGTCGAGGACGATGGCTGGCCGAGCGTGCGCGAGAGCATGCTCAAGACGCTCGCGCTGCCGAACACCGGCATGGCCATCGCGATGGGCACCGGCGAAGCGGGTAACATCCATCCGCAAAACAAACAGGCGGTCGGCCTCCGCCTCGCGTCGTGGGCACTGGCCGATGTCTATAAGAAGCCGGGCTTCGCCTCCTGCGGCCCCCTGCCCTCAGGCAGCGAAATCAAGCGCAGCGAAATTGTCGTGACCTTCTCGCACACCGACGGCGGACTCATCGCCGAAGGCGGCGAACTCAAGGGCTTCGCCATCGCCGGCGCCGATAAGAAATGGGTGCGCGCCACCGCGAAGATTTCCGGCGCGACCATCATCGTCAGCAGCCCCGACGTGAAGGAGCCCAAGGCCGTCCGCTACGCCTGGGCCAACAATCCCGACTGCAATCTCCAAAACGGCGCCGGCATCCCCGCCTCGCCTTTCCGCACCGACAACTGGTAAGCCGACCGCAGGAACACTGAACATGAAAAACAAACGGCTGGTCGCCTCCGCCTTGTTCGCTTGCGCCGCCGCAGCCAGCGCCGTCGAGCTGCCGAAAATTCCCACCGACTCCATCGCCGTGAAAAAGGAGCTGCTGTTCTCCGACGATTTTCAAGGCGCAACGCCGTCGCCGCTCTGGCACAAAGTCGTCCCGACCTTCGCGGTCGAAGACGGCGCGCTCAAGGGCACGCAGACACGCGACAAGAATATTCTCGACGCCAGCGGCAAGGTCAAAGTCAAGGCGCACGCCGCCGTCCACGGCCTGATGCTGCCGACGAAGGACAGCGTCGTCGAGGTGAGGGTGAAGCTGGCGGGCGCATCGATGATCGATGTCGAGTTCGATGACCGCGCCTATACCAACGCGCACTACGGCCATATCTGCCGCGCGCAGATCCGCACCAACGGCGTGACGATCATTGACGAGCGCGACGGCGGCATGCGCAACGATATCCGCGCGATGGCTGATGATCCGTCGAAAAAAGCAGAGCGCGCCAAGCTGCTCCTCGGACGCCAGGTTTCATTCCCGGCCAAGTTCGCAGCGGATGTCTGGCATACGCTCGTCGTCGAGACCGTCGGCGACGCCCTGCGCGTGACGGTGGATGGCAAGCCCGCCGGCTATCTCAAGTCCTCCGGCATCGGTCACCCGACCAAGTCCAAGCTCGAGTTCGGCGTCGCCGGTAAGGACGGCTACTTCGACGACCTCAAGGTCTGGAACGCCGGACCTGCCAAGTAATCTGCGGCGATAGATCCAGACAAGTGTGGGTGTCTGGGTTTCCTGGGCATAAAGCCTCGAATCATTTTACACGGGAAGGGACGGGTACGCTCTGCGCGCAGGCAGGCGCAGTATGGGACAAAAGCTCCTTCTTTTATTGTGCCGGGTTGCTAAGGTTTCTGCCGTGCAGCTTATATTCCACCGATGAATGTCGCCGCCACACAGCAGCAGGTGCTTCAGTTGTTCGTCCGCCATCAGGCGCGGATCAAGGGGTTCATCGTGTCGCTGCTGGGGGATTTTGCGGCGGCGGAGGACGTGTTGCAGGAAACGTTTCTGGTGGTGCAACGCAAGGCGGAGTCGTTCGACCTGAATGGCAACTTCATCGCGTGGGCGTTCCAAATCGCTAGGTTCCAGGTGATGAAGGCGCAGGCGCAACGCCAGCGAGCGGCAGACCGGTTTTCGAATGAGGTGATTGAAGCGCTGGCAGCGAGCGCGCCTGTCGAACCTTTCGATGAAGCGAAGTTGGCTGTGCTGCCGGGATGTTTGGGAAAACTGGCGCCACAGGCGCGACAGATTGTGCAACTGTTTTACCAACACGAGCACAAACCTCGGGAGATTGCCCGGCTGCTCGACTGGACACCCGCGGCAGTAAGTGTGGCGTTGTCGCGTGCCCGAACGTTTCTACGCCAGTGCATCGAACACCAACTGGCAGGACCACAACCATGAACGACGAGCGGCTTATCTTTTTGATCGATCGACATCTCGACGGCGAGATGTCGACAGCAGAACGCGAGGAACTCGCAGCGCGCCTGCTTAACTCGGCGGCAGATCGAACGCTGTTCTGGGCGCGAGCGGAGACGCACATCGTGCTGCATGAGGGCCTGCAACGCCAGTCGGTGGAAGCACCGGCACCAGCCGAGCGCAACGGGTGGCGGCGCAGTGCGTGGTGGGTAGCGGCGGCGGCGTGTTTGGTTTTCGGAGCCATGGTCATCTGGCAACACTGGGCTGCCTCGCCGGCAACCATCGTGACCGCGCGCCCAGAAGTGGCCGTCGTGCAACAGACGGCTGGGGCGCGGTGGCGCAACGGCGAAGAGACGCAGGCGGGCGATCGCCTACAGACCGGCACGTTGCGGTTGGAAGCGGGTCTCGTGCGGTTGCGTTTTTTCAGCGGCGCGAGTGTCGTGCTGCAAGGCCCGGCGGAGTTGGACATCAAATCGCCAACCGTGGCTCTGGTCAAACGCGGGCGGGTGACGGCGACGGTACCGCCGGTCGCCGAAGGTTTCACGCTGCTGACGGAAGGCTGGCGGCTGGTGGACCGCGGCACGGTGTTCGGCGTCAATGTGCCGGACAATGGCAAGGCGGAGTTGCACGTGCTTAGCGGCAAGGTGGACGTACAGGGCGCGACGGTGGCGCGATCGCTGACTACCGGACAGGCGGCGCGGTTGGGCCGCGATGGCGCATTGGTGGAACTGACGGCGGCCCCGGAGAGTTTCCCAACGGAACGCGATGTCTTTGCGCGGGCTGCGACACAACAATCTGAACGATTGATTGGCTGGCGCGAGTCGAGCCAGCGAGCGGCGCAAGATCCGAGCTTGCTGCTGTATTACGATTTTGAAAAAGCGGATCACGATCAAGGCCTCATCCACAACCTCGCGCCCGCCGCGGTGAAAGGCGGCGACGGTGTGCTCGTCGGTGGCGAGTGGGCCGAAGGCCGGTGGCCCGGCAAGAATGCTGTGGAATTCCGGCGCGTTGGCGATCTGATTCGCACGTTGCCGCAGGCACAATTGCAGGTCGCAACGTTCGTTGCTTGGGTCCGATTCGATGCGCCACTCGATCAACGGCAGACGTTGTTATTGTCGCCGAAGGTCGGTCCGGGACAGGTGTATTGGTTGGTCTGGCCCGAACACCGGCTAGACCAAGCCGCTGCGCTTACGTTCGTCAAAACTGAGCAGAGCGGTCGCGACCGGCATGCGCTGGTACATGGCGCGCTTGGTGCCACCGTCGTGGGTCGCTGGTTGCAACTCGTCGTTGTCGCCGACGCCACAGGCGGCAAAATCCGCCATTTCATTAACGGTCTATGCATCAGCGAGCAGAATTTTGGCGATGCCTTGCCGCTGGACCTGAACGAACTCGTCATCGGCAACTGGGGTTACACGCGCGAACCGAGCAGCTTCATTGGCCGCATGGACGAGCTGGCCATCTACCGCCGCGCTCTTGGCAGCGCTGAACTTGCGCGCCTCTATGAGGAAGGAAAACCGTGATCCGTTTTGCCGCACCAACAAGGAAATACACATGAACAAACTCATCGCTCTGGCCCTGTGCGCCGCCGCCTCGATTCAGGCGGCACAGGTTGAAGTTGCCAACGACCTCGACGCCGCGCGTGCCAGCGAGACCATCGAGGTGAAATTGAAACAAACCGGGCCGGTCGTCGTGCGCGACGCGGCGGGAACCGAGCTTGTGTCGCAAGTGATCGGCGACGACAGGGTGGTCTTCCAGGCCAGCTTCGGGCCAAAGGAAACGAAAAGGTTCACCGTCACGCCGGGCACACCGGCGCCGGTGGAGTCGAAAGTGTTTGGCCGGTTTGTGCCGGAGCGGGCGGATGATTTTGCGTGGGAGAATGACCGGATCGCATTCCGCGTGTATGGGCCGAAATTGATGAAACTGGAGCCGCCGAGCAGCAGTGGCGTGGACGTTTGGTCCAAGCGAACCAATCAGTTGATCATCAACAAATGGTACAAGAGCGGCAAGTACCACAGTGATGCCGGTGAAGGCTGCGATTGCTACAAGGTCGGCCAGGGCCGCGGTTGCGGCGGGACAGGCATCTGGAACGACGGCAAGCTGTATGTCTCGCGCAACTTCAAGACATGGCAGGTGCTGGCCAACGGTCCGATCCGGGTTGTGTTCGAGTTGACCTATGAACCGTGGGATGCCGGTGGGGTGAACGTCAGCGAGGTCAAACGCTTCAGTCTCGATGCCGGCACCCATTTGAATCGGGTGCGCAGCATCTTTACCATCCAAGGCGCGGACCGCGCGACGGTCGCTGTCGGGCTGACCGGGCATAAAGGTTTCAAGCTGCTCGCGGTGCCGGAGCACGGCTGGATGGGAGTCTGGGATGGCGCCGGCGGCACGAATGGCCATAACGCCACCGGCGTCGTGTTCCCACCGGCCGCGAAGGTGGAGTTGAAGGAAGCCAACGGGGACGCCTTGTTGCTGACGGCGGTTAAAACCGGTGAACCGGTGGACTACTACGTCGGTGCCGGATGGTCGAAGGGCGGGTTTGCTGACAGCGCTGCGTGGCAGGCGTTCCTCGCCGATTTCGCCGCGCGCCTGAAAGCACCGTTACGCGTCACCGTCAAGGGAGACTGACATGCGAATCACGCCAGCAGTCCTGCTTCTCATGCTTGCCGGTAGTTGCGCCTTGGCGCAAGCGCAGTCGCAGCGCGATGGGCGCAAAACCGCTCTCCATTCCAACAAGCCCGATGCAGAAATCGTCCGCCTCGACATAGACGGCGATGGGCGGCCCGACATCCTCGAACGTTGGTGGAACGGTAAACGCGTCCGCTGGCTCGACGAAGCTGGCACCCTGCGCGCCGACGATACCCGTGGCGATCAGATCAACGGGCTGCTCCAGATTGACATGGACGGCGACGGCCAGTACGACGGCTTCAGCGACATGAACATCAAGTGGTGCGACACGGACGGCGACGGGAGCCCTGACGTGCAAGCCTTTGTCTCCCATCCCGACGCCCCCGGCAAGGCCGCCCGCGGCGTTGGCGCGCACTGGATGCTGTTCATCAACCACGACAAACGCGGCGTGCTGGGTTGGATGGACTGGCAGAAGTACAAATTCGACTGTTGGGGACGCACCGACAAATGCAACTGGCTGCCAAACTACCACGGCCATTGCGATTTCCTCAAAATCCACCGCTCCGTCTCCGCGCTGGAAGACCCGCGCCTCAACTGGGAAAACCCGTTCTCCTTTTATGATTTTGACGGCGACGGCCTCTCCGAGATGGCGATGCGCTGGTGCGACCCATACAATACGGACGGCGACAAGACCAAGCTCACCGGCAACTACAACGAGGCTTTCGTCACCTACGATCTCGACAACGATTCATCCCGCGGAATCGAAACCGCCTACGACATGAGTCTTCGTGGTGCCGGAGGTCCCGGTCTCTCCTACACCGACATGGTCCATCCGCTTCCCCATTTCAAAGGCAACCCAAAGTTCAATACCTGCTTCCAGTGGAACAACTGGAGACAAGTCAGCGAAGTCAACTACATCCCGCAATCCAAACAGCACGAAACCTTTTTCACCATTCCTTGGTCCCGGATGTATTTCGTCTTCGATGAAGACCACGACGACCATCGCTGGGAACGCGTGGAACTCTACTATCCCACCGCCGGCATCAGCACCAACGACGGCAAGGCCGACATCTATTCCACCAAACGCTGGCCCCGCCGTCAGAAAGGTGTTCCCGTTTCCAAAGAACCGCCCGGACTCTCCGGCCACCCGCAAGCCGATTCCATCGGCGACCGTGGCGAGTTCGATATGGACAATTCCGGGAAAGGCCAGCTCTACATCGGCCCCTTCGACCGCAAGTTCCATCTCTACGGCGCCGAGTGGGGCGCGTGGACGGTTGATTCAGAGGCGCGTTATCACGGCGGCGCCGCCGCCCCTTCGTCCCGCCCCTCGGCCGACAAGGTCGAGGAAGTCGTCAAATACACCGACACCGACAACAACGGCTACCTCGACACAATTGAGTACGACCACAACGGCGACCGCGTCGTTGATTTCAAAGTCTGCCTGCTCGATTACAAGACTCCTGAAAATCCGCATCCCGATGTCGTTCCCCTGATTGATACGAAAAAGGAAGGCTGGAAAGGCCTGCATGTAACTTTCAACGCAACCGCCCAGAGTTCGTGGATCGAAGCCCAGCAGGTTTACCGGGCCGCGTGGCGGCGCGGACTGACCACGCCCGAACTCGACCTGCTCATGCAGGCATCTTCGCTCGGCCAGCGTTATCAGCAAGCTTACTGGATCAAGGAAAAGGTCTTCCGTCTGGTCCGCGATCGCCTCGCCGAGAGAGCCAACACCGCGTTGGAGCAAAACCTCACCCGCGCCTACTACGCCGGCCGGTTTGACGAGTACGTGCAGCTTATCGGGCAAGTACCGGCCAAATGAAACGGATAAAACAACTCCTCGCCACCGGTGCCGTTGCGCTGACACTTTCCGGCGTCGCCCTTGCCGAGAAACTCGCGGGGCCGGTGACCGCTGGCGACACGAACGACTGGGCCTATCTCGACAACGGTCAACTGCGGCTTGGCGTCAAGAAAACATCCGGCGCGGCCATAGCGTGGCTATCGCGCAGCGGTTCGACGCGCAATTTGCTCAACCACTACGACCACGGCCGGCTCATCCAGCAATCCTACTACGGCGATTCCGACGGCAGCACTTGGGCCGGCCAGACATGGCGCTGGAATCCTGTCCAGGGCGGCGACTGGCAAGGCCACGCCGCGAAAGTGCTCGAGGTCAAAGCGACCGCCACGACGCTCGAATCGAAGACCATGCCGAAACATTGGGCCACCGGTGCCGACGTGCCGGAGATGACGATGGAGCAACGCATCGAGTTAGAGGGAAACGTCGCTCGAGTTCGCTTCACGATGCGCTACACCGGCCAACACGCTCACGCCCCCGCTGACCATGAGTTACCGGCGTTTTTCGCCGAGCCGGATCTCTCGATGTTGGTGCTCTATGACGGCGACAAGCCGTGGACTGGCGCACCCGTGAGCCGCTCGAAACCCGGCTGGCCGAACGAGTCGCGCCGCATGACCGAGAACTGGGCCGCTTATGTGGATGACAAGGATTTTGGTGTCGGCGCTTACGTCCCGGTGACCACGCGGCTGACCTGCTATCGCTACGAGGCCGTGCCCAGTTCGTGTTCATATTTCGCGCCACTGAAGAAGTTCGCCATCACGCCAGGGGTGGTTGTCGAATACGCCGTCTGGCTAACCATCGGCACGAGCGGCGAAATACGCGAAACATTTCGGAGGTTGCAAGGACCATGAAATCTAAGCGAGCTGTTTTCTTAATGATTCTCATCACAGCCACGATTCTTTCGCAGACTTCTCGTGCGGATGAGTTGGAGCAAGGTTTTCGCAACACGCCCGACGCCGCCAAGCCACGGACGTGGTGGCATTGGTTGAACGGCAACATCACGAAGGAAGGCATCACCGCCGATTTGGAAGCGATGAAGCGCGTTGGCATCGGCGGTGCGCAAATCGTGGACGGCGACCTCGGCATCACGCAGGTCGTCGCGAAGACGGCGATGTACATGACCCCAGAGTGGCTGGAGATGCTGCGGCACGCCGCCTCCGAAAGCGAGCGGCTCGGGCTGGAACTGACCCTCGCCAACTGCGCCGGTTGGAGCGAGTCCGGAGGGCCGTGGGTGAAACCGGAAGAGGCGATGCAGAAACTCGTCTGGAGCGAGATGCGCATCACCGGGCCCCGGAAACAACCGTTGAACCTGGCGCAGCCGCCGGATGTGTTCGGGCCGTTTCAGAGTCTCGCCGTCAAACCGCACGGCAAGGACGCGGAGCCGGAGACGCGCCGGTATTATGCGGACAGCGCAATCGTGGCCTTTCGGCTGGGCAAAGAATTGCCGCCGGCGAAGGTGACGGCGAATGCGAAGCCGCAAGCGGTACTGTTCGAGTACCCGGAACCGGTCACGTGCCGGAGCGTGACCGTTCTCGCGAGTTCGCCGCTGTGGGAATTGCAGGCGAGCGATGACCGGAAGAATTTCCGGCCGGTGACGAAGTTTTCCGGGCCACGATCGCAACGAAGCCGTGAGACGCCGAAAACAATCTCGTTTCCTGAAACCAGGGCGCGGTTTTTCCGTTTGCTGGTCAAGGACCCGAAGCCGGTGACAATCGAGTCGGTCGAGTTGAGCGGCGAGGTGTTGCTGAATCGCTGGGAAGACAAAGCCGGGTTTGCTTTGCTGCGCGATTACAGCGAAGTGCCGGCGGTTGAGGTGACCGGGGCGGTCAGCAATGTGGTGAATTTGACCGGCCAGACCGAGTGGGATGTGCCAGCGGGCGAGTGGATGATTTTGCGCCTCGGTCATTCGCCGACGGGAAAGAAGAATCATCCGGCGGTGCCGGAAGGCACCGGCCTGGAGTGCGATAAGATGAGTCGGGCGGCCGTCGAGGTGCATTTCAACACGGTATTGGACAAAATCATGCCGGTGGTCGGCAACAAGTTGAAAGGAATTTTGATTGATAGCTGGGAAGCCGATCACCAGAACTGGACGCCGGCGTTTCCGGCGGAGTTTCAGAAGCACCGCGGCTACGACCCGCTGCCCTACTTGCCGGCAATGACGGGGCGCGTGGTGGAGAGCGCGGAGGTGACGGAGCGGTTTTTATGGGACGTGAGACGGACGATTGCGGATTTGATCGCGGAGCATCATTACGGGACATTTCAGGAGCTTTGCACACGGCGCGGGTTGACGCTTTACGCCGAGGCGTCGGGAACGGGAATACCGACGTTTGCGGACCAACTTCAATGCAAGGGGCGCGTGGACATTCCGATGGGCGAATTCTGGAACGCCAACGTGCCGTACGCACCGATTCAACTCCATCACATCCCCGACTGCAAGGAAGCGGCCAGCGCGGCGCACATCTACGGCAAACCGCTCGCCGCCGCGGAGGCGTTCACGTCGGGCGGGCGGCACGCGCCGTGGGGATACCCGCCGTTCGCGGAGAAGGCGCTCGGGGACCGGATGTTTTGCGCAGGCATCAACCGCTTCGTCTTCCACACCTACGCGCACCAGCCGCTTTTCGACCGCGCGCCGGGACTGACGATGGGACCGTATGGGATTGATTTCGGGCGCACGCTGACGTGGTGGGACCACGGCGCGGCGGCGTGGATGAGTTACCTGAGCCGGTGCCAGTTCATGCTCCAGCAGGGATTGTTTGTCGCCGACGCCTGCTACTTCTACGGCGAAGACGTGCCCGCCACCGTCGGCGACCCGACGAAACTCAATCCCGCGTTACCGGCGGGATACGATTATGATGTCTGCAATGCGGAAGTGTTGTTGACGCGGATGGCGGTGAAGAACGGTCGCATCGTGTTGGCCAATGGCCTGAGTTACCGCGTGCTGGTTTTGCCCGCGAGCGATCGCATGACGCCGGTGGTGCTGCGCAAGATCCAGGAGTTGGTCAAAGCCGGCGCGACGGTCGTCGGACCGACAAAGCCGGTGAAGTCGCCGAGCCTGACGGGAAGCGACGCGGAGGTGCAGCAACTGGCCGACGCGTTGCCGATTTGGGGCAAGCCGCTGGCCTTCGATGTTCCGCCCGATTTCGATGCCGGTGGTGCCGACCTGACCTTCATCCACCGGAGCACGGGTTCTGCCGAGATCTATTTCGTCTCCAACCAGAAATATCAGGAAACGAATGCCATCTGTACGTTCCGCGTCGCGGGCAAGGCGCCGGAGTTGTGGTGGCCGGACACCGGCAAGATCGAACCGGCACCGTTCACGGTGGAGGATGGTCGCACCCGCATTCCGCTGCATTTCGACCCAGCCGGATCCCTGTTCGTCGTCTTCCGTAAACCCGGCACAAGCGCGCCAGTCATCAAACCGGCGTCCAAGGAGATCGCCATCGCGGGGCCATGGCAGGTGAACTTCGGCGGCACATCGGTGGCCTTCGCGGAACTGACCGACTGGACCAAGAATGCCGAGCCCGACATCAAGTTCTTCAGCGGCACCGCAACCTACGCGGTGGAATTTGAGATCGCGGACGTGAAGCCGGCCATCCACCTTGACCTCGGAAACGTCAAGGAAATCGCGGAGGTGACGCTCAACGGCCAGGCGCTCGGCACCCTTTGGAAACCGCCGTTCAGCGTAGACATCACCCGCGCGGCCAAGCCCGGCAAAAACCAGCTCGAAGTCCAGGTAACAAACCTCTGGCCAAACCGTCTGATTGGAGATTTGAACCAACCCGCGGACAAGCGCCAGACTTGGTCAGTGATCACACCATTTAAGAAAGACAGTCCGCTGCTGGCGTCCGGTCTACTCGGACCGGTACGACTGATGGTGGAGGAAACGAAATGAAAACTATTCTGATTATGGCTTTGGCGACTGTGCTGTCAGTATCGGCGGCGGACGAGGCGGAGCGTCAGGTCTGGCGCTTTCGGAATGCGGGCGAGGCCTCCGCATGGAGTGGCAACGGTCCGCTGCCGCATGGCGTGTGGCCGGCTCGCGATGGATGCCTGCAACTGACGAGCGTCGCCAAAGGAAACCCGAGTATGTCGCGTGGCGAACTGATGCTGCCGGCGGAGCAGGTCAACGTCGTCCAACTGCAACTGGAGTCTGGCAGCGCGAAGAAGTGCCGGTTGTTCTTTGCGACGGATGTTTCGCCGCGTATGAATTCGCAGAAGCTGGTGGAATTCGAGCTGAAGCCCGAAATCAAGGAGTACACGCTGGACTTGAAGGCGCTGCCCTCCTGGAAAAACCAGGTCACGCAGTTGCGCTTCGATTTTCTCGGCCTGAAAACCGGCGAGACCGTGGCCGTGCGCTCCATCAAGGTGTTCACCGGCGAAAAGATTTCCACGCCGATGGTCTACACCACCTACCGGCCGGGCGAGAAACCGGTGGTAAAGGAATTCCGCGCCGGCAGCCTGTTCAACGACAACATGGTCCTGCAACGCGACAAGCCGCTACCCGTCTGGGGCCGAGCCAAACAGGGCGCAGCAGTGACCGTTCGGTTCGCCGGTCAGTCGCGTACGACAGCGACGGATGCCAAGGGGCAGTGGTCGGTAGTGCTCGACGCGCTGCCGGCGAGTGCCGAACCGCGGACGATGGAGCTTTCGGCGGGCGGACAGAAGCTATCTTTCACAAATATTTTGGTCGGCGATGTCTGGCTGTGTGGCGGGCAGTCCAACATGGGCGGCGCGCCGCAGGACAACGCGCCACCGGTAGAGCGCCGCAAGGAATTGCTGGAAACGGATTATCCGAATTTCCGGTACGTCGCGATGCCAAGCCTGCACCGGGAATCGCCGCTGCCGAACGACGCGATGGAGGAGGCGTTGTCGTGGAACAGCATCCGCGCCGACGCGCTGCGCAGTGTCTCGGCAGTATCCTATTATTTCGGTCAGTCTGTTCACACCAGCCAGAAGATTCCCATCGGGCTGGTGTTCACAATCAAGGCCGGCAGCCAGGTCGAGCAGTGGATCAGCCGTGGCGCACTGCGCTCCATTTTTTCGGATGAGGAAGTGCAGAACATCTCAGGCCAGCGCCTGGCGTCGGGCCTGCACAATGGCATGATCGCGCCAATCGTCCCGTTCCCGTTGCGCGGTGCCTTCTGGTATCAGGGCGAGTCCAATGCCGACAACGAGTTCAAATATATGGGCTACTACCGCAGCCTGCCGGCGTTGGTTCGCGAGTGGCGCAGTTTCTGGGGCGCGGAGTTGCCGGTGTTGCTGGTGCAGTTGCCGGCGTTTGAAAAATATCCCACGAACTCGTGGGCGCACATCCGCGAGGCGCAACTGCTCACCTCGCAGCGCCTGCCCAACGTCGGCCTTGCCGTCACGTTCGACGAAGGCGACCCGACCAATCTGCATCCCGCGAACAAGTACTTTGTCGGCACACGCCTCGGCAACCTCGCGCGCGCCATCGTCTACGGCGAAAAGCTGGAGGCTTCCGCGCCCAGCTTTGCCAGCATGGAGCGCCGCGGACAGACCTTGGCGCTGCACTTCGCGCACGTTGGCGGCGGGCTGAAGGCGCGCGGCGCGCTCACCGACTTTGAGATACGCGGCGCGGATGGAACCTGGCAAGCGGCCCAAGCCACCCTTGCCGGCAAGGACTGCGTCACGGTGTCGTGCGCGGCCATCGCCGAGCCGCAGGCCGCACGCTACGCTTGGAAAAACGATCCGGTGGCCACGCTGTTCAGCGACCTCGGGCTGCCTGCCTCGCCTTTCAGAACCGATACACCAGAAGCCTTGATTCAAAATATTCAATATAGGGCGAAGCGCAACCCGTAATCCAAGGAAGAAGAAATGCAATCCAGTCGCCGACAATTCCTGAAGCGTAGCGCATGGTTCGCGGCGGGAGTCGCTGCCCCCATGATCGTTCCCTCGCATGTGCTCGGACGTGGCGGTGCGACGGCGCCGAACAGCAAGCTGGTGATGGGAACGATCGGGTGTGGCAACCAAGGCCGTGGCGATACGTCGCATTTCTTCAACATGAGCAACGTGGTGTTCACCGCGTTCTGCGATCCCGACACACAGCGACGCGAAACCTTCAAGGTAAAGTACGGAGGAAAGGGCGGCGCGCAGACCTACAACGATTTCCGAGAGCTGCTCGCGCGCCCGGACCTCGACGCCGTCGTCATCGCCACGCCCGACCACTGGCACGCCATCCCAGCGATTGCCGCCGCGCGAGCCGGTCTGGACATCTATTGCGAGAAACCGCTCTCGCTCACCATCCGCGAGGCGCGCGCGATGGTCAACGCCGTGCGTCAGAACGAGCGCGTCTTCCAAACCGGCAGCCAGCAACGTTCCCACGGTGATTTCCGGCACGCCTGCGAAATGGTACGCAACGGCTTGATTGGAAAAGTGCGCGAAGTTTTCGTGCGCATCGGCGGGCCTTCGCGCGAGTGCGACCTGCCGCCGGAGCCGGTGCCTGCGGGCGTGGACTGGAACATGTGGCTCGGCCCCGCGCCGTGGCGGCCGTTCAACAGTCACATCCATCCGGGCTGGCGCTCGTGGCGCGACTATGCCGGCGGCGGCACGACCGACTGGGGCGCGCATCACTTCGACATTGTGCAGTGGGCGTTTGGTATGGACGAGAGCGGACCCGTCGAAATCCTCCCGCCCGACGACAAGGACCGGCCCTGCCTCGCCGTGCGCTACGCCAACGGCGCGCTCGTCTATCACGCCACTGGCGACGAAGCGAAGAAGCTACACTGGCCCGACGAACCCGAAGGCGATGGCAACGGCATCACCTTCGTCGGCGAGCACGGCTGGATCGAAGTGGACCGCAGCCATATCCGTACCTTCCCGGAAAATCTCGCCCACTGGCATCCCGGCCCCAATGACATTCAATTGCAACGCACCAGCGGACACCACCGAAATTTCATCGAGTGTATCCGCACGCGCCGCCGCCCGATCTGCGATGTCGAGGTTGGCTGCCGCAGCGTCAGCGTCTGCCACCTCGTGAACATCGGCCACTGGCTCCAGCAGCCCTTCCACTGGGACCCGGTGAAGGAACAAATCCCCGACAATCCTGCCGCCGCGCTCTGGCTCGACCGCGCCAAGCGCGAGCCGTGGAAGGTCTGATTTCCAAACCTTGGAAAAGCTGAGGATTCCGGCCACCCAGCTGCGCGGCCCATGCCGTGCCATGGGCCAGATCAGGTGAGGCCGAGGGCTTCGGCGGTGTCCTGCTTGAGGCGCTTGAGCTGGCC
>CAIWHP010000092.1 GCA_903912445.1 uncultured Lentisphaerota bacterium
AGCAGAACAGGGCCCTGCCGCCCGGGCTGGCGTCCCGCCTCCGACCATGCCCTTCAAACAGATGGCGCAGCGGCTCAACTTCACCCGCGCGGACCTCGACCGGCTGGCCGTCGAAAGGGGCCAGCTCGATTTTTCCTCCCGGTTCGTTTATGAGGACGACTGGTCCTTGCGCTGGCAATACCAGCCTGGCAGCACGCTGACGTGGAACTGCCAGCGCGACAAACTTGGCAAATCGCCGACGTTCTATTTCACCGCGCTTGAGCCTCAAAGCAAAGGTCGGACAGCGACGACATTACGCATCGAGTTCCTGGATGCCAGCCGGAAGGTGGTCGGGCAGTGCGACATGCCGTTGGTGCGCCCATACTGGAACCGCTGCATCATCCAACTGGTGGATAACAATGGGTTCAAGGTCGGCATCCAGAATTTCACCGGCACCATCCCGTCCACCGTGTCCGCCGTCCGTATCGCTTCTCTTGCCAAGACGGCCGGCGAACTCTTTCTCGGCGGCTGGCTGTTGACCGGACCGACGCTGCTGCGGCGCGGCGACACCGCCGAGCTGGACGGTTTCCCCTCATCCAACCCGCCCGCGGCAGCCGGTCTCCCGGCACCCTCCGTGGCTGAAACTGCCGCTGCTGTGACCCTTGAGCAGCAACTCGAAAACGGGTTCATGGCGGATTGGTTCAACGGCATCGGCAAGCCGTTCGATGCGATCATGACCGAAGTCATGGCGCACTATCGGGAATTGAATCTCCGGCGTACGTCCGACGGCATGGCCGGCGAGAACCTGATCATGGAGCAAATCCGGCGCAGTGGCGAAACGCTCAACGGGAATCCATCCGGCGTCCAAGATGCCTTGGCGGCCTATCACAACCGGGTGCCCCTGAAAAACACGCTGCACGCCTATGGCGAGCTGTGCCATCCCCACGGCTATTGCCAATTATTGCTCGACGTTGCGCACTGCTATCGCCGCGAGACGGATCCCGGCCGTAAGGTCGCGCTGCGCAACATGTATGAGATGATGTTCGACTACAGCCAGTTCTTGAGCGGCTTCCCCGCCAACTGGTTCAGCGGCGAAGGCTATGTCGAGTCCGTCTTCCTCATGCGCCGGGAACTGCTCGCCACCCGGCGTCTCGACGGCAAGCTGCTCGAGCTGCTCCGCCAACAGGTCAAATTCGATCGCATCTTCCTCAACCATTCCGTCTATAGCACCGCGCACCCCGGTGATCTCGGCGAGGATTGCGATTACACCCGCCTCACCTCCGAGCGGCTCATCTACCTCGCCTTGCTGGAGCCGGATCCCAAGCTGCGTACCCATTACCTCCACGCTTTTCAGCGCTGGTTCAGTCGCATCGTCCTGGCTTACGCACCTGGCGTGGCCGATACCTTCAAGCCGGATGGCTCCCTCAACCATCATGCCGGCCTCCAGTACGGTTATGGCAGCGGCGCCATGCACACCTGCGCCCGGGTCATCCACCTCTTTGCCAGGACTCCGTTCGCCATCGAAGCCCAGGGCCATGCGCTTTTCAAGGAGGTGTTGCTCAAGCGCCGTGTGTTCAGCCGCAACGGACTCGACCCCCTCACGCTCTCCGGCAAGGAGGAGTTGCGCTATGCCAATGGGCTGGCCGCCGCGCCGTATTTGCTCATGGCGCTGGCCGGGACGCCCGCTGGTCGGGAACCGCTGGATCGCGATATGGCCGCCGTCTATCTCCGGCTCGCGGCGGAAACTGGAAACGCCGCGCACCCGCTGCATGCCGACGCAGTGAAAAGTTTTGAGAAGGCGAAAGTCATCGCCGAACCAGTTCCTCAAGGACATTTCACGCTCGCGTGGTCAGCCGCCGCCGTCCAGCGCTGCGCTGACTGGCTGCTGCTGATCAAAGGTCACAGTCGCTACGCCTACAGCCGCGAGGCCGGCCATCAGCCCACCTATGTCACGCCCTATCTCGGCTTCGGCAGCATGGAACTGCTGACACCGGCTGCCTACACGAAGCGCTACAGCGCCTATATGCATGACTCCGGGTTCGCGGCGCCCGGCGTCGACTGGACCAAAGTCCCCGGTGCCACCACCGTCTTTCTGCCGCCGGAGAAACTGGTCTGGCGCGGCGCATGGCAGCATCGTTCCGACCAGCCCTTTGTCGGTGGCGTGGATGCTCCCGACGGCGCGGGCATCTTCGTGTTGTCGCTCCACGGTCCCAAGAAAATCGGCCTCGATTCCTTCTATGCCCGCAAGTCCTGGTTCTGTTTCCGCGACACGGTGGTTTGTCTCGGCTCCGACATTCGCGATGACATCGCCGAGTGTGAAACCGGAACGACGCTTTTTCAGGATTACTGGCGCGGAGCCAACCCGAAAACCGGGAAGACCGTTACACCGCTGTATCTGAACAACGGCGACGGGGTCATCCAGTTCCCGTTTGAAAAACAGGAGCAGCTCGCCGCGCCGGCCTGGTTGGTCAACCGCCAAGCCGTCGGCTTCTACCTTTACCCCGGCCAGCAACTCCACATCCGGCGCTCCGAGCAGCACGCCCAGCCGGCCGGCGAGAGTAAAGCCGTCACGGGCAAGTTCACGACCGCTTGGCTCTCCCACGGCCATGCTCCCAAGGGGGCCGCCTACCGCTATCTCATGCGTATCAACACCACCCCTGACGCTATGGCCGCCTTCGCGAAGTCCATGCTCACGGACACCTCCTTCAAAATCCACCAGCAGGATGCCATCGCCCACATCGTTTCCTCAAAAACGGACTTCGCCACCGGCTATGCCATCTTTCAGCCCAACACGGCCCTGAATGTCAGGCCCGTCATCTCCGTCTCCAAGCCCTGCGTCATTCTCGCCCGCGAGTCGGCAGGCAGGTTGAACCTGTCCCTGGCCGACCCGGACCTGAATTTCATCGATGGAGAGAAAGATTCCAAGCAGTGGGGCTACAGCCAGCCCGCACTGCTCGCTATCATGCTGAACGGGCAATGGCAACTGGAGGAGCGCAGCCCGAATGTCTCCGCCATATCGCCTGCTCCGGGTAAAACTCTGCTCCGCGTGGAATGTCGTGACGGATTGACCACCACCATCAACTTGATCTCCGCAACGCCGATTTCGAAAGGGCCCTGAACATGACGAAGCGACTAACTTTTCCAATGCTTGGAACCTTGGCCCTGCTGCTTTTCCAACCTGTGGTGAGCCTGTCGAACCCATGCTTGGAAAACGCCGGGGCGGCGGAGGCAGGCGGCATTTATCCGCGCGGAAAAACGCTGCCGTTTCTTGGTTATTCCGGCGACCCGGCGCGCGACCTGACCAACGGGTTCACCGTCGCCGGCCCGGTCTATGGCAACCAGATGCCTTATCTCCAGAAATGTTTTTCCAATGGCTGGCCGGTGGTCGCGCACGTGGGGCCGCACATCACGTTCAACGACAAGAGTCCCGACAAGTACAAGTTGAACGAGGCGACGCTGCGCGCCGAGGTGGAGAAGCAGATGCAGGAGCTCGCGCCGCACAGGGAGATCGTCTGGTGGGCCATCACGCCGGAAGAGCTGCGGTCCTGGCGCAAGGACGAGATGAAGTATTTCGACATCGTCTGCGAGACGGTGCGCAAAAACGATCCGCTGCACCGGCCGCTCTATATCTACAATCCGAACCATCGCGATGCGAAAGCGCTGGAGCCGATCGCGAAGCAGGTGGATGTGCTCGGCAAGGGCTGCTACGTCAATTTGTCGGGAAAGAAACGCGACCGCGCCTGGGTGCGCTGGAGCGTCGAGCAGGAACTGGCCGCGCTGCAGGCCGTCGGCCGACCGCAGGCCATTACGGTGGTGATGCCGGAGCTGTGCAAGGATCCCGAGCCTGCCGAGGATGTCGAGATTCGCGCGTGGGTGCGGCACGATGTCTATCTGGGACTCGCGAGCGGCGCGAAGGGTGTCTTCATCTGGTCGCTCTTCAAGCGCAAGGAAGTCAAACATTCGTGGCAGCTCTGGTACGACGCCTACGCCGGGTGCGCACGCGAGCTGAACGGGCCGCGCGGACTGGCCCAAGTCTTTCTCTTCGGCAAACCATGCCATGATATCAAGGTGGAGTTGGTCAAGGGTGGGGGCGCCGTGGCCGTGCAACTCGGCGGCACGGCGGAGCCGACCACGACCACCGAGCAGGAGCGGGCGGCGCGCGAGATCAAGATGGCGTCGTGGACGTCCGCCGAATATGTGCAGGGCGGCAGCCACTGGTTCTTCCTGATCAATTCCGCCAACGCGCCGGCGACCTTCAGGTTGTCGCAACTGCCGCCCCACAGCCGCTGCGAGAACGCCTTCGATGATGCGCCGCTTGCGCTCGATCACAACACCCTGACCTTGCCTGCTTATGGCGTCACCGCCATCAAGTTCGCTGGAGAACAGAAATGAACCGGCTCTGCTGCCTGTTGTTGCTTGCCGCCGTCACCGCGCGCGCCGAACTGCGCGTGCCTGCGTTTACCGCTTACTTCGATCCAAATCCCAATGGCGGACGGATGTCGGAGAAAAAAGGCATCACTGGCTGGAACGATCCTGCGCTGAAGGTGCTTTGGTTTGGCGAAATCAAGACGCCGGGCGCGCTCGATTGCGCCGTCGCCCTGAAGTTGCCGGAGGGCGCAGCGACGAAACTCCGCCTGACGGTCGCGGGGCAGTCGCGCGAAGTCACGGCCACGGGTGCGCTGGCAAAGTTCGGCGCGTTCAAGATTGCCGTGCCGGGCTACCAACTCTTCCTTCTTGAATCGCTCAACGGATCTGGCAAGCCGGCGGGCGACTTGGAGGCGCTTATCCTCGACGGCCCCGCTGTCGCGAACGCGCACTTCAACCTCCAGCCACGACGCAATGCGGCCTCGGTGCATTTGAGTTATCAAATTAACATAGCCGCTTTCTACTGCGAGGTGACCGGTGTTGAGGAACCGGTGGCTAGCTACTACATGGCGTGCGGGTGGAACCGCGGCTACTTCGGGATGCAGGTCAACAGCCCGACCGAGCGGCGCATCATCTTCAGCGTCTGGGACAGCGGCGGCGAGGCGGTGGACCGCAAGAAGGTGGCTGACGAAAATCGCACCAAGCTGGTTGCCAAGGGTGAGGGCGTCTATTCCGGGGACTTTGGCAACGAGGGCACCGGTGGGCACAGCCATCTGAAATACATGTGGAAGACCGGCGAGAAGCAGCGCTTCTTCGTCACCGCCAAGGTGGTGGATGCGACGCACACCGTCTATTCCGGCTACTGGTTCCACCCGGAGAAAAAGCAGTGGATGCTGATCTCGAGTTGGATTGCGCCGAAGACCGGCGACTGGCTGCATGGGCTCTACAGCTTCAACGAGAATTTCGGCGGCAGCAACGGCCACCTGCGGCGCAAGGCGCTATTCGGCAACCAGTGGGTGCGCACCGATGACGGCAAGTGGATCGAGATCGTCACTGCGAGTTTCAGCCACGACGGAACTGGCAAAGCAGACCGCCTCGACCGCTTCATGGGTGTCGAAAAGGGGCAGTTCTTCCTCTCCAATGGCGGCTTTGTGCCGGGCTTCACCAAGTACGGCGAGAAATTCACGCGCCCCGCCACCGGCACGCCGCCCGACGTGCGGTTGCCGGAGATTGCTGAAATCAAGGGCAAATAGCCGTAGACTCCGTGCCATGCTCTCTGTGTATGACAGCGACAAGCTCGACGTGTTCTGCCGCAAGAACGGCATCTATGACCATGCCCTGAAACGTTTCCGCAATGCGTTTTTCAAAAGGGCGCTGCCGCTGGACGAGTGCCTGGGCACACTCACGGAAGAGGGGCGCGCGCAGTTTGCGGAGCACATCGCCCTGCACCGGCTCGCGCTGGCGGAGCGGCACGACTCCCGACTCGATGGCGCCTCCAAAGTGATTTTCGTCACCGCGGACATGGAACGCGTCGAAGCGGTGATCCTGCGGATTGAGTCCGGGCGCACGAGCCTGTGCATCTCGTCGCAGATCGGGTGCAGCGCGGACTGCGCCTTCTGCGCGACGGGCAAGATGGGACTCACGCGCAACCTGACGGTGGACGAACTGCTCGACCAGGTGGTGCTCGCGCGGCGGCTGCTGGGTGCGGAGGGGCGCCAGTTGCGTAACGTCGTCATCATGGGCATGGGCGAACCGTTCCACAACGAGCAGGCCGTGTGCCGCGCGCTGGCATGCCTGCGTGACGTGCGCTGTTTCTACTTTTCCGAGCGGCACCTGCTTGTTTCCACCGTGGGCGTGTCGGCCGCGATGGTCCGTTTTGTCGAGCGCTTCCCGAAAATCCGCCTGGCCCTGAGCCTGCACAGCGCGCGCCAGGGCGTGCGCGCGAAGCTCATCCCCTTCGGCGCTGTCCACTCGCTCGAAAAAATCCGCGCCGTACTGCCTGCGCTGACGGCGCACGGCAACTGCATGATCGAATACCTCCTGCTCCAGGGCGTCAACGATGGCCCCGCCGACCTCGCCGCCCTCATCGAGTATCTGCACGGCCTGCCAGTGCATATCAACCTGATCCAGTTCAATCCCTTTCCCGGCTCGCCGTTCCAGCCGGTCACCAG
The DNA here is from genome assembly GCA_903912445.1 of uncultured Lentisphaerota bacterium. Taxonomy (GTDB): domain Bacteria; phylum Verrucomicrobiota; class Kiritimatiellia; order CAIQIC01; family CAIQIC01; genus DP16D-bin41. The sequence goes on from CAIWHP010000092.1 coordinate 6,516, forward strand.
CAGCGCACGCGAGGAGTTTGCCCACGCTTTGCGCAAGGCCGGCTTCAAGGTCACACTGCGCCGCTCCCTCGGCACCGACATCGCCGCCGCCTGCGGCCAGCTCGCCGGCGCGAAACCCATTGAAAAGGGAGAGACGACATGAGCACCCGACGGCTTTTTCCAATGCTTGGAACTCTGGCCCTGCTGATTTTCCAGGGCATGGAAAGCGCTGCTGTGGCGGAGACGAGCGTGGCGGCGAAGCTCCCGCCGCTGCCGTGGCACATGGCCGATATCTGGTGGACCTTTGCGGAGAAGACGCCGCATTTCGAGTCGCTCGATGTGGACGTGACGTTTGACCGCGATGTTCCCACGAACGTGAATCTCTATGTTTCGCCGTGCGGGCTTGCGAAGATCAACAATATGGACTTTTATGGCGGCCTCCAGACCGCGGTAAATGGTTGGGCCTCGAAGGAGAGCCGCGAGCGGGTGCATCCGGGCCCCGGCGCGATCTTCTCGCGCTGGTCGCATGACAAAAAAGCGAAGATCGGCTTGGAGCACGTGCGGATGGTGACCGGTGGCCTGTGCGAAAGCGCGGGCTACGAAGGCGAATTTTGCAGCGTACGCCGCCCGCTCGCGTGGAAGCAGGGCACCTACACATGGAGCGTGGTCCGCGGCGATCAGGAGATCCGCGATGGCACCACGAATACCTGGTTCCACGGCCTCGTCCGTGAGCATGCGACCGGGCAGACGCAGGTCATTGGCAGCCTGCGCTTCGAGGGCACGGACTTCACCTTCTGGGCGCGCCACGCCGCGTTCGTTGAGATCTATGCCACCGCAAAACTGCCGCACAGCGCAATCCCGGAGGTCACCGTCACCTTCGGTTATCCGCGCCTCAACGGCCAACGGCCTCGTTTCAAATCGGCCAGCGTGAACCATCCCGCGCCCGGTGAGCAATCCGCGACGCCCAATTGCGCCACCGCCGAGGCCGCGGGCGACAAGGTCATCGTCAAGATCGGTCCGCTCTTCGAACGTGATGCCAAGGACCGGAAGCACGCGCTTGAGTTGAAACTGCCATGAATGCTGTGCCCCCACAGCTGTTGCTGGAGCATTTCGGCGTTTTCGTTGCCGCGATCACGGGCGTGCTGGCGGCGCGCGGCAAGCGCGTGGACCTCTTCGGCGTGCTCGTGCTGGCGCTGGTGACGGCGTTTGGCGGCGGCACCGTGCGCGACCTGCTCGTCGGCGACCTGCCCGTGGTCTGGTTGCGCGGGCCGGGTTTTCTCCTCAACGCTTCGCTCGCGGCGCTGCTGACGTTTTTCTGGGAGCGGTTTCGCGCCCCGCCTCAGGGCGCGCTGCTGGTGGCCGACGCGTTTGCGCTGGCGCTCTTCACTATGATCGGCACCCAAAAAGGTTTGTTCATGGCCTTTTCCGCGCCGGTCTCCGTGCTGCTCGGCGTCGTCACCGGCGTCACGGGCGGTATGTTGCGCGATGTGCTGACCGGCGAGGTGCCGCTCGTCTTCCAGCCGGAAATCCGCCTCTATGCCACCGCCTCGCTGTGTGGCGCCGCTGTCTGCGTCGGTCTGAACGCCTGCGGCATCGGGCAGACCGCAGCCACGGTCTGTGGCCTTGGCGCTGTGCTGGCTTTGCGGGTGGCCGGCATCTGCTGGAACCTTTCGTTGCCCTTGTTCGAGTCGCGGCGGGGCGGGCAACCGTGAACAGCAAGCTGTGACTCACGCGCCGAAGAAGCGGACGATGGCGGCGAAGGTGGCGCAGGTGTGGTCGGGTTTTTCCGCGCCGGTTTCGCCGAGGCCGTAGGTGACGAAGAGGCTGCGGACGCCGGCCCGGCGCGCGGCAGCGAGGTCGGTGTGGTGGTCGCCGATCATCCAGGTTTCCGCCGGCGCGACGCCGGCGCGGCGCATCACTTCCAGCAGCGGCTCGGGATCGGGCTTGAGCCGCGCCGTGTCGCCATCGCCGAGGACGCTGGCAAACACATCCGCCACGCCAAGGCGCGCGAGCAGCTCCTTGCAGAAGTCGGCGGATTTGTTGCTGATGACGGCGAGCTGCCAGCCGGCGACGCGCAGCTGCCGCAGGCCGTCCGCGACGCCGGGGAAGAGCGCCGTGGTGTCGTGCATGTGGTGCGCATAGTAGCCGCGATAGGTGTGCACCGCGGCCGCGAGGTCGGCCGGGTGGCCCTGCAGGGCGCGCTCGACGAGTTTGCGGACGCCGTCGCCCACGTAGCTGCGGACGACGTGCATGGGGAGCGGCGCCAGCCGGAAGTCGGCGCGCAGCCGGTTGACGGCGGTGGTGAGGTCGCCGACGGAGTCGATCAGCGTGCCGTCGAGGTCGAAGACGAGCAGCCGGCCACGCGTCGGTGGCAGGGGAGCGGGCGCGTTCACGGCGGCTCAGAACGGGTCGGGGCCGCCGTTGCCGGCATCGTCCGGCGGCGGGGGCGGCGCGGCCATGCGCTCGCCGTTGGGGGCGCCGGCCGGGGCGCCGTTGCCGTTGCCTTCGCGGCGCGGGCCGCTCAGGAACTGGATGCGGTCGGCGCGGACGCGCAACTTGCTGCGCTTCTCGCCTTCCTTGCTTTCCCATTGGTCGAGCTGCAGCCGGCCCTCGATGAGGACGGGCGAGCCTTTGTGAAGATATTGCTGGCACACTTCGGCCTGCCGGCCCCACGCCACGACATCCACGTAGGTGACGATTTCCTGCATCTCGCCACTCTTGTTCTTATATTTTTCGTTGATGGCCATGCCGATATCCGCGACCACGGCGCCGCCAGGAGTGTTGCGGACCTGTGGATCGCGGGTGAGGTTGCCGACCAGGATGACGTAGTTCAGGGATGCCATGGTAACTCCTTTAGTTTAGTGCCATTCCGTGTCGGGCTTATAGCGCAGTTCCCGGACAGAGGAAAGCGAAAACACGCCTCAATAGCGGAAGCTGCTCCGGCCGATGAATTCGCGCAGGATCGAGGTCGGCGGCACGAGTTGCTCGCTGATGCCCAGGAAGCAGCCGAGGAATTCCTGCAGGCGGCGCGTCTCGGCATATTCCGGGTGGGTCGGTTTGACACTGGCGAGCAGGGGCTCCACGATGAGCTTGAGCACGGCCAGCTCATAGTCGAGGGCGGAGTTGAAGGCCGCGTCCACGGCGGCCTGGAAGGGGAAGATCCACCGGCGCTCGCCGCGTTGGACATTCGGCCACATCTGGAGCGTGTCCAGCGCGTTGTGGCCGCGGAAGCTGTGGTCGCGCACGAGCCGCCGGACCAGCCGGTTGTCGGTGGTCGAGATGCGCGTGTTGCAGTCGAGGTTGAGCTGCGTCAGCGCGCTCACGTAGATGCGGAACTTGTGCTCGAGCGGGATCGCCGCCGTCAGCTGCGGGTTGAGCGCGTGCGTGCCCTCGATGACGACGAGCTGGCCCGGCTCCAGGCGCAGGCGGTCGCCCTGGAACTCGCGCTGGCCGGTCGTGAAGTTAAAGTGCGGCGGCTCGATTTCCTCGCGGCGGTCAAGCTTGCCGAGGTTGGCCTGAAGGAGGGGCAGGTCGATCGCCTCGAGGTGCTCGAAGTCCGGCTTGCCATCGACGCCGGGCGGCGTGTGCTCACGGTCCACGAAGTAATCATCGGTCGAGAGCATGGTCGGCCGCAGCCCGTTCACCTGCAGCTGCACCGTCAGGCGCTTGGCAAAGGTCGTCTTGCCCGACGACGACGGCCCGGCAATCAGCACCCAGCGCGTATGGTCGCGGCGCTCCGTGATCTGGTCGGCGAGCTGCGCGATCTTCTTCTCGTGCAGCGCCTCGGCGATCTTGATGAAGTCGCGGATACCGCCGCTCACAATCAGCTCGTTCAGCTTCCCGGCCGTGTTGACGCCCAGGATGCGGCCCCAGCGCTTGTGTTCCTGGAAAATCTGGAACAGCTGGGGGCGCCGCCGGAACGGGGCGACCTGCGCCGGCTTGCGCCGGTCGGGGAACTGGATGACGAAGCCGGGCGGATAGGGGACGAGTTTGAAGACCTCCAGCGCGCCGGTGTGCTCGACGACGACGCCGTGGGCCAGGTCGCTGAACCCGTCGCACCAGTTGATGACCACCTTGTTCGGGTTGCGGAAATCGAGCAGGTGGAATTTGTCGCCCTGCTGCTCGTGCGCGAACTGCGCCAGCGCGTCGGTGTAGGCCAGCTTGCGGCGCTCGATCGGCAGGTCGGCGGCCACCAGCTCGCGCATCCGCCGCTCGATGGCGTGGATCTGGCCCGGCTTGATGCCGTTCTGTGCGCCGAGCGCAAAGTTGCAGAAGTACCCCGTGGCCAGCGAGTGCTCGATGGTGAAGCACGCCTGCGGAAAGACCTCGCGCACGGCCTTCGCCAGCAGGAAGCAGAGCGAGCGCACGTACATCCGCCAGCCGTGCTCCTCGGCGACGGTGAAGAAGCTCACCGTGCTGTCGGAGTCGAGCGGGTAGGTGAGCGAATAGACATCGTTGTTCACCAGCGCGCCGAGCACTTCCAGCCCGTTCGCGGCCGTCGGGCTGGCGAGCAGGTCGCCGACGAGGACCGGCGGGCGCCGTTCCAGCAGCCGGCCGTCCTCCAGGGTGATGCGGATGCGCTGACTCGTCTCCGATTTTGGCATGCGGTCCTCGTGGCGTTCCAAAGCTGGGAAAGACTATAGCCGCCTTTTCCCAAGCTTGGAAGGTGGAATCACGTCAGGGCTTGGGCCGCAGCACGCTGTAGGTCGGCAGGCCGACGGCGCCATAGCGGTCGAGGACCGCCTTGGCCGGCGCCTCGTTGGGCTGCTCGGCCTGATACTTGATAACGACAAACGCGGCGAGGTGGCGTTGCACGTCGGCGTCCTGGAAGGTTGTCGCGTCCATCGCGTGGCAGTTCTTGCACCACGTGGCCCAGAAATCGATGAACACCGGCTTGCCGGCCGCGCGCGCCGCGGCGAGCTGGCGGGAAAACTCCGCGGCGGACGTGTTGCCGCCGCCCGCGGGCGGGCGGAACAGGCCGTAGGCTTCATAGCCGTAGTAACCGGCCAGCACCAAGATCAGCACCCCGAACGCATATTTCACCTTGGTCATCCAGCCGCCGGGCTTGGGCAGGAACGAGAGGCCGGCCCCGGCCAGCGGCCACGGCAGCGCCATACCCACGCCCAGCACGAACGGCAACAGCAGGCCGAGCGGCTGGCCTTGCGCATACAGGTTGCCCGCGAGCAGCAGCACGGAGAACACCACCGGCGCCACGCACGCGCCCGCCAGCAGCGCCGCGACGATGCCCATCGTGAAGGCCAGCCCGAAGGTGCCGCGCCGCTTGGCGTCCGGCGTGCCGAGGCTGCCCTGGAAGCGCGAGAGGTCCACCTGGATCACATCGAACATCGCCAGCGCCATGACGACGAACACGACCGCGATGACCGCGTTGAACCAGGGTGAGGCGTTGAGCGCGCCGAACTTCGCGCCGGTCAGCACGACGACGAGGCCCAGCGCGCCATAGGCGAGCGCCATGCCGAGGCCATAGGTGCCGCCCAGCAGGAAACCGCGGCGGGGGGCGCCGGCCCGCGCGCCCGCGCCGATGATCGCGAGATTGACCGGGATCATCGGCAGCACGCACGGCGTCAGGTTGAGCAGCAGGCCGCCCAGCAGGAACAGCAGTACCAGGCTCCACGAAAAAACAGTTTCGTCCTTGGGCTGGTCTGGCGCGGTCGCACCGGCGCCGGAAGCGAGAAAGGCGAGGAATTTTTCCTTGTCGAGATAGCCGGCTGCGGTCGCGGTGACGACAAAATGGTCGGCCTCCGCCGTCCAATCGGCAAGCGGCTGTGCGGGCGCGGCCACCAGCCCCTTGTTGGTCCGGGCCGGCGGCGCGGTGGGCGAGGCCGGCCGCTCCGCCCACGCCAGGCTAAAGGCCAGCTTTTCCGGGAAGAAGCACAGCGCGTCGTTGCAGCCCTGGAGCTCGACCTGCACCTCGAGCTGGGCGGCCGGGGGCGTCACGCGATAGGTCAGCAGCAGGTCGGTGTCGTAGACCAGCTTGTCCTCGTCGCTGAACTTGTCGTGGATCTTCTTCGGCGCCACGGGCTGCAGCGGCACGAGCTGCGCGCCGGCGGCGGAGATTTTCAGGTGTTCGGCATAGATGAAGTGCTGCGCGGGGATTTTGAGTGCCACCTGCACCACCGGCTGGCTGTCCTGCTGCTGCGCGGTGGCCGTGACGGCAAACGGGCTGGCGGCGCCGTGGGCCGCCGCGGCGGCGCACCACATCCAGCCTAGATAAAAAAGTTTTTTCATGGGCATGAGTGTAGCCGGAAAGCAGGGACATGCAACCCCGGTGGGCGGCCGGAGGCGTTCCGGCCGGGTCCGGCGGCGCCTCAAGTGGCGTTGCTTTGTAAGTGCAAAAATGTAAGAATAATTTTAAGAACAAACATAAGCGTGGGGAAACAGGCTTTTCGCCCGAACGATCATATTGCGTTAGTATCTGCTGTGACAACGGTTGTGAACAGAGGCTTGCCTCTGGCACAATTGCTGCTATTTTGCGGCTCATTGTTCACCGCTTTGGTGTCAACCCGGATGGTGTTGACGGGCGGTAGTTGCCTTGAAAAATTGGTCAACGATAAGGAGCGAGAAAAACATGAGCGAATGCTGCAAGAAGGAATTGCCCGAGCTGTTCGGGTCCGATGTGTTTAACGACGCCGTGCAGCGCGCACGGTTGCCGAAGAACATCTACAAGAAATTGCGCGAGACGATTGACGAAGGCAAAGAGCTCGATCCCGCCATTGCCGACGTGGTCGCCAACGCGATGAAGGACTGGGCCCTGGAGAAGGGCGCCACGCATTACTGTCACTGGTTCCAGCCGATGACCGGCATCACGGCCGAGAAGCACGACTCGTTCATCTCGCCGACCGGCAGCGGCCAGGTCATGCTGGAGTTCAGCGGCAAGGATCTCGCCCAGGGCGAGCCCGACGCCTCGAGCTTCCCCTCGGGCGGCATCCGCGCGACGTTCGAAGCCCGCGGCTACACGATCTGGGATTGCACCTCGCCGGTCTTCATCAAGACCGACGGCACGAACACCACGCTGTTCATCCCGACCTCCTTCGCCTCCTACACCGGCGAAGCGCTCGACAAGAAGACCCCGCTGCTGCGCTCGATGCAGGCGCTGAACAAGCAGGCGGTGCGCGTGCTGCGCGCCTTGGGCAACTCCACCAGCAAGCGCGTCACTGCCACGCTCGGCGGCGAGCAGGAATATTTCCTGATCGACCGGCCGCTCGTCGAGAAGCGCCCCGACCTCGTCTATACCGGCCGCACGCTGTTCGGCGCGCCGCCGCCCAAGGGCCAGGAACTGGAAGACCAGTACTTCGGCGCCATCCATGAGCGCGTCGCCTCGTTCATGGCCGACCTCAACGAAGCGCTGTGGAAGCTCGGCGTCTCCGCCAAGACCCAGCACAACGAAGTCGCGCCGGCCCAGCACGAGCTCGCGCCGGTCTATGCCACGGTCAACATCGGCGTGGACCACAACCAGCTCACGATGGAGCTCATGCAGCGCATCGCGCGCAAGCATGGCTTCGTCTGCCTGCTGCACGAAAAACCCTTCGCCGGCGTCAACGGCTCGGGCAAGCACAACAACTGGGCTATTGGGACCGATGACGGCATCAACCTGCTCAACCCCGGCAACAACCCGCATGACAACATGCAGTTCCTGGTGTTCCTGTTCGCCGTGATCCGCGCGGTGCACAAGTACGCCAGCCTGTTGCGCGCGACCGTCGCGACGCCGGGCAACGACCACCGCCTCGGCGCGAACGAAGCGCCTCCGGCGATCGTCTCGGTCTTCCTCGGCGACCAGTTGACGGACATCTACCAGCAGCTCAAGCAGGGCGCGGCCAGCAGCTCCAAGCAAGGCGGCTCGCTCAAGCTCGGCGTCACCACGCTGCCGACGATCCCGAAAGACACCACCGACCGCAACCGGACCTCGCCGTTCGCCTTCACCGGCAACAAGTTCGAGTTCCGCATGGTCGGCTCCTCGCAGTCGCTCGGCGGTCCGAACTTCGTGCTCAACACGATCGTCGCCGAGACGCTCAGCGAGATGGCCGACAAGCTCGAGGGGGTCAAGGACCTCAACGGCGCCGTGCAGAACCTGCTCCAGAAGTATGCCAAGGAGCACGAGGCGATCATCTACAACGGCGACAACTACACCGAGGCGTGGGTCAAGGAAGCCGCGAAGCGCGGGCTGCCGAACATCCGCAACTGCGTCGACGGCATCCATGCGATGATCCAGCCGGAAAACGCCAAGGTCTTCATCAAGCACGGCGTGCTGCCGGAAGTGGAAGTCCATGCCCGGCACGAGATCCTGCTGGAGAATTACGTCAAGGTCATCAACATCGAGGCGCGCACCGCCTTGCAGATGGCCCGCCGCCAGATCCTCCCGCACGTGATGAAGTTCGCGGGCGACCTCGCCTCCGGCATCAACGCCGTCAAGGCCGCCGGCGCCAAGCCGGTCGCACAGGGCAAGCTGCTCAAGGTGGTCAACGCCGGCATCGCCGAGATGAGCTCCCTCATCGACGCGCTCGAAGCCGCAACCGCCAAGGCCGCCGACGCCGGACACGCCGACAAGAAGGCCGCGGCCTATCGCGACCTCGTCATCCCGGCGATGGGCGAGCTGCGCAAGGTGGTGGATGGTCTTGAGACCGTCGTGGGCAAGTGCTACTGGCCGCTCCCGACCTACGGCGAGATGCTGTTCAGCCGCTGAGCACATCCCGTGTCAGACTGATGAACCCCGGCCCCGCGGCCGGGGTTCTTTTTTCATGGTCGGGCGGCAGTCGTCAACAGTGGGCGAGCTGAGCCGGTGGTCGGCGGCTCACTGGGTCGGAACGGGCTCGGCGAAAACGCCGGAGAAGCAGAGCCAGTCGAGCGCGGCCCAGTCGCCGCCGGCGTTGTCGAGCGTCAGGCGGTGCTGGCCGGGCGGGATCGTGAAGGTCACGGTGCGGCCCCATTCCCGGGCGGAGGCGTCGTTCCGGCCGTCGCGGTCGGGCAGGTCAAAGGTCTGCAGCGTCTGCGCGCCCTCGCGCCACTCCAGCCGCGCGCCGGCCGTGGCCACGGCCCGGACGTGGATGAGCAGCTGGCCGCCCTGCGGCGCATTGACCAGGAAGGTGGGCGGGTTGCGCAGGTGCTGGTGCAGCCGGCCTTGCAGCGGCGTGAGCAGGTCCAGCTCGTGGTCGACTTCGCCGCCGGGGTGGACGCAGAATGCGTTACGCGCCGGTTTCTCCCAGCGGTAACTCGGCACGAGATGCGGCGCGAAGTTGGTCGTCAAGGCCGGCAGCGCGGGATAGGTCAGCACGACCGCCGCATAGGTCTCCAGCTTCTCCAGCCGCAGGCGGAGGTGGTCACCGGCCCGCTCCAGGTGTGCCGCGCTGACGCCGTCCGGGGAGGCGACCGCGACCGTCGCGGGCAGCGTGCTCACCGGCAGGTCCACGCAGATGTTCTCCCGCGGCTGGAGCTGGTGGTCGCGCGTGGCGTGGTTGATCAGGTGCACAATCAGCGCCGGCGGCTCGCTGCGGATGGTCAGCGCGGTGCCCAGGTCGGCGTCCTCGGTTTGTAGCGCATCCAGGGCGATGGGTTTCGCCCGCCGATAGAGCTCGGCGTGCTCGCGATAGAAGCGCGTCAGGCGGGCGATGGCTCCGAGCGTCCCGTCCTTGAGCGCATCGCAGCCGAAGGGGCCGGTGACGGGAAAGGCGAAGAAGCCGCCGGCCGCATAAATCTCTGCGCCACGGATGCGCATCCAGAGCTCGCGGTCGGCGGCCGGCACCGCCATCCAGGGGAACGGCGGAGTACCGAAGCCCCAGTCGTGGAAGAACACGACCGGCACCCGGCGGCCGGCGAGGGCGTGGCCGCGCCGCACCTGCTGCGCCCACGCATCGAGCTGCGAGCCGCCGATTTCGACGCGGTCGCCGCTGACGCGCCAACTGCTCCAGACGCCGAGCACCTGCAGGTCCACGTAGGGGGCGCAGCCGTTGGCGCTAATGAGCACGCGCCGCCCCAGGCCGGCGGCATAGGCGCGGATGTCGTCGGTCAGCTTTTTCCAGGCGCGGTCGTCGCGGTCGCCGCGGAACTTCTGCCAGGCGTCGCGGAAGGTGTTCTGCGCTGCGAGCGGATCGGCGAGGAGTTTCCTGTGTCGCAGCCAAGCGCGATAATCGAAGCTCGCGATGGTGCCATCGGGGCACAGCGTGCGGTCGGCCGCATCGAGGCCAAACTGCTGCTGCCAGCGCGCGTCGTTGGGGCTCCAGCCGTGCCCGGCGCAGTATGTGCGCTGCAGCCAGTCGCGGAAATCGCGCAGCGCATAATCGTCATAACCCTCCCGCGGCTCCAGTGCGGCGGTGTGCTCATCCATGAACAGATAGTCCGCCCCGGCGTCGATTTGCTCGCGGCACCAGCGGAGGATGTAGGCGAGATAGCGCGGGTTCGAGAGCGAGCCGTGGTGGCAGCCGGGCGTGTTCCAGGCGTTGACGAGGTCGCCCGCAGGGTCGCGCGTGGCCATGTCGGCCACCTCGGCCGCGGTCAGGTGGTTCTCGCCGTCATAGAGCGCGCTGCACGTCGTGCCGCCGCCGAAGAGCATGCCCAGCGCGTGCGCCTCGGGCGGGAACCGGCGGTAGCGCGACCAGGCGGGCGCGTCGTGCCACTTGAACCAGGCGCGGATCAGCAGGTCCGTGTCGGTCTTGCGCGCCAGTGCCATGCCGTAGGGCGTGTCGATCTCCTCGTTCATCGTGAAGACCGTCGCGTCGTTGATGTCGGCGACGGGTTGCGCGCGGCGCAGGTGCGCGGGTACGTCCGGCGGCACCGACCAGGCTGCCGGGGCGGGTGGGGCGCTGGGCTGGAACGCTTGCAGCAGCAAGCCGGTCTGTGCGAGCAGTTGTTTCACCTGCCGTTCGCAGGCCGCCGCATCGCGGCCGGTGAACGGCGCCAGCCAGCCCCAGGCCCCGCGCTGCGCGGCTGCGGCGTGCGTGGTGCCGGCATACAGAAAGAGCACCTCCGGCCGGTAGCGCTGCAGGAAAGTCTGGCCGTCGCGCCAGGCGCCCGCCGGGTCCACCAGCACCACGCCGAAGCCGAGGCCGCTTTTTTCGGAGCGCGCGATCATCGCCGGCAGATCCGCCGAGAGCCGCGGCACCACGTCGCCGCTGCTGCCCCATGCGGTCACGCCGGCGTACGCCGGCTCCTGGCCGAGCTTGGCCAGCGGTCCGGCATGTTGCCGTCCGTCTGCGGCCCAGAAAGTGTAGGCATCGAAAAGGCGCTCATCGAGGCCGATGCGTGGCAAGGCCCAGCACGTGGCGGACCCCGGGACCGGTTCGCGCAGCGCAGGTTTGCACTGGGTGAGGACGCCCTCTTCGGTGCAGATGAAATGCAGTGTCGCCGTCGCGCCATCCAGCGGGTTCAGCAGCGCCGTCATCCCGATGACCACGGCAGGGCCCAGCCGCCGCTGCGTCAGCAACACGCGCGCTTGCAGCGTGGAGGCGAAGTGGTCACCGTCACCGACGCCGCATTCGACCGCGGCCTCTGGCTTGAGA
>CAIWHP010000093.1 GCA_903912445.1 uncultured Lentisphaerota bacterium
CGTTTTGTTTTCCGAGCATTGGAGCCGGCGGTTGCAGAAAGTTACCCTGCGCCGCTTGCCGCGCCGCACCTGCTATTGCTGCCAGTCACCGATGCCTTGGAGCACCATGCTGCGCGCTCTGTAGGGGGCAAAGCCAACCTTGGGGCGGAGGTCACGCCGGAGAACGGGCGCGCGGCGCGGTCCCCCGGCCAAACAAAACCGCCAACAGCGGGGGCGCTGTTGGCGGTGCGTCGGGGCGCGCGAACCGCGCCGCTTAGATCGAGACGACTTTCTTCTCGCGGTGGAAGAGCAGGACGAACGGCGTGGCGACGTAGACCGTCGAGTAGACGCCGGTGGTCATGCCGATCAGCAGGCAGAGCGTCAGATCGCGCAGCGAGCCGCCGCCGAACAGGAACAGGGCGAGCACGCTGAGCATGGTGACGGAGGTCGTCAGGATCGTCCGGCCCAGCGAGAGGTTGATGGACTCGTTGGCGATCTCGCGGTAGCTCTTGCCGCGGGCCAGCTTGACGTTCTCGCGGATCCGGTCGAAGACGACGATGGTGTCGTTGATCGAGTAGCCGATGATCGTCAGGACGGCGGCGACGATGTTGAGGCTCAATTGCTCGCCGAGCGCGCAATAGAGGCCAATGGCGACGAGCACATCGTGCAGCAGCGAGACGATGGCGCCGATGGCGTAGGGAAACTCGAAGCGGATGCCGATGTAGACGGCCATCAGGAGCAGGGCGACGCCGACGGCAAAGATGGACCGCTGGGCGAGCTCATAGCTCATCTTCGGGCCGATGTTGACCTTCCCGAAGAGCTTCAGGCCTTCCGCCTGGAACGTCTTTTCGAGGACGGACACGATCTTGTCGCTCTCCTCGCTGCCGCTGTTGACCAGCAGATATTCCTTGGCGGTGGCGCCGGTCTGCACGACGGCTTCCTGCTGGTAGCGCGGGACGGCGTCGCTGATGCCGGCGGCGGTGATGGCGGCATTGATCGCGGCGACCGGCGCCTTCTGGTTGAACACGAAGGTGAGCGAGGAGCCGCCCGTGAACTCGACGCCCAGCACGGCCTTGCCGCGGTGGAGCGTCATGGCCCAGCTGCCCAGGATGACGACGGTGGAGAAGATGGCACAGATCTTCCAGGCGCCGATGAAGTTGATGTGCGGGACGTTCTTGAAGAGCTCCAGCATGCGGATGCTCTTGAGGTTGGTGTGCTCCTGGATGAGGTTGAAGACCATCCGGGTGACGACCAGCGAGGTGTAGAGGCTCAAGGCGATGCCGGCGGCGAGGGTGACGGCGAAGCCGCGGATGGTGCCGGAACCGAGCCAGAAGAGGATGAACGCGGAGACGATGGTCGTGACGTGGGAATCGAAGATGGCGCTGAAGGCCTTGTGATAGCCCGCGTTCAGCACGCTCTTGAGATCCCGGCCGAGGTGCTGCTCCTCCCGGATGCGCTCGTAGATCAGCACGTTGGCGTCCACGGCCATGCCGATGGTCAGCACGATGCCGGCGATACCGGGCAAGGTGAGGGTTGGCAAACTGACGGCGCTGCCGGTGGTGTCGGGGTCCAGCATCCCGAGGAGCGCCCCGACGACGAGCAGCGTGACCGGCAGGAGCAGGACGTTCCAGATGAGGGCGAAGTTGGCCACCATGCCGGCAAGGAAGTAGTAGCCGGCCATGAAGATGACGACGGCGAGGCAGCCGATGATGGTCGCGCGCTTGCCGGAGGCGATGGCGTCGGCGCCGAGCGCGGGGTCCACGACGAGCGTGGACATGACCTTGACCGGCGCGGGCAGCTGGCCGGAGCGCAGCACGAGCGCGAGGTCCTTGACCTGGTCGAAGGTGAAGTCGCCGCGGATGATCGCCTGGCCGTTCGGGATCTCGTCCTCAAGGTGCGGGGCGGAAATGACGTTGTCGTCGAGCACGATCGCGAGGTAGCGCGGGACGTTCGGGTTCTCGTTTTCGCTGCCGCGCGCGGCATAGCGCTTGGTCAGGTTCCAGAACTTGGTCTTGGCGTCGCTGTTCAGCTGCAGCGTCACATAGGGGCGCTGCAACTGGTCGTATTCATAGCCGGCGCCGCTCAGGCTCTCGCCCTTGAGCTCGGGCGCGGTCTTGATGAAGTAGGGCCGGTAGTAGACCTGGTTGCGCTTGTTGGCATGCCGCTCCAGCAGCAGGGAGTGGCCGGGCGGCGCATGGAAGGTGGCGACGCCTTCGCGGACGGCCTCCTCGGTGAGGTTCGTGTTGCCCTTGGTGGGGTCGCGGAGGTAGCACTCGAAGCTGCGCGAGCCGCCGTCGGGGGTGGGCTCCGACATGTTCGAGATCGTGTAACCGTCGGGCGCCTGCTTGCGATCGAAGAGCTGGCGGATCAGCTCGTCGTTCTTCGGATGGACCATGCAGAACTTGAGGAAAGCGACGTCCTTGATGTTCTGGAGCGCGCGGTCGCTATCCCGGGCCTGCAGGCCGGGGAGTTCGACGACGATGCGGGAGTCGCCCTCGCTCTGGATGTTCGGCTCCGCCACGCCCATGGCGTCGATGCGGTTGCGGATGACCTTGATGGCGCGGGCTTGCGCGTCCTTGACCGAGCCCTCGACCTTGGACTGGTCAACTTCCAGCACGTAGCGCAGGCCGCCGGCGAGGTCGAGGCCGAGCGTGATCGGCTTCTTGTCGCCCGGCAGCGGCTTGCGCATGTGCAGGACATGCGTCGGCAGCACGATCCAGAGCGAGAGCGCGGTCAGTGCCAGCAGAATGAGCCATTTAATTTTATCTTTGTTAGCCATGAGTGCAGTCCTCCTGAAGTTGAGCGGTTGCGGGGTGGGGCGTTATTTCTTCTCTTCGGCGGCGGGTTCCTCATCCTTCGCCAGCACCTGCGAGACGGCGCCGCGGAGGATCTCCACCTTGACGTTGTCGGCAATCTTCACGACGAGCATCTTGTCCTTGACGTTGGTGACGATGCCGACGATGCCGCCGGAGAAGATCACGCGGTCGCCGCTCTTGACACCGTCGAGGAGTGCCCGGCGTTCCTTGGCCTGCCGTTGCTGCGGGCGGATCAGCATGAAATAGAAGATGCCGACCATCAACACGAGCCAGCCGATCATGAAGCCGGGCGAGCCCTGTCCGCCGCCCGCCATTGCCAAGGTGATCAAGTTCATCGTCATACTCTCGTTTCCTTATTTGTCTTGTTCCATCGCCTCGTTCGTCGGGATGACGCGATCCGCGGTGCGGTGCTGCTCGCGGAAGTCCGCGAACGTGCCCGCCCGGATCGCCGCGCGCATCTCGCCGACGAACTCCCGAAACCGAAACAGATTGTGCATGCTCAACAGGCGCAGCCCGAGCACCTCGTCGGCGTTCAGCAGATGCCGCACGTAGGCCCGCGAGAAGGTGCGGCAGGCATAACAGCCGCAGCCCGCCTCGATCGGCCGCAGATCGTCCTTGAACGCCCCGGCCTTGATCGCCACCCGCCCGGTCCGCGTGAACGCCGTGCCATGCCGCGCGAGCCGCGTCGGCAGCACGCAGTCGAACATGTCCACGCCGTGCGCCACCGCCTCGACGATCTGCCCGAGCAACCCCACGCCCATCAAATAGCGCGGCTGCTCCCACGGCAGATGCGCGACACTGTCGGCCACACCCTGCGCGATCATCTCCGGGCCTTCGCCCACGCTGACCCCGCCGATAGCATAGCCATCGAAGCCGATCCGCACCAGTTCCGTCGCGCATTGCTCGCGCAGGTCGCGATGCACGCCGCCCTGCACAATGCCGAACACCAACTGCCCGTCGGCACGAGGCTGACGGGCACAAAAGGCCGCCCACGATAGGGTTCGACGCAGCGCTTGGCAAGCGTATTCGCGCTCGCAGGGGAAGGGCGTGCACTCGTCGAGCACCATGGCGATATCGGAGCCGAGCCGGCGCTGGATGGCCATCGCTTCCTGCGGGCCGAGGAACAGCCGGGTGCCGTCGAGATGCGACTGGAATTCCACCCCGTCCTCGGTCACCTTGCGCAGCTTGGCCAGGCTCATCACCTGGAAGCCGCCGCTGTCGGTGAGGATGGCGCGCGGCCAGCCCATGAAGCGGTGCAGGCCACCGGCCGTCTCGATCAGGTCCACGCCCGGGCGCACGAAGAGGTGATAGGTGTTGCCGAGGATGATCTGGTAATCTAGGTCCACCAGCTCCGCGGGCGTCATCGCCTTGACCGTGGCCTGGGTACCCACCGGCATGAACACCGGTGTTTCCACCGGTCCGTGCGCGGTCTGCAAGAGGCCGCAGCGCGCCTGGGTGGCGGCGTCGCGGGCCGTAATTTCAAAGGTTTTCATCAGGTGCCAAAAATAATAACTATTTGCTTTATTCTCTGTTGCAATCAATGGTTTTTGTCTTAAACTATTCGCGAGGGCCGTCGCGTGCAACCTATGGGGTTCCTCACCCCGACCTCCTTGGCGCGCGACGCCCTCTTTTTTTTTGCCCTCATAATCCCCACCCCGGGGGCCCGACGCGACCGCACCCGGGCCTGCGCACGCCGCGCGAGAAAAGCGTTTTTCCATCGGCAGGGCAAGGTTTTTCGCATATCGACCCGCTGCGGGCTCCTGCGGCGGCCGGGTGGCCAAGGCTGGGGGGAGGGGGGGGCTTTTTGGCCGGCAACGGGCCGCGCGGCGCAGGATCCGGCGGGCCGGCGGGGCGGGGACGGCCCTTTCTGCCGGCGTGCTGCGCCGGCTGTCAACAGGGGGAAAGGACTATTTATCGCTGACCTGCGGAAATGGGTTTCCGGCGCGGCGCTGAAGCGGTAGGGTGGTTCCATGAAGGCCGTGGTTCTCGTACTGGATTCGGTCGGCATCGGCGCGGCGCCGGATGCGGCGGACTATGGCGATGTCGGCGCGGCGACGTTGCCGCACTGTGCGGCGGCCGTCGGCGGGTTGCGGCTGCCCACTTTCCAGCGTCTGGGGCTCGGCAATATCCCGGCCCTGCTGCCCGGCGGCGAGCCGATCGCCGGTGTCCCGCCGTGCGCGCGGCCACTGGGCGGCTATGGCGCAATGCAGGAGGTTTCCGATGGCAAGGATACGATCACCGGGCATTGGGAGCTGGCCGGACTGCTGATTCATCCGGCGTTCCATGTGTTCCCGCCCGGCTACCCCTCGTTCCCGGCATCGTTGGTGGCGGAGTTCACCCGGCGCACCGGGCGCGCCCTCCTCGGCAACAAGGCGGCGAGCGGCATGGCCATCCTCGACGAGCTGGGGCCGGAGCAGCTGCGGACCGGCGCGTGGATCGCCTACACGAGCGCGGACTCGGTGTTCCAGCTGGCGGCGCACACCGGCGTCATTCCCTTGCCGGAATTGTACCGCGCTTGCGAGCTCGCGCGCGAGCTCTGCAACCCGCTCCAGGTCGGCCGTGTCATCGCGCGCCCCTTCACGGGCGCGCCCGGTGCGTTCGTGCGCACCGAGGAGCGCCGCGACTATGCGTTTCAACCCGCGGAGCCGACCATCCTGGAGCGGCTGCAGGAGTCCGGCGTGCCGGTGTACGCCGTGGGCAAGATTGAGGACATCTTTGCGCACCGCGGCATCACGGAGTCGGTCCACACCGGCCACACGTCCGCTTCGCAGGAGCAGGTCGTCCGCTTCTTCCGTGAGAAGCGCGCCGGCCTGATCTGCGCCAACTTCATCGACTTCGACATGCTCTATGGCCACCGTCGCGATGCGCGCGGTTTCGCCGCGGCGCTGGAGCAGACCGATGGTTTCCTGGGTGAATTTCTGCCGCTGTTGACCGCGCAGGACCTGCTCCTCATCACCGCCGACCACGGCAACGATCCGACCTTCCGCGGCACGGATCACACGCGCGAGTTCGTGCCGCTGCTCGCCTATCAGCCCGGCCGGCCGGGCGCCAGCCTGGGGATCCGGCAGGGGTTCTTCGATTGCGCCCAGACGCTGGCCGCCTTCTTCGGCCTGCCCCCGTGGCCGCGCGGCAAGGATTTTCTGGCGGCCGGACCGCGCGCTCCCCAACCTTGACCGGCGCGCGGGAAGAGGAGCCGGGGAAAAAGAGGCCGGCGATCATGCGCCTCGCGCTGCGGCCTTGCACGGTGTTCCCTCCGCAGTTCTCACCTGGTCCACCCGGACGGGTGCGAAAAAAAAGCCGCCCCCGGTAAGGAGGGCGGCTGCGCGCAGTCCGTAGGGCTGCGTTAGTGTGCGGCTTTCTTGGCCGGCGTCTTGGATGAGGCCTTGCCCTTGGCGACCGGGGCGGCGCTCTTGCCGTTGGTGCTGCTGGTGCCCTTGCCCTTGGCAGCCGCTTCGATCAAGCCGGCTTGACGCTTGATCAAGGCCTCGTAGGCCGTCTTTTGCGCCTGGAACTGCTGGCTCAAACCGGCGGTCTCGGCGTCCTTCTGGTCCAGAGCGCCTTTGAGTGCCTGGATGTCCTGCTGCGCGCGGGCAAACTGCTGTTTAACGGCAGCGCACTCGTCCTGCAGTTTCTGGTGCTCTTCCTTGGGTACGCCGCAACCACACAGGGCTGCCACGGCCAAAGCTGCACACGCCGTACGAATTGTTGTCTTCATGATGTCCTCATTGCTCCATTTTTTGACCGCCACCTTGGCGGACAGAAAAATTGGCGGGCGCACTCTAGCGCAAGCGGGTTTTATTGCAAGCGTGGAATGTGCTCCCGCCGCCGCGTCAGGCGGCGGCCCGGTGCCCTTTGGTTTTGACCTTGAGCAGCGCGCGCATTTGCACGGCATCCATCGTCCGGAGTTGTTCCACCGGAACGCCCAACGCGACGAGGCGCTTCCGATGCGTCTGTTCGCGGCGGCGGCGCTCCGTACCGCTCTTGCGGGGCCGGCGCAGGTTCTTGTTACGTCGCAGCATGTCACCCATGATTTTTCTCCTGTAATCGCGTTGCTATAAAGTTCGCGGGCGCGGACTTTACATGGCGTTGCGCGCCCAAGCAAACATATTATTCGGGCGCTGCCGGGGAACGTGCCCCGGCGCGCGCGCCGGCGAGGGGCTGGGCGGGTGGCGCGCGCCGGGGGTGGGGTGGGGCGCAGCGGAGTCCCGCGACCATAAAAAAACCACGCCGCCCGGGTGGGCGACGTGGTAGGTTTTGCGGCGTTGCCGCAGGAGCATTTAGCGCGGGGGCTGGGCCTGGGGAGGCTGCTGGACCGCGATGCCGTATTTGGCGATGATCTGCTTCGCATCGGCGTCCGTTTGCGCCAATTGCAGCAGGTCCATCATGACCTTCTGGAAGCGCGCCATGCTCGGCTGCGATTGGGCCAGGCCGGCGGCCTGCTGGTCGCGGGCCGCCGTCAGATCGGTCTTGATCCGGCTCGCATCCCAGGCCGTCGGGCCGAGGAAGCAGATGATGCTGATCGCCACGAGGGCGATCGGCAGGAAGGGGTTGGCCGGTTTCTCGGTTTGGATCTGGTCGTTCATTGTGTCACCGCTTTCTTGGGGCTGGTGGTTCCGGTGGCCGCCGGGGGCGTCGCCTGTACCTGGATGTTCCATCCGTTGTCGCCCAGCAGCTTATGCATCTTCTCGTTGCGCGTGGCCACGAAGCCCATGTCCTGCAGGATGCTGTTACCCATCTGCATGACGCGCTGGGCGTTGTTGATGTCCATCTGCTGGCGCTGCAGTTCGGTCTGCAGCCCTTGGTTGGCCTTGCCGGTCTTGATCACGGCGAGTGCCAAAATCAGGCACGCCGCGCCCAAGACGACGGTCACTAAATACTGCCATGCTTTCATAACTATTTGCTCCTTATAATTCGCGCGGGATATAATCACATCCTCCCGATGGTGGGAAGGAAAAACCGCAAAATGTTTTCAGGACCAGCGCCGCCGTCTCACGGTTTGCCGAACGGCTGCAGGACGAGCGGTGCTTCCTCCGGCTTGAGCTTGAGAATCTGCCGCACGCGCTCCTCGTCGAACGCGGCCACCACCACGCTGCCGAGGCCCAGCGCCGTGGCCTGCAGGGCGCTATTTTGCACCACGTGGCCCGCCTCCATGAACATGAAACGCCGGCCGAGCTGCGCCCCGTATTTTGCCGCGACGCGCTCCACGACACCGGTCAGCACCAGGATGGCCGGGGCTCCCTGCAGCCACGTCTGGCCGAGGGCGGCGGCGCCGAGGTCGCGGCGCGGATCATGCCCCGACACCTTGCGGAGCGCGTGGGCTTGCGGTTGATAGTGATAGAGGCCCGGGGGCAGATCGTGGACCTGGCCCACGGCCACGTAGAGTTCCAGCGGATAGAGCGCCCCCGCCGAGGGAGCCGTGCGATAGCCGCCCAGCGCCGTCACGCCTTGCGCCGCCCACAGCAGCTGCCCCAGCGCGGCGAGGGGCAGGGTTTCGGGGGAAAATTCCCGCAACGAGCGCCGATGATACAACGCCCCCTCAACGGAGGTCCGTCCCTCCAGCACCGCCTCCGGCAACGCAATCAATGTCGTTGTCATCCGCTCCCCTTCGGTGAATTTGCCCGCATGAAAAACGGCAGCATAGCGGAGGCCCGGGGGTTTGCAAAGCCCCATGTGCTGTGCCATAATTCGCGCCTGCGGCAGCCAGCCCAAGAGGAAACGAAGACATGCAACCCGGTCTCTACGTCGTCGCCACGCCCATCGGCAACCTGGCGGATATCACCCTGCGCGCGCTGGAGACCCTGCGCGCGGCCGGGCTCATCGTCGCCGAGGACACCCGCTGGACCCGCAAGCTGTGCGACCATCACGGGCTCCATGCGCCGCTGGTCAGCTGCCACAAGTTCAACGAGGCGGCCCGGGTGGACTTGATCCTCGACAAGATCCGCAACGGCACCGCGGTCGCGCTGGTGACCGATGCCGGCACGCCGGCCATCTCCGATCCCGGCGCGCGCCTCGTCGCCGCCGCCCGGACCGCCGGGGTCTACGTGACCGCGCTACCGGGCCCCTGCGCCGTGGCGATGGCGATATCGCTCTGCGGCTTTGGCGGCGCCGGCTTCCTGTTCGAGGGCTTCCTGCCGCGCGGCAGCAACGCGCGCAAGAGCCGTTTGGCCGAGCTGGCCGGCTGTGACCGCCCGGTCGTCATCTACGAGTCGCCCTACCGCCTGCTCAAACTGCTCGCCGAGATGGACGCCGCGCTGCGCGACCGCACCCTCTACCTCGGCCGCGAGCTGACCAAACAGTTCGAGGAAAGCCTCGTCGGCACGCCGGCCGAACTGATTGCCAAATTCAACGGCCGCGCGGTCAAAGGCGAGTTGGTCCTCGTCATCTCCCCGCTGACCCGCGCCGAGCGCCGGCACCGGGAGGACGAGGCCGAAGAGCAGGACGACGGCGACCCCGAGGGCGACGATGGCGGCGGCGAAGCTGGCAGCGAACCCAGCGGCCCCGCAGCCGGGTAAGCCCGCAGCACGCGGCTCCGCCTCCCATCTTTTCCAATCCTTGGGAAAAGCGCACCGTGGGGTTTCCAACCCTTGGAAAAGCGAGCAAACGGCTTGCCTTGCGGGGGGCGCACGCGCTACAAACGCGCGTCCCGCGTGGGCGGCAAACCAACCATAGGAGCAGCTGCGATGAAAACGTTACCGATTTTTCTGGCCTTCCTCGTCATGGGCGTGGCCGATGCCATGGGACCGATGTCCGACGCCGTGAAGACCCACTACCAGCTCAGCAACACGATGGCCACGCTGCTGTCGTTCTTCGTGTTCATCGCCTTCGCGGCCTTCAGCGTGCCGGGCGGCCTGCTCGCCGGGCGCATCGGCAAGAAGAAGCTGCTCCTGCTCGGCCTCGGCCTCAACGCCGGCGCCATGCTGTTGCCCAGCCTGATGGAGCCGGGCTTTGCCACGCTGCTCGCCTGCATCTTTGTGCTCGGCATCGGCACCACGTTCCTGCAGGTCGCCGGCAACCCGATTATGCGCGACGTGAGCCCGGCCGGCGCCTACAGCCGCAACCTCTCCTTCGCGCAGGGCATCAAAGGCCTCGGCAGTACGGCCTCGACCTACCTCGTCGGCGCCATCACCGCGATCGCCCTGTTCCAGAGCATGGGCTGGCGCGGGATGTTCCCGGTGTTCTTCGTCCTCATGGCGGTGACGTTCATTGGTGTGGCGCTGATCAAGGTGGACGAAACCAAGGCCGACACGCCGCCCAGCATCGGCTCCAGCCTCGGCCTGCTCAAGGAGCCGGTCTTCGCGCTGGCCGTGCTCGGCATCTTCCTCTATGTCGGGGCCGAGGTCTGCATGGCGCGGTTCCTCCTCCCGCTGCTCAAGGAGATCGGCCTGGAGGAGGCCGCGGCGAACAAGTTCGGCCCGACCATGTTCTTCGGCATCCTGACCGTCGGCCGCATCCTCGGCGGCTTCATCGTTTCGCTGATGACCCCGCGTAACTTCTTCCGCCTCTCCGCGCTGCTCGGCGTGATCGGCGCCGGCCTGCTGGCGACCGGCTCGAAGCAACTCGCCATCGTCGGCGTCATCGCGGCCGGTTTCGGCTTTGCGAACATCTGGCCGATGCTCTTCTCCATCACCGTCGAGGAGAAGCCCGAGCGCGCCAGCGAACTCAGCGGCCTGATGTGCATGGCCATCTCCGGCGGCGCGATCGTCCCGCTGCTCATGGGTCAGATGGTGGACATGAAGCTCGGCGCTTTGGCTTTCGTTGTCCCGGCCGCCTGCTTCGCCTACCTGCTGCTGATTTCGCTCAAGGGCGGCAAGAAGGCGACGGCCTGAAGAGAACTTCGAACATCGCACATTCAACATCGAACGAAGGCGGATGCAGAAATGAAACTGAACACCGCGACCGATCAACGCATCGTGATGACGCTCGACGCGGGCGGCACGAATCTCAAGTTCTCCGCCATCGCCGGCGACAAGCTGCTGATGGACTATATCTACGTCCCGACCGAGGCCGACAACCTGGAGCGCTGCCTCGGCAATGTCGTCAAGGGCTTCGAGCAGGTGAAGGCCAGGCTCCCTGCGCCGCCGGTCGCGATCAGCTTCGCGTTCCCCGGCCCGGCGGACTATCCCGCCGGCATCATCGGTGACCTCCCCAATTTGCCTGCGTTCCGCGGCGGCATCGCGCTCGGTCCGATGCTGGAGGAGAAGTTCAAGATTCCCGTGTTCATCAATAACGACGGCGACCTTTTTGTCTACGGCGAGGCGATCGCGGGCCTGCTGCCCGCCGTCAACGCCGAGCTCGGGAAAGCCGGCAGCCCCAAGCGCTACCACAACCTCTTCGGCGTGACGCTCGGCACCGGCTTCGGCGGCGGCATCGTGCGCGACGGCGAGCTGTACATCGGTGACAACTCTGCCGGCGGCGAGGCGTGGCTCCTGCGCCACAAGCTCGACGCCAATGCCAACGCCGAGGAAGGCTGCAGCATCCGCGCCGTCCGCCGCGTCTTCGCCGCCAAGACCGGTATCGCCTTCGAGCAGGCGCCTGAGCCCAAGGTGATTTTCGACATCGGCATGGGCAAGGCGCCCGGCAATCAGGCCGCCGCCATCGAGGCGTTCCGCCAGCTGGGCGAAGTCGCTGGCGATGCGATTGCGCAGGCGGTCACGCTCGTGGACAGCCTTGTCGTGGTCGGTGGTGGCGTCTCCGGGGCCAGCGAGCTGTTCCTGCAGCCGCTCGTCGATGCGATGAACGATGTCTATCACAAGCCCGGCGGCGACCAGCACCGGCTCGTGCAGAAGGCGTTCAACTTCGAAGACCCCGCGCAGCGCGCCGCGTTCCTCAAGGGCGACAAGCGCGTGATCACGATCCCCGGCACCAGCCGCCAGGTCGCCTTTGACCCCATGCCGCGCACCGCGGTGGGCATGTCGCGCCTCGGCACCAGCGAAGCCGTCGCCATCGGCGCCTACGCCTTCGCCTTGGCCAAGCTGGCCCGCTGATTTTTCCAAGCCTTGGAAAATAGCCCGCAGAAATTTCCAAGGTTTGGAAAAGCGCGAGGATTTCGCGCCGCCGCCCCGCGGGCGGATGACGAGACGGTTCAACAGAGTGACCGCGCGGTCCGGTCTTGCGGACCCAACGGCAAATCCGCCTCCGCTCCTGATGCTGGGCGGGATCTGCTGTCAGGGCGGTTTGCCGCCGAAAGGATGAGTCATGAAGTGGGTCGCCGTTTGCGGCTGGTTATTGGCTGGTAGCGCCGGCGCTGCGCCGCTGCTTGCCGACACCTCGGCGCTGGATGCTTCCCTCCATAAAATCCTCGCCGATGCGGGGCTGAAGAACCCGCTCCGCGAAGACCGCCAGCGGCCGATCGACCCGCGGCTGATCAAGATCGAAGCGGAGGGCATCGAGCGCTGTGGCCTGTTCACCGGCAAGGTGCATCGCGTCAGCAACGCCCAGGAGTTCCGGGCGCTGTCGGAACAGGTGCAGCCCGGCGATCAGGTGGTGCTCACCGGCTCCGCGTGGAAGGATACCTGCCAGATCAAGTTTGGCGCGCACGGCACGGCGCAGGCCCCGATTCTCATTCGGGCCGAAAAGCCGGGCAGCGTGGTCTTCACCGGCACGGCCAGCGTGGCGTTCTTCGGCGAACATCTCGTCGTCATGGACCTGGTCTTCAAGGACATTGTGGCGACCAAGACCGGCACGGTCATTTTCCGACTCGGCAACGGCAAGGAGCATCCGGCCTCACAGTGTATCGTCAACCGTATCAGGATTGAGAACTGCAACTCCGCCGCGCCGGCCGACTGGGCGCACATCCGCGTGTGGTACATGACCGTGAACGGGCCCGGCAACACCGTGGCCAATTCCACGTTCGCCGATCTCAAGAACCACGGGCAGATGCTCTCGGCCCAGGAGTTGCCGCAGGCGGAACTCCTCCAACTCCACATCTTGAACAATCGTTTCGTCAACCGGCCGATGGTGGACCGGCAGAACGGCTACGAGTTGATCCAGATCGGCTGGAGCGGCGAGCGCGCCCGGCCCGCCGGCGCGCTCATCCAAGGCAACCACATCGCAGCCTATGCCGTCGAGAGCGAGGAGCTCTTCACGCTCAAGGCCTCCGATATTTTCATGCGCAACAACACGTTTGTGGAATGCCAGGGCTCGGTCAATATTCGCGCCGGCGACCGCGTGCTGGTGCAGGGCAACACCTTCGATGGGCACGGGCAGCCCAACACCGGCGGCCTTCGTGTCGAGGGTGCGGACCATGTGGTGATCGAAAACACGTTCCGCAACCTGAAGGCGTCGCGCAACTATTTCGCGTGGCCGCTTTCGCTGATGGCTGCGGATGTCGAAACAACAGGCGCGACCCCCGCCGGCTACGGTCGGGCCAGGAACATCCTGATCGCCAGCAATCGCTTCGAGCACAACGATGCCCGCATCGCCATCGGCATCTATCCGCGCCCGAAGCAGCACCTGCTCCCCCGGAACATCCTGATTCAGAATAACACCTTCGTCGGCGCCGCGACGAACAGCCCGTGTGACTACATTGCACCCGATCCGAGCGGCGCCTTGCTGCAGGAGGTCCACATGGCTGGGAACCTCTTCCTGCCCTGAAGCGAACGGCCTTCCGGCTTGTCAACGGTCCTGGCTGCCTGCTCAGGTGGCCTGCGCCACGATGTCCGCTGGCGCGCGCTGCCGCGGCGCGCTATGCAGTGGCTGTCGAAGTTCAGGAAGCCGGATCCGCGCAAATAGCCGTGCACCTGTCATTCCTGCGTGACGTGAACGTCATCCCCAGGGCATCTGAGTGTAGGACTTCCCCTTATATGCGAATTAAGGCGGACGTCTGATACACAATCCTGCACCTTGATCCTAGAATGAATCCGCAATTGGGGATAGTCAGGCCAGTCATGGATGTATGGTCGAAGGCTTGATTTCGGGAGGCCCGAGTGTTCAGGAAGTTCGAAAGGGATAGCAGGGTTTCTCTTGGAGCAGCGCAATTGAGAGGGAGCACGATGGGCTGTGCATACAGAAGGCGGCGCAGGGGAGGGCACAGGCGGCTTGATATGCAGGAAGAAATTCGATTCATGTGGGTTTCCTTAAGAGGTGCAGGTTGAAAGTCACCTTGGAGGATCTGGTCGAGCAGGTGCGGACTGCCGGCGCGTCGGATTTGATTCTGACGGCAGGTGCTGTCCCCCAATTGCGCGTCAACGGCTTGTTGTGCCCAGGCGGGGCGGAGGTGCTGCGGGCGGAGGATACCCGCGGCATGGCCGAGAGCCTTATGAATCCCGCGCAACGGAAACTGTTTCGAGAGGTCAAGAATATAGACCTCTCGAAGGAGTTCCGCGGCGGCCTGCGCTTTCGCATCAACATCTACGTGCAGAAAGATGCCGTGGCCATCGCGATCCGGAATATCCCGGCGACCATCCCCTCGTTCGCGATGCTGGGCCTGCCGGCGTTGGCCAAGGACTTTGCCCTGCAGCCACACGGGCTGGTGCTGATCACCGGGCCCGCCGGCAGTGGCAAGTCCACCACGCTGGCCGCGATGATCGATTTCATCAACCAGACCCGGCACCTCCATGTCGTCTGCCTGGAAGACCCCATCGAATATGTACACGCCCACCGCCTGAGCGTCATTGATCAGCGGGAAATCGGCACGGACGCACGTTCTTTCCAAGAGGCGCTCCGGGGCGTCTTCCGGCAGTCGCCGGACGTGATCATGGTCGGCGAGATGCGGGACCTGGAAACGGTCCAGCTGGTGTTGACGCTGGCGGAGACCGGGCACCTGATCCTGGCCACGTTGCACACGCAGGACACGTCTCATGCGATCAACCGCATGGTGGATATTTTTCCGGCGGGGCAGCAGGACCAGATCTACATGCAGCTGTCCCAGGTGCTCATCGGCGTGATCGCCCAGCAGTTGATCATCAGCAGCGACCGGCAGCGCCGGATCCTGGCCTATGAGATCCTGCGGGTCAATCATGCCGTGCGCAACCTGATCCGCGAGCGGCAGATCCAGCAGATCTATTCCGTGGTCGAGACCAGCCAGTCGGAAGGCATGGTCACCATGAACGAAACGCTGCGGCGCCTCCACGATCAGAAGCTCATCGGGTTCGACGAGGCGCTCAGCCGGTCCCCGCGCCCCAAGGAATTCATGCGGTCGACCGCGCGGGCCGGCAAACGCGAGTTGAAGACGGGGGCGGAGCAAGCATGAACGCGTCACAGCTAGGCAAGATGCTGATCACCTCGGCACCGCTGGGCAAGATCCTGCTGGCAGCGGGCAAGCTTACGCAGGAGCAACTGGGCCGGGCGCTGGAAATCCAGCACACGACCAAGCACCTGCTGGGCGAAATCCTGATCGCGCAGAACATGGCGAAGACGGAGGACATCGTCTGGGCGCTGGCGTTGCAGTTGAACATCCCGGTGTTCAAGATGGAGGAGGATTTCCGGCTCGAACCCGAGGAGATCGGCCTGATCCCGGTCGCCATTGCCCGCCGTTATTGCCTGTTTCCGATGAAGAAAAATGGGGAGTCCGCCCTGACGCTGGTCATGAGCGATCCGTTGAACTCAGAAGCCCTCGCCACGGTGCGATCCTTGACGCAGCTGGATATTCACCGGACCGTGGGCACGAAGGAACAGATCCAGACTGTCATCGATAAATTTTACCGCCAAGATGCCCACATTGAACGGAGCTTGGAGGATATCGTCAAGCTGGAGGCGCCCGGGGCCGAGGCGGGCCTGGCCGAGGCCAATGAGGAACAACTGTTGGTGCAGGCCAACGATGCGCCGGTCGTCCGTTTTGTGAACCTGCTCCTCATGCAGGCGGTCCGTGACCACGCCAGCGACATTCATTTGGAGCCCGGCGAAAAGGGGGCCAATATCAGGTTGCGCATTGATGGCATCCTGCATGAGATCACCCCGCCGCCCAAGCACCTCTACCATGGCATTGTCACCCGGATCAAAATTCTCTCCGTCATGGATATCGCGGAGCGGCGCCTCCCGCTTGACGGGCGCTTCAAGTTCAAGGTGGACCAGCACGAGGTGGACGTGCGCGTTTCCTCGCTGCCGGAGGTGTACGGGGAGAAACTGGTGCTGCGCATTCTGGACAAGCAGGCGCTCATCGTGGATATGCGCGATATCGGCTTCGACGAGGACATGCTGCAGAACTTCCAGCGCATCCTCCGGTTGCCCCACGGCATCGTCTTGCTCACCGGGCCCACGGGCAGCGGCAAAACCACGACGCTCTATAGCGCGTTGAACTATCTCAAGAGCCCGGAGAAAAATATCCAAACGGTGGAAGATCCGGTGGAGTACCTCGTCCCCGGCGTGAACCAGATGCCGATCAAGCCGAAAATCGGCCTGGACTTTGCGTCGGCGCTGCGGGCCATCCTGCGCCAGGATCCCAACATCATCATGATCGGCGAGATTCGCGATGCCGATACGGCGGACATCGCCATGCGGGCCTCGCTCACGGGCCATCTGGTGTTGAGCACGCTGCACACCAACGACGCCACCTCGGCCTTCAGCCGATTGAAGGATATCGGTGTCCAGCCTTACCTGATTGCGGCTACCATCAAGCTGGTGATCGCCCAGCGCCTGGTCCGGGTTCTGTGCCGCGAATGTAAACAGCCGTACCCGCTGGAGCCGGAGCAGCTCCTCCCCGTGACCCGTGAGCGTGCCGATGCCGGTACCTGGACGTTCTACCGGAGTGTCGGCTGTGCACGGTGCCGGCGGACAGGGTTCCGTGGCCGCAAGGGCATCTTCGAGTTTCTGGAGGTCACCGAGCCTCTCCGGAAGATGATTTTTGACGGCACGGATGTCTCCACCATCCGCCAGAAGGCCCGCGATGAAGGTATGCAGACCCTCTTTGCCAATGGGTTGAATAAAATCAAACTCGGCCTCACCACCGTGGCGGAGGTCATCAAGGTTTCGGAATTGGATCAAGTCTAGCGTGGACAAGGTATGGAGCAGTTCACTTATATTGCGAAGAATGATAAGGGCGACACCGTTCGCTCCTCGGTCATGGCCGACTCGCGCTATGAAGCGATGGCCCTGTTGCGCGAACAGGCGTTGACCGTCATCGAACTGGCGCGCGGCGTTTTCCCGGGCCATCCTGCCGCGGGCCCGGATGCGGCCCACCTGCGGTCCGCGGCGCCGCGAGCCCCGCGGCACCGCTTCGCGCCCTTGGCGCGAATCCGGCTGGCGGATATGGCGATCTTTTGCCGCCAGCTCTCGATCACCATCAACGCGGGCGTGCCTTTGCGGGATGCCTTGGAAACCATCGCCGTCGACCTGGATCATCCCGGCCTGCGTCTGAGCATCTATCGCCTGATCGATTTGCTGCATGCCGGGAAAACCTTTTCGCAGGCCTTGGCGCTGCAACCGCGGGTCTTCGATACGCTGATGGTTTCGCTGGTGGCCGCCGCGGAAGAGTCGGGCAGCCTGACGCAGACGCTGAACCAGATGGCTGGCTACTTGGAACGCAGCGAGCGGTTGCGGCGCAAGATCGCCAGTATTACGGCTTACCCCATCTTTGTGGCCGTCTTTTTTGTCCTCGTGTGCGGCATCATGACCTTCTTCATCCTGCCCAAATTCCAGGCGATCTTCTCCGGCTTCAAGGCCCAGTTGCCGCTGATCACCCGCGTTGTTTTTGGGCTCAATCAGTTCGTCTTGGATCATCTGGCACTGTTGCTGCTGGCGGCGTCCGCGGCCATCGCCCTCCTGTGCCTCTACCGGCGCACGCCGGCCGGCCGCTTGCAGATTGACGCCCTGAAGTTACAGCTGCCCCTCTGGGGCACCTGCCTGCGCAAATACATCACGGCGCGGGTCTGCCGGAACCTGGCTATCATGATCCGGGGTGGCGTGCCGGTGACCAGTGCCATGGAACTCATTGCGAGGGTCAGTGCCAACCGGGTGATGGAGCGCGCCGTGCTGTCGGCCCGGGAGCGGGTGATGGGCGGCGCCGATATTGCCGCCAGCCTGGCCCAGGAAAAAGTGTTCCCCCGGCTGGTGGTTAACATGGTGGGGGTGGGCGAGCAATCAGGGAGATTGCCGGAGGTATTGGAAAAAATATCCGATGTCTATGAGGACCAGGTGGAGGGATCCATCCTCGTGGCCACGGCGCTGTTCGAGCCGATCCTTATCTGTTTCTTTGGCGGCATTGTGCTGGTGGTGGTGCTCGCCATCTATATGCCGATTTTCATGATGGGCACGGCGAGCACACACTAGGGAAAGGGGGTGTCGGGGCTGGCAGCACAGCAGGTCAGGCAGGTGTCAAACAGGCGAAGGATAGCCGTATGAAAATGGAGTCAAGCCGGAGGGCCTTCAGGCTCGAAGGCCTGCAAGCAAGTGTCGGAGATAACAACCAACAAAAGGATAGACCGATGAAGCTGAAATCAAACAAGAGTGGTTTTACACTCGTGGAACTGATGATCGTGGCCATCATTGTGGCCATCCTGGCCGCCGTGGCCATCCCGTTGATGGGCAGCAACAAAAAGCGGGCCATGATGACCGAGGCGGAGGCCGGGCTGGGGATGCTGCGTTCGTCCCTGCGGACGCTCTATGCAGAGTCTGGTGCCTACAATAAGGACCGCAGCGGCGCGAGTCTTTCCACCGGGTCGATCACCAATATCCCAGGGGTCACCACGAATGACATTGCAGGCCGGTGGTTCGATGGCAATGCCTATGACCTGCAAAGTGTTGCCAGCAATTCCTACACGGTCCGCTGCCGGGGCGACCAATCCACCAGCGCGAACAAGGCTGAGGTGGCGGGGCTGACGGTTACTCTGGACGAATCGGGCACCTTCGTGCGAACCGGATATTGAGACGGTCCGTCGCGGGCACGGATGGTCACGGATGATCGCAGAATCCTGTGGCCATCTGTGCCGCTTCTTGAGGAGGGGTCGGATGACGATGCCGTGGACAATGTTGATGGCGGAAGATGGTGTGGCGGGGCTGGATGTCAGCGAGCGATCCGTCTCGGCTGTCCGTCTCCGCCGCAAGTCCAAGGGGCATTGGGAGGTGCGGAACGCTGGGGTTATGGAACTGGTCCAGGACGCCACTGACCAGGAGGTGGCGCGTGTCATTCACACCCTGTGGCGGCAGCACCAGTTGTCCTGCACTTCGGTTTGTTACGGTCAGCGCAGCCCGACGCTGCTGGTGCGCCATTTCAGATACCCTTTCCTGACGGACGCCGAGCTTCGGTCGACACTCCGGTTGGCCGTCGAGGAGGAGTTTCAGCTGCCGGTTGAGCAGTACTATTTGGATTGGCATCTGTTTCGCCAGCCAGGGAGGCCCGTCTCTCAACCAAGGGAGGATCAGGTGGAGGGCTTCTTCGTGGCAGTCCCCAAGCGGGACGCGCAACGACAGCTGGGGCTGCTGGCGGCGGCCGGTCTGCAACCGGTCATCCTCGATGTGAGGAGTACCGCGCTTGCCAACTTGTTCCTGGCTTTTCATGGCGACGGCCAGACGGGCGAAGCGGTGGGTCTGGTTAACCTGCAGGACCATTGTGTCGATCTGGCCCTATTGGGAGACAACCGCTTCCTACATGCCCGATCCATCTATTCGCCGACGCGCGTCTGGGAACAGGACTGGGACCGACTTGTAGATAATATCCGCAATGAATTGAAGTATTTTGAGTTCAAACTGTCTCAAGCGTCGGTGCGGAAGCTGGTGCTTGTGGGGCCGATCCTGCGTGCCCGGGAGCTGAGGGAGCACCTGCAGGAAGCCTTGGCGCTTCCGGTGGAGCAGTGGGATCCGCGGCGGGAGCCAGGTTTCCATGTGACGCGTGCCGCTCGGGCGGCTTGGCAGGATGATGCGCACCTGCCCCTTTCGGTCATCAGTATAGGCTTGGCTATGAGGATCAACGGTTAACATGGCAAGTTTTGAGATCAACCTGATCAAGGATGCTGTAATGCCACGGTCCCGCCGCAAGCTGGTCCGTTGGGCGTTGCTGGGCTACGTTCTCTGCTGCGGGGCGGCGCTGGTCACGGTTTGCTACCATGGGACACAATCCATCGTGAAATTGTCGGCGCAGCGGTCATTGGTGGTGCGCCTGGAGCAGCCCCTGCTTACCAATGCAGCGTCGGCGCACAACATCGCCCAGCACGTGAAAACCTTGTACGGGGATTTGGAGCGGACCGCTGAAAAACTGGCGCGCGCCGATGAGTTTTTGGGGCAGCGCATTGTTCTGGCCCCTATTTTGCTGGGACTGGTCACGCCCTTGTCGCCGGATAGTTCCCTCGACAATCTGGTGGTAGATCAAAAGGCCGGCAGCGTGCGGCTCGACCTGATCATGCCGATCAAGCCTACAAATCATGCAGCCCAGTCAAGCATGTTGCTGGCTGCTTGGAATAATGACCCCCACCTGGCCAAACGGGTCCAGAACATCAGGCTCGTCACTTCGCAGCAAAAAAACATCCGCGGGCGCAAGGTCTTTGTGGAGCATTTTGAGGGCACGTTGCGGCAACAGGAATAGATTTATGGTTTCGTGGCTTGATGATCATAAGCGGGCGTTTTTGTCGGGGTTATGGCTGCTGGTCCTCCCGCTGGCGGCGCTCGCCTTGCAGGTGGGCCTCGGCGCCTATTGCCGGCATGCCCAGGCCGTGCTGGATTGGCAGCTGTCGCTGGCCCAAGTGGTGCCGGACATGGTTGCGGAATTGGCCGTGGCGCGGAACACGACGCGTGGCATCGCGCTCACGCCCGAGCAGGGTGACAGTATCGTGGAAACCCTGGGAACCAAGCTGCACAACCTGGTTCAGCGGGATGGGTTCCGCCTCGATTCGCTGTTTGTGGAGAAGAGCGGTGTCGTGAACGGCATGAGCCAGTTTCGTGTGGCGCTCAACGGAGCGGGCGATGTTCCGGCGATCGCAACGTTCCTGCACGCCGTGCAATCCTCCGAGCGCTTGTTGTGTTTGGACTATGTGCGCCTGACCTCGCACAAGGTTGCGGAGGAGAACAGCTTTGCCGTCGAGCTGGCCTTCCGCTATCTCGTGATTCCGCCATGAGCGCCCGGGGATGGATGTAGCTATGCGTATAGAGGTTATCAAAGTCATCTCGCAGGCGGCGGCACCCGTGACGGTGCTGGCGCTGCTGCTGGCCATCTGCGGTGGCTTCATAGCCGGGCAAAGATTGGATCGCATACCTAGAAAACCGACCGCGGCTGAAAGCCAGGTGCTGCTGGCACGGGTTCACGGCACGCTGGCCTCCCTGCAAAGGCGTTCGGCCGCCTTGGAGTTTAATTTGGAAACAGCGATTCAGGCGTTCAAGGCCAAGCTGCCGCCGCCGCTGCCCCCCCCCGCTGTCGTGGACACCGCGCCCCCCGTGGCGCCGGCCGCGATCACGATTGAAAAACCATCCGTCGCGACGCCACCGCCGTCTCCCGAACCCCAGTTGCGGGTTACGGGAATCATCTCGAACAAGGAGCGGATTCTGGTGTGCGTCAACAACCGCATCCTCGGCGTGGGCGGGAGTGTGGCGGGTTTCAAGGTCGTCAAGATTGAGCCGCATCAGGTGACGTTCGACAACCAACAGGGCCGTATCCGGGTCATCAGGTTCAAGTGATAGGGAAGCAGCGCATGAATACCAAGGTGCGACAGGCCGGGCCGCGGGGCGCTTCGCTGATTGAGGTCGTGACGGCCTGTTTGCTTCTGGCGATCATAGCCATTGCAGGAGTTTCGGCGCTCTATCAGACCGGGGCCGGGCTCGCGATTCAGAAAAATCGCCGCATTGCGCTGGGGTTGGCGAACAGCAGGTTGGAGGAAATACGCTCCACAGCGTATGGGGTGCTGGTGGCCTTGATCCCGGTAAACAGCAATGTTAATTCCGTTATCCGGAATGCGAGCGGCCAATTTGCGGTGGGTTCAGGTGAAACCGTGTCAGTCGGTGGCAAACAGATGCCTCTCTTCACCACGCTCCAATACCTGGATGCTGACGGTGGTTTGACGACGTACGACTATCTCCGGGTGACAGCTTCGGTTCAATATCGGACCGAACGCGACGTGGTGACGCTGCAGACCATGAAGGGGCCCTGAGCAGGACTTATGATAACGCTCACCCATACTCAGCGCCGGGCCGGGCTCACGATGGTGGAAGTCACGGTCGGCCTGCTGAGTGTGGCCGTTCTGGGCGTAACGATGGGGGCGATTTTATACTTCAACTACAGAGGGTGGACGCAGATGCAGATGGTTGCGGATATGCAACGCGACGGCGCCCTGGCCATGAACACCCTCACCCGGGTGATCCGCGGCGGCACAGCGACGAACATGCTCTGGGGAGGCTCCAATACATATCTATCGGTCAAGGATACGAACAATGTGGAGGGCTGGCGGTTCACGAAGACCGGCGACCGACTGGTTTACACGATGCGTGGCGGCGCGGGCCTGGATCTCGTTCGGAAAGGGGTGGCTGGCTTCACCTGTAATCTTTCCTCCACCAACGTGGGCGTATGGTTGAATTTGACGGACAGTTCCCTGAACACGGGCCTGCAGTTCACGAATACCATTTTCCCGAGGAATTAGGCGTGAAACCGGATCAGCAAAAGAATAACCGGGCGGGGGCGGTGCTTGCCGCGGTGCTGATCCTTATGCTGGTGGTGGCGGTGTTGACCGTCACGTTTTACAGCCTCAGCGCAGAGGTGGGCATCGCGGTGGCGCGGGACATCAATGACGCGACTGCGTTCTGGGCCGCAGAGGCCGGTATTGAGCAGGCCAAGACCTTGGGACAAATGAAGCGTAAGCGATATACGCAGATTCCTAACCCGAATGGGCTCGGCGGCATGCTCTGGGGGACCAATGTACTCGCGGGCACGACGAGCATGGGGAGCTATACCGTGAGTATTCTGGATGAGCCCGCTTGGGACAATAACGCACATGCGCTGCAGAAGTATATTATCACGTCGGTGGGGAGGGCCCGTGGGCAGAGTACGAATAGTGTCACGATCCATGCGCGCTTGCTGAACTATGCGAGCAATCTGCATGCGTCACATAGCGAGAATGGTGTCTACTTTGCAACCGGCGACACGTTGGATGGTCCGATCTATACCGATGACCGGTTGCACATCTTGGGCCCCCCCGGCCCCGTGTTTTATCAATTGGCCAGTTCTGCGACCAATAGTGCCGATTATCGGCTGACAGGCGGTGGTCTGTGGACGCCGACAACGAATGAGTACAATGCAGTCTGGCAGGGTGGTCTGGCCCTGAACGCCGCGCCGCTGGATATCCAAGGTCAGTTTGGCGATCACGTCACCGACATACAGACCAATGCCCGCGCGGGTGGCCTGGCGTTGGAGGGGGGGGCAACGAATGGCTATACGTTCACCTTCAACCAGAATGGTTCTGTGACATACTCGAACAGGTCCTCCCGTGTGGTGCAGTCCCGGAACCTGCCGGACCTGAATGGCACCATCTATGTGGATCAGGATGTCTATGTCCAAGGCGTTGTGAATGGCCAGGTTACTCTGGCCTCCCGGCACTCGATCAATATAATGGGAGACCTTGTTTTTAATTCGGCCAGTGGCATCAATCCGAATCCTTGGAGTACGAATTTTAATTATTCTTCCGTTCATGATATGCTGGGTTTGCTGGCAGGGGATAGCGTGAATGTTCAAGGCACTAATTCGATCAATATACATGCGTCGATCCTGATTACGACGAACGGGTTCAATGCCGACGCGAATGCAATGGACATCGGCAACAAGTTCATCAACCTGTTCGGAGGGATGAGCCAATATTCACGCGGGGTCATCGGCCATGCGGCCACATTCTTCCATCCCTTTCAAGGGTTTCATAAAAACTATAAATTTGACCAGCGCTATAACTCCGACGCGCCCCCCTCCTTTCCACCCAGTGTGTATCTGTTCAGTTCATGGCAACAATGATGCAAAAATGACCGCGGGTAGATATAAGACATGCTAATGTTCAATTCAAAGGAAGGGAGCTGATTATGGAGGTTCAGAAAAAGAAGCTAGCTCGCCCTGCCGGGCTTTATGCGCGGCGGGAGTTTATCAAGAAGGCCGCCTTGGGTGTGGCGTTTGCCCTGCCGGCCTTGGAGTCGGTCACCAGGTCCGACCTGCTTGTGAAATCAGCCTTGGCCGCCACGGTGCCGACATGGACGATTACGGCTAGCAGATTCCCCTTATCCACCGGAGACGGCACCGTCTCGCCCATGTCGCAAACGGTGGCCGATGGCGGCAGCGTAACCATCACGGTCACGCCGATCGGTGGAGGAACGGTGCCCTCCTATTGGCTGGTCTACCGGATCGATGGGGGGGGCTGGGTTCCGGTTGCGCTTGCCCAGCAGACTGGGGGGACTTATACCTTCGCCCATGTGACGGCCAACCACACCTTCGAGGCCGGGTTTGGGATCGAGATGGGCCAGTGATGGTTATGGGTCAACTTCGAGCTGTTGCCGTGAGCAGGGTTTAACCCAGGAGAGGCGCGATGAAAACAACACTATGGCTGGCGGCGGGCGGGATGCTGATGGGCGCGCTCTTGTGCGTGCTGCCGGGCTGCGAGGCCAACAG